>DFYR01000046.1:0-8817 GCA_002383375.1 Spirochaetaceae bacterium UBA4077
CCTTCATGTTGGAGATCTTCTTGTCGTGGATGAGGATAAGGGGATTCTCGAAGACGGTGGTCATGGAATCGCGGTTGGTTACGAAATAGGGAGAGGTATAGCCGCGGTCGAACTGCATGCCTTCGACGAAGTCGATGGTGGTGTCCATGGTCTTGGACTCTTCAACGGTGATAACCCCGTCCTTGCCCACCTTCTCCATGGCGTCGGCGATCTGGCTGCCGATGGCGGTGTCGTTGTTGGCCGAAACGGAAGCCACGTTGGCGATTTCCTCTTTCTCGATGATTTCCTTGGAGTTCTTCTTGATTTCCTCCACGGCGACGGTGACTGCCTGATCGATGCCCTTCTTGAGGGCCATGGGATCCATGCCTGCGGCTACAGCCTTGAGGCCTTCCTTCACGATGGAATAGGCGAGAACGGTGGCGGTGGTGGTACCGTCTCCGGCGATGTCGTTGGTCTTGGTGGCTACTTCCTTGAGCAGCTGGGCGCCCATATTCTCATAGGCATCTTCCAGCTCTATTTCCTTGGCGACGGAAACGCCGTCCTTGGTAACGGTGGGGGCGCCGAACTTCTTGTCGAGGAGGACATTCCGGCCTTTGGGGCCGAGGGTTACCTTGACCGCCTTGGAAATTGTCTCCACACCCACGAGAAGCTTGCGCCTCGCGTCCTCGCTGAAAAGCAGCTGTTTAGCCATAGTGTTACTCTCCCTTGATTATTTAGAATGACGACCCCGAGGGTCAGATGCAAGATACCCATATTTTAAAAAAATGACAAGGACTTTTAAGAAAAAACTAGAATTTCTGTTAAATAGTTCGTATACTAACCAAATGGAAGAGTATCTAATGATGGGCTTGGCTTACAGCTTATGGCGTCGCAAAGCCTCGGCAGCGTTAGAAAAATACGGCATCAGCTTCCAGCAGTATCAGCTGGTGCGACAGGCCCGGAGAAGAGGCGCCCTGATCCTGAGCGTCGCCGCCTGTGAGCTGGGTATGGACAAGCCCACCTTAAGCCTGGTCGCTCGAAAATGCGTGGCTTCGGGCTGGCTGATCAGGACCGTCATAGTGGCCGACAAGAGAGCTTCCCGGCTCAGCCTCTCAGGCATTGGCGAAGAACTTCTTGACCAGATCGAAGCTGAGGGGGTTTTTTCGCCCGAGTTTCTGGGCGATGCCCTGGATGTCTTGGGCTCGGAGGAGAGGACCGAGCTGAGACGGATGATGGACAGGGTTTCCAGGAGGGCGAGAGACGTGTTCCTATGAGCCTGGGTTCCTGCAGTTTATTGTACGTAGAGGTTCGAAATTCCACTACGCGACCTGCGGCTCCAAGAAGACGAGCTTCGCTTCGTTCACAAAGTCAGGCCTTCGTGGTATGCTCAAGAGTGTGAACAAAAAACCACAGATCCTTTTCTGCGACGAATTTCTCCTGGCGGTGGACAAGCCGGCAGGCATGCTATCCATACCCGACCGTTACGACGCCGAGGCACCGGTCATCCTATCCTTATTGGAAAAGACCTACGGAAAGCTCTTCGTCGTGCATAGGATCGACAAGGACACCAGCGGAGTCCTACTATTTGCCAGGAATCAGGGCACGCACAAGGCGCTTAACGCTCTATTCCACTCCAGAGCCATCGAAAAATCCTATCTCGCCCTAGTTCGTGGACGGACAGAAGAGGATGAATGGTCCTGCGATCTGCCGCTTTTAGCCGACGCCGACAAGCTCCATCGCAGTATTGTGGACAAGCGCAGGGGCAAGGATTCCTTGAGCCGCTTCGAGACAGTCGAACGTTACGAAGAATATAGCCTTGTCAGGGCAAGGCCCGAAACAGGACGGACTCACCAGGTGAGGGTGCACTGCGCGGCTTCGGGTTATCCCATCGTCGCCGATCCCCTGTACGGGGACGGTAAGCCGCTTTTCCTGTCCAAGATAAAGCGGGGATGGAGGGGGGACAGCTTCGAGGAGCGTCCGCTGCTGGCGCGAACCGCGCTCCATGCAGAAATCTTGACGCTCGCGCATCCTGAAAATGGAAACGCGCTTACGCTGACAGCACCTCTGCCAAAAGACATGAAAGCCGCTGTCGCGCAGTTGGGAAAATTGACTTACAGTTAAAATCGTACAACGTCTCGTTATTTAATCCTCGTCACTGATCTAGCTTCGTAGCCCGGGTCAATTCCGAAAGTCATGATCGGCTAACGTCGGCCGGTGAGCTTAATAATGTGATAGCCGAACTGGGTCTGCACTACATCGGAAATCGAGCCAACACCAAGCCCCTTGCAGGCCGACTCAAAGGCGGCCACCATCTTGCCAGGGCCAAACCAGCCAAGATCCCCGCCCGATGATTTGGATGGGCAGGTGGAGTGTTCTCGGGCGAGGCTTTCAAAGTTTCCTCCCTGCTTGCAGCGCTTCACGAGTTCCTGCGCCAGGGCTCTGTCCTTTACCAATATATGGCTCGCTCTCCATTCCATTACATAGCTCCTATTTCCAATGCTTGTTAAAATTTTCGAGTTTTTCCAGTACCTGCAGCAACTGCGCCCTGGGCGGCAATATGGTAGTGCGGAAATGAGCGCTCCCCTCGGCTTGTCCGAATCCCTCGCCAGGAACCAGACAGATGCCTGTCTCTTCCAGTAGAGCGAGGCAGTATTGGGTATCGCTGCGCCCCGGGGGAAGCGTTATGGTAGGAAACGCGTACATAGCCCCTGCAATCGGGGCGCAGGAATATCCCTGGATCTTGTTCAATCCTTCAGCTAATAGCTTTGCCCTGGCCGCCAATTCTCCGAGTATTTCCTTTTTCTCCTTTTCGTACTGCTCGAAGGAAGCTTCGCCAGGTTCAGGGGGACGGACCATGAGGTATACTAGAATCTGTCCGTTTAAGTTTGCGCAAAGGGCTATGGACTGGAGTTTTGTGATCTGCGCCAGAACCTCTGTGGAGACGTTGCGCGCTTCAAAATACCCGCCGCGTTGGCCGCATTCGCCATGGAAACCCTTGGAACAGGAATGGAAACTGAATAGACATACATCGGTGTCGCCCAACTCTGCCAAAACCCTGGCAAACGAAACGAATTTGTCATCGGGTCTGTAAATGTTCTCCTGATACACCTCGTCGGCGAGTATCGAAAGGCCATGATCCTTCGCAAAGGAGATGACCATGGCTATATTGTCCTTGCTCAGCACGGCACCGGTGGGATTGCCAGGATTTATCACGCAGATAGCCTTGACTTTAATTCCTCTGGAACTGGCTTCGCCGTATGCCCGTTCCAGTTCTTCTCTGCTCAATGCCCAGCCTGTAGCTTCCTCAAGATAATACCCGACCTGGTATCCTCCGTAGAGCGTAATCGATGCAGAGTAAAGGGGATACTGGGGAATGGGGATCATTATACCGTCCCGATCGGAGGCGATGAGAAGACGCAAAATGGACTGGACTCCCTTGGAGGCTCCATCGGTGAGGTAGATGTGCTCGGGATCCGACGTAACAATCAGCGACGAATCGGAATCGCGCCTGCTTATGAATCGAGCCACCGCTTCGCGGACAATCCGTAATCCCTTGGACTCGGAGTAGGCTCCCAGGCCGCCGACCGAAGCCGCGAGGAGTTCGGCGGCCCTTTCAAGGACGTCGGGCGGGAAGGCTTGCGGACTTTTCTGCGCAAGTTCGGGATACTGCATGAGGGCGAGCGACTGACGGACATAGCTCAAGGGTTTCTGGCCCAGGGCTTGGGGATTTCCGATATTGCAGTAAATGATAGCCCTGCCGCTGCGTTCTAATTCTCCGGCCCGTTTCACAATCGGGCCTCGAACAGCGTATTGGGCATCAATGACAACCTTGCTTAAATCTGACAGCGAGAGACTCATGGTCGCTCCTTGCCGGTAGTCGAAGCTACTAACCCGCTTCCGGCGAATTTTAGTATACAGAGAGGCTTACTCTCAAGTCAAAGGTAGGTAGTTTCTATTTTACGGCCTTTTTAAAGAATACTTGACCCCCCCGAGCAGTTGGTATATACGTTGAATGCCACAGCCCGGTTCTGTCGATTACAACACCAGAATGTGGCGGCCAAGTGCCATATACATACGGAGGATCAAATGCCCGTCAATTTAAAAGGTAGAAGCTTTCTAACGCTTAAGGATTTTACAGCCGAAGAGATCCGTTACCTCCTTGACCTTTCCCGAGACCTCAAGGCGAAGAAGCGTGCGGGCATAAAGGGAAACAGCCTGTTCCGAAAAAACATCGTCCTTATCTTTGACAAGGCCTCTACCAGAACTCGCTGCTCCTTCGAAACCGCCTGCTGGGATGAGGGGGGGAATGCTACCTTCCTGACCAATTCGCAGATGGGCAAGAAGGAATCGGTGGAAGATACGGCGAAAGTGCTGGGCAGGATGTACGATGGCATTCAGTACCGCGGCTTCTCCCAGAAACTGGTTGAGGATCTGGCCAGGTATTCGGGCGTTCCCGTCTGGAACGGTCTCACCGATGAGGATCATCCTACACAAATTCTGGCGGACCTTCTCACCATAGAGGAGCATGTGGACAAACCGTTGGGCAAGGTAAAGCTGGTCTACTGCGGCGACGCCAGAAACAACATGGGCAATGCCCTGATGATAGGCTGCGCGAAAATGGGCCTTCACTTCGTGGCCCTGGCTCCCCGGGAGCTCTGGCCCAACGAGGCCCTCACCGAAGAGATGCTCAAGGTTGCCGCCGGTTCAGGCGGAAAGATCGAATTTTTCGATATCGAAAAGAAGGACGAAGCCCTCAAAGGCGCCGACGTGCTCTATACCGACGTATGGGTGTCCATGGGCGAGGAAGCCAAATTCGCCCAGCGCATCGCTCAGCTCCAGAAGTACAGGGTCACCATGGAGTTCATGAAGAAGACCGGCAATCCTGACGCGATCTTCCTGCACTGTCTTCCCGCTTTCCACGATACCGAGACCGCGGTTGGGGCCGAAATCGCTGCCCAACACGGTATAAAGGAAATGGAAGTGTCGGATGAGGTATTCAGATCCCGGCACTCGGTGGTATTCGACCAGGCTGAAAATAGACTGCATACGATCAAAGCCGTCATGGCAGCGACGATAGGCGACCTGTAATACAGAAGAGCCGACACGATACTGCGCAGCCTGTTGCGCTGAAACAGGCAGGTACTACATGAACGAACTGTACGATAACTCTCCCAAGGCCGAGCGTGCGCTGCTTGTCGGGGTGGAATCGGACCAATTGGGTTCCAGGGAAGCCGCAAGTCTCTTGCGTGAGCTCTCCGGCCTTGCCTCGAGCCTGGGTGTTGAGCCTGTCACGACAATGATGGTCAAGCTGAGGGAAAGGACGGCCAATCTGTTGCTGGGCAGCGGCAAGGCGGACGAGATCGTCGCAGCCGCCAAGGCAGACAATGTAGACTCGATAATTTTCGATCACCCCTTAAGTCCGATTCAGCAGAGAAACTGGGAAAAACTCTCGGGGCTCAAGGTCTACGATAGGGCTGAGCTTATCATCAAGATTTTCTCCGCTCGGGCGCTCACTCGGGAGGCTGGACTCCAGGTGGAGCTGGCGCGGCTGGAATACGCACTGCCGAGGCTGGCCCATTCCTATGAAGATCTCTCCCGCCAGCGGGGAGGGCGCTACGGCACCAAGGGTTCGGGGGAGCAGAAGATCGAGCTGGATCGAAGGTCCATCGAGCGCAGGATCCACGAACTAAAGGAAGAACTAAAGGATGTACGCAAGTCCAGAGATGTGCAGCGCAAGCGGCGGCAAAGGCTTCTGCTTCCAAGAGCTGCCATTGTCGGCTATACCAACGCGGGTAAATCCAGCCTTCTCAACGCCATGACTCGGGCTGAAGTTGTCGCGGAGGACAAGCTCTTCGCCACCCTGGATCCCACTACCCGCAGACTCTCCCTGGGCTCTGGTGCGAGCCTTTTACTCACTGACACGGTCGGCTTTGTGCGTAATCTGCCCCATGGCCTGGTGGAGGCCTTCAAGGCAACCCTGGAGGAGGCGTCCAGCGCCGACCTTCTCATCCAGGTGGTCGACGGGGCCGATCCCGAGCGGGAACGGCAAATGACCACGACGCGGCAGGTACTATCGGAAATAGGCGCCGGATCGCTTTCCCACATCCTCGTATTCAATAAGGCCGACCTTGCGGATCCAGAAACCCTCGCGGAGTGGCGAAGAACCCATCCTGAAGGCATTCCAGTATCGGCTAAAACAGGTCAAGGTCTCGAAGCGCTTGCCGCCCGTATCGAGGAAGAACTCAGCTCGGATATGCAGGAGCTGAGTCTTCTTATCCCCCACGCCCGGTACGCCTTGATTCCTCTCATTCACCGGGAAGGCGTGGTTTTGGAGGAAAAGGGCGGAGAGGAGGGCACCCTGGTCAGATGCAAGATGCCTTCGAGGCTCCTGGCCAGGTTCGCGGAGTTTATCGTCTAGACCGATCGCGGCAGAAACCCGGATATCTCTCCAGAGTGGTAACGCTTCGTAAGGTTCCCTTCCTCGAGCAAGATGAGACTCCCGTCCTCTCCCACGCCGAGAAGCCTTCCCGAACCTTCCCTGCCTGAACGGGGATCCCCTGCGACGAACCGCAACTCCCGTTCTAGGCCCCAGAGCATAGCCGTATATTTTTCCCGCCAAAGAGGGTCCTCAAGGCTTTCGACAACAGCGTATGCTATAGCCCGAGCCAACCCTTCGCGATTGGCCAACAAAGGGTGGGGGGTTATAGTTTTCGGAGTCGGCAGGAGTTCCTCCAGGCTCGTCGCCGTTTCGCCCAGGCTTGGCCCATAGGCTTCGCGCTCGAGGTTAATGCCGATGCCGATGAAGAGGCCGGAGCCCGAGGATTCGCAGAGGATGCCCCCCAGCTTTTTCCAAGAGTCTTTCGCTGATCCGGCGCCGAGAATGTCGTTAGGCCATTTGAGGGCTACGCGCTCGGCGAGGCCATCGATGCGCCTGAGCTGCCGCGCGACGCCCAGCCCTACTCGCAAGGTTAATGCAGGCAGCCGGCTTACCGATGCTTCAAGGCAAAGCGTCATGGCGAGAGAGGCTCCCGGCACGGATTCCCAGCGCCGGCCCTCCAGTCGGCCTCGCCCCTCGGTCTGATGATCGCTAAGCACGATAAAAGGTGGGGTTTGACCCCGCTCGATTGCCCTGCGGGCCTCATCCATCGTGGATCCCACCTGGGGTAAGTGAAGAATTTTCATCGTGAATCTATCCTGCCCTATGGTAGGGCTACTATACGCCTGCTCCAGGATCGCGACAACAGGCGTTCGGTCAGGCAGAGATCTGGCGCTGCGCGCTTTGGTACTTGCGCNNGTGCCGATCGCCCAAGACCTTTAATCATGGTCAGGGCAATAAAGTGCCCAATCCTGTCCCAACTGGGAGGCTTCATCTATGTGCGGCATAATCGGTTACTCTGGTCCGCGAAAAACACCTGGCTTGCTCTTGGAAGGTCTTCGGCGTTTGGAATACCGAGGCTACGATTCAGCGGGCCTCGCCGTCGGACGGGAAGGCAAGAAGGATAACTCCCTGGGGATCGTAAAGGCCGTGGGCAAAATAGCCGCCCTCAAGGCCGCCATACCTGCCGACCTGGACGGATCCTGGGGCATCGGGCATACGCGCTGGGCTACCCATGGCGGAGTCACCTTGGCCAACGCCCATCCCCATACCGACTGCTCGGGCAAGATTGCTGTGGTGCATAACGGCATCATTGAAAACCATATGTCGCTCAAAGCCATGCTAGAAAAAAAAGGCTGTGTCTTCGTGAGCGAGACCGATACCGAGGTGATCCCCCAGCTCATCGCCCACTACTACAAGGGTGACCTGCTGGAAGCGGTGAGGGCTGCGGTGCAGAGCCTCCGGGGCACCTACGGCATAGCCTGCATCCATGCCGACGAGCCGGGGCGCATCGTGGGGGCGAGGAACGGCAGCCCCCTCGTAGTGGGTGTCGGGGCCGGAGAGATGTTCTTGGCCAGCGACGTCACCGCAATGGTGGCCTACACGAACAAGGTCGTCTACCTCAACGACGGGGAAATAGTCGATTTGACCCAGAACAGCTATACGATAATCGACAGGGAGGAAAACCGGATCGACAAGAAGGTGGACGAAGTCACCTGGGAGCTCGGATCCATTGAAAAAGGTGATTTTCCCTGCTACATGGAGAAAGAGATCTTCGAGCAGCCTGAGTCCATAGCCAGGGCTATAAGCGGCCGCCTGGACATGGAGAATTCCACCGCCAAGCTGGGCGGGCTCAATCTGGAGCGCCGCCGCCTATCGGGAATAGGGAGGGTGCGGATAATCGCCGCCGGGACCAGCTGGCACGCTGGACTCGTGGGCGCCCACTTGCTGGAGCACGTGGCGCGGATTCCTGCCCAGTCGGAACTGGCCAGCGAAATCCGCTACCGGAATCCTGTGGTGGAGCGGGACAGTCTCTGGTTTACCGTTAGCCAATCGGGTGAAACCGCTGACTCCCTCTATGCCATGCGGGAGATTCAGCGCAAGGGTGCTACGGTCCTGGGCATCTGCAACGTCGTCGGTTCGACCATAGCCAGGGAGTCGGACGGCGGAATCTATGTGCATTCAGGTCCCGAAATCGCCGTGGCCTCGACAAAGGCATTTACCAGCCAGCTCGCGGCCTTCTATTTATTCACTCTCCTGGTAGCCAGGATGAAGGATATGTCCAGGGACGACGGCATAGCCTTCCTGACTACGCTGCAGTCGGTGCCGGATCTTGTGCGCAGGACCCTATTGCAGCGCGACAGAGTGCAGGCGGTGGCTAAAAAATACTATAAGGCGAAGGATTTTCTTTTCCTGGGACGGGGCATCCTCTATCCCATAGCCCTGGAAGGTGCCTTGAAGCT
>DFYR01000046.1:8828-16815 GCA_002383375.1 Spirochaetaceae bacterium UBA4077
GAAAAGACTATCTCGAATATAAGGGAAATAAAAGCGCGAGGGGGTCCGGTGATCGCCGTCGGTGTCGATGGCGACGATGAGACAAAATCGCTGGTGGACGACTTTATCTCCGTGCCCAAGTCCGATTCCCGTTTCTATCCCTTTACCATGGTGATTCCCTTGCAGTTGTTCGCGTACTTCTGCGCCCTTGAGCTGGGAAGGGACGTGGATCAGCCGCGGAACCTGGCCAAAAGCGTCACGGTAGAATAAATGTCCTGTACGCCGGTCGCGAGGTAGGTTGGGGCTGAATCCTTTGGGCAAAGTCTGCGGAATTAAGCTTGTTTGGGGTTTATCCTTGGGTTTATACTACCCGAGGTGTATCATCGAATCCTTCAGGAGGATCTATGAAAAGGACATTGATGGCTGTCGCGGTCATTCTCACCATCGTTCTGCTCGGCTGCGCTGGAGGCGGCAAGGGCGATACGATCAAAGTGGGCTGGTTTGGAGCGCTGACCGGCGACCAGGCGGTCTGGGGCGAAAACGAATTCAATACCGTCAAGATGTTGTTCGAAGAATACAACAACGCTGGCGGGATCGAAGTCGGCGGCAAGAAGTACAAGCTCGAGGCCATTGGCTACGACAATAAGGGCGACGCTCAGGAAGCGGTCAACGTAGTCAAAAGGCTGACCGGCCAGGACAAGGTCGTCGCGATACTGGGGCCAAACGCGTCGGGTAACGCGATCCCAATAGCGCCGGTGCTCGAGCAGGCTAAGGTTCCGGACATCGCCACAGTCGCCACTAATCCCAAGGTCACTGTGCTCGACGGCAAGGTAAAACCGTACAATTTCAGGGTCTGCTTCATCGACCCTTACCAAGGAGCGGTCGCGGCGGGCTATGCCTTCGATAAGTTAGGCGCTACCAAGGCGGCTATCCTCTATGACGTATCCGACGATTACAGCCAGGGATTGCGCGAATTCTTCAAGATCAATTTCGAGAAGAAAGGCGGCGTCATTGTAGCCGATGAATCGTTCAACGCGGGCGACGTGGATTTCAGACCCCAGCTTTCCAAGATCAAGGCAGCCAATCCCGACATTATCTTCATGCCCTACTTCTTCAAGGAAGTAGCCCTGTCGGCCAACCAGGCCAGGGAGCTCGGCATAACCCAGGTTATGATGGGCGGCGACGGATGGCCTTCGGAGCAGCTGATTTCCATGGGCGGCGCTTCTGTGGAAGGATGCTACTTCGTCAACCATCTGGACTATGCCGATCCCGCGGTCCAGGACTACAAGGCCCGCTACCTGGCCAAGTACGGCAAGGAGACCGAGCTCAACGGCTTCCTGGTGCACGACGCGGTCTTGGTGTTCGTGGCAGCCTTGCAGAAAGCGGGCAAGGCTAATGGCGAGGCTATCGCCAAGGCGCTGGAGGGCATAGAGGTACAGGGAATCACCGGCAACATCAAAATCAGCCCCGAGACCCACAACCCCGAGGGAAAGGACGCGGCCATTCTCAAGATCGTGAACGGCCAGTATGTGTTCCAGGAGAAATACGCGGCGCAATAGTGTCTAGACTAATGTGTGACATCGCGGCGCCGGGCGCCTAAGCCCGGCGCCGCGGCGTCTTTTTTATCCTACGTGAGAAAAAAGGACTGGCCATGATCCAGTTTCTGCAGCAATTGATAAACGGGCTTTCGATAGGTTCTGTCTACGCGCTGATGGCTGTCGGCTATTCCCTGGTCTATTCAATAATGAGCTTCTCCAACTTCGCCCACGGCGGGGTTATCATGCTGGGGGCCTACTTTGGCTTTTTCGCCCTCACCCTCCTCAAACTACCTTTTATCCCTGCATTTATCCTGGCATGCGCAGGCACGACGCTTTTGGCGATCCTGGTGGAGCGGATCGCTTATAAGCCCTTAAGGGAGCGCAATGCGCCGTTTCTCTATTTTATCATTTCTGCCATGGGGGCTTCGATTCTTCTGGAAAACATCGTGATCGCCACGATCGGTCCCACCTTCAGGACCTATCCGCCGGTGATTCCCCGTACCCCCATTCAACTTGGGGCTTTGGCCGTCGGCCGCCTGGACCTTATCATGTTCTTTATATCGGCGGTATGCTTAACTGGACTTATTCTCTTTATAGAAAAGACAAAGATGGGCAAGGCTATCCAGGCCGCTGCCTATAATATAAAGGCCTGCGCCCTTATGGGCGTGAACACGGACAAGATTATCTTGATCGTGTTCGGGCTGGGCGGCTTTTTAGCGGGCGTTGCAGGCGTGTTTTTCGGCATGAAATACACGGTCTATCCCCAGATCGGCAATATCACTACCAAGTCTTTTATCGCCGCGGTCTTCGGAGGACTGGGAAGCCTTCCCGGCGCGGTCTTGGGCTCCGTGCTGCTGGGGACGATCGAAACCCTGGTGGCCGGGTATCTGTCCTCGCAGTTCCGCGATCTGATTGCCTTCGTGATCCTTATCGGTGTCCTCATTTTCAGGCCTTCGGGCATTATGGGGAAGACCACTGTGGACAAGGCCTAGGAGCAGTGATGGATTGGTTCTACATACAGGGAATATTGATGCTCGCCGGGATCAATCTGATCGCGGTGCTGGGCTTGAGTCTGCTCACTGGATTCACGGGACTCTTCTCTTTCGGCCATGCGGGCTTCATGGCCATCGGAGCCTATCTGGGCGCCTTCATGACCGTGTCGCCTACCACCAGCCCGGCCGGCCTGGGGCTTCCCTTCGCTGTGGGTGTTATCGCAGGAGGCGCCGGCGCGGGGATAGTGAGCTACTTTATAGGCCGCATAACGCTCAACCTGAAGGGCGACTATTTCTGCATAGCCACTTTGGGATTCGGCGAAGCAATCAGGCTGATTCTCAACAACGTACAGCTCTTCGGCGGCTCCCGGGGCTGGCCGGGCGTTCCCTATAAATCAACCCTCCCTGCCATTATCATCGTGGATATTCTGGCGGTGATTTTTTTGGCCAACCTGGTACGCTCCCGGCACGGCCGGAACATGATAGCCGTACGAGAGGAGGAATTGGCTGCCCAGATCGCCGGGATTAATGTTTTCAAGTACAAGATGATCGCCTTGGTGGTGAGCGCCGTATATGCCGGAGTCGCCGGGGTGTTCTTCGGTCATTACATGACCTTCATCCAGCCCAAGATGTTCTCCATGACCAAGTCCACCGAGCTGACAATCATTGTCATTTTCGGCGGCCTGGGTTCCATATCGGGATCGGTGCTGGGCGCTCTTCTGCTTACCGCGCTGCCTGAGATCCTTAGGGCCTTCGAAATTTGGAGGCTTGTATTCTATGGAGCTGCGGTGATTCTCATCATGATCTCCAGGCCGAAGGGCTTGATGGGCGGCATGGAGCTTACCCCCGCTGGCCTCCGCAAGGCGCGCAACGAACGCAAAGCCCGGATTCTGGCCTTGAAGGAGAGCAAGAACGGGCAAAACGGGGAGGCCGGCCTTGGCTGATATATTAGAGATTAGCCGGCTGACCAAACGATTCGGGGGTCTTGCGGCGGTGAACGATGTCAGTTTTTCAGTCCCCGAAGGAGGAATTTTCGGGCTTATCGGTCCTAACGGAGCCGGAAAGACCACAATTTTCAACCTTATCACCGGTGTCTATTCCCTGACCGAGGGCGATGTGCGATTCAGGGGAAAGAGCATAAGCGGTCTTCCGCCCTTCAAGATCGCAGACATGGGGATAACCAGGACCTTCCAGAACATACGACTCTTCAAGAACCTTACGGTGTTCGAAAATGTCCTCACTGCCTGCCACCTGGGCGCCAGCTACAGCATAATCGATTCGGTTCTGCGGCTGCCCAGGTTCAGAAAAGAAGAAAAAGCCCTATTTAAAAAGGCAGAAAATCTATTATCCATCATGGGGCTTACCGAGCGCAGGGACCTTGTGGCCAATAATCTTCCTTACGGAATGCAGCGGCGCCTGGAAATAGTCCGCGCCCTGGCCTTGGACCCGACACTCCTCTTGCTGGACGAGCCTGCGGCGGGGATGAACCCCGACGAGACGGAGCAGCTGATGCGTCTCATTGTCCGCATACGGGACGAATTCAAGCTAAGCGTCCTCGTGATCGAGCACCATATGGACCTCATTATGGGCATCTGCGAACAGATTGTCGTGCTCAATTTCGGGATCAAGCTAGCCGAAGGCTGTGCGGCCGACATCTCGAAGGACCCGAAGGTTATCGAAGCCTATCTGGGCGCCACGGAGGAGGTCTAGGATGCTGAAGATCAGGGACCTCCATGTTTCCTATGGCGGCATACGGGCACTCAAAGGCATTTCGCTAGAAGTGCAGGCTGGGGAGATAGTGACCATCATCGGGGCTAACGGCGCCGGAAAATCCACGCTTCTGAATACGATTTCCGGATTTCTGAAGCCTTCCAGGGGAGAAATTCTCTATAAGGGCAGCAAGCTCGCCAAGCGGCCGGATTTGGTTGTCAGGTCGGGCATCTGTCATGTTCCGGAGGGCAGGCTCATCTTTGCCAATCTTTCGGTGCTGGACAATCTGCGTCTGGGGGCCTACCTCAGATCAGACAAAAAGGCGGTGCTGGAGGATCTGGAAAAGGTTTTCGCCTTGTTCCCCAGGCTGAAGGAGAGGGAGCAGCAGATGGCTGGCACCCTCTCGGGCGGCGAGCAGCAGATGCTGGCCATGGGCAGGGCACTGATGACCGAAGGAGATCTCATCCTCATGGACGAGCCCTCCCTGGGCTTGGCGCCTCTCCTGGTCAAGACCGTTTTCGAGATAATCGAGACCATCAGGTCCATGGGCAAGACGATTCTCCTGGTAGAGCAGAACGCATTCAAGGCCTTAGCTGTGGCCGACAGAGCCTATGTGCTGGAACAAGGGCGCATCGTCACTTCGGGACCCGTGGCCCAGATCGCCGGCGATCCGGCGGTCAGGGCGGCCTACCTGGGCTCAAAATCGGGGAAGAGCTGCGGCTGAGCTAGAAAATTCCCAATAGAGAGAAGCCCGCTATAATCGCCGCAGCCATTAGAACGATTGTGATCCTGCCCGACCAGCGATGGAGCTTTTTTAATCCGGCGATTTTCGTCTTGTCCTTCGTTTTGAACATGGCAAAACCGAGGGCGGGGGTGCTTGCGATAAGAATCAGGGCAGCGGCGCCGTAAAAGGCATGGCTCACCCTGAAGTGAGGGCCGCCGGAAGTCCGGACCGATATGGCTATGATGACGACCGCCGATAGGACCATGACGGCTGCGGTTATGTTGAGTCCCTTATGGACTTTCAGCCACCACTTTTTTTTCTTGCAGAACCGAGAGACGACGATGCCCGAGGACATGGCGAGAAAGGCTGCGCTCATGAGCCCCAGATGCAGGTAGACGGGGATCAATTCGAGCCTGACATGTCGAGGGTCGCGCTGCCTGCCTTGCTATGCTTGGCGTTGAAGCCCATGCTTTGAGAATAAGCCCAGATAATCTTTAGGGCGCCCTTTGCGGGAATCGGCTTGTCGGACTTGTCCCCGGTAACGAGGTCCCTGGAAAACTCAAACACCACCCTGTTACCTGTACGAAGCCCCGCGAAGCTAAGGATGGAATCCTTCCCGCCCTGGTCTACGTCGGCAGGATGAGGGCCGAACATGCCGGTGGACCAGGCATCCACCGCCTTTACGACGCCGGAAGCTTCCACAAAGCCGAAGACCATGTCGGAGTTGGCCATTATCCTGCTAGGCTCGAAGCCGATCGAGACCCAGCCTTTGGCTTCAGAGTCTATGGCCATGAAAATCTTCTCTCCGACAATCCGCCATAGGAGCTTGAAACTGCCCTTGTCGAAACTCTCTTCCCGGGCATACTCACCAGGAAGTATTTTGCCGTCAACGTCAACCGCGCTTGCCACTGAGACCGCCATGCCGATGAGCAACAGCGCCGCCGCTAGTTTTCTTTTCACGGAGTAAATGTAATGCAATAAAAGCGGCGGCGCAAGGCTTGAATTTTTGCATGCGATAAATCGAGGCAAAAGCTCGGCCAGCTCTGGTTAAAGCATCATCACTTTAACCACGAAGCCTAACGAGGCCGATTTTTCGTTTTCTCGCTCAGAGCGATCCGATCAGAGTCATGTAAAAGGCAGCGCATCGTTCGAGGTCGGTCACTTTTACCCTCTCGTTGGCCGCGTGCACGCGGGCGAGATCCTCCTGGGTTTGGGGAAGGGCCGTGAAGCGATAGATCGCTTCTGCAAGGTCTTTGTAGTGCTTTGTGTCGGTGGCGGCGCTGAAAAGAAAGGGAAGACAAAACGCTTCAGAGTGTGAGCGGGACAGGGCTTTTTCGATAAAACCCCAGCCCTCGTGGCCGACGGAGGATTCGTTGGAGGCTTCCACAATCTGGCCTTCGTGCTTTGCTGCGACCTCCGCGCCGAAGGGGGATACCAACGCGTTCAATCTATCGATGATCCAGGATGAGCTTTCGCCAGGCAGTATGCGCACGTTGAGCGTCGCCTGGGCTTTCTCGGCCAGGACGTTCTCCTTGGGGCTTCCCTCCAGCATCGTACAGGCCACGGTACTGCGGATAAGGGCGTTCGTCGTAGGCGTGGCGGAAAAAGCGGCCCGTATGAAAGGTCCTGCCAGTCCGGCGAACCTGAAAAGCAGCCTGTACGGCTGCGCAGAAACTGTCGACAAGCGCCTTAAAAACGTGGCCAGCGTTCTGGTGATTCTCGCCGGGAATGGTCTTTTTTGAATTGCGATGATCGCCTTGGCAAGATTGGCCGTGGCGCTGTCTTTGGGGGGCATGGAAGCGTGGCCGCCTTTGCCTTTGGTGGTCAGCAGAAGGTCGGCGTAGCCTTTTTCCGCCACGCCGATCAAGGCCAGGGGGCGTTGGGCGAAGGAGAGCATACCTGTAGATATAGGACCGCCCTCATCCAGGAGAAAAGAAGCCTTCACGCCATCCTCTGCCAGGCGGCGCGCTATCGCTCGAGCCCCTCGCGTGCCCCCCGTTTCCTCGTCTCCGCCAAAGGCTAAGAAGACGGTCCGGCGGGGTTTGAAGCCCTGGGTTATCAGCTGTTCGGCTGCCTCCATGATCGAAGCCATGAGGACCTTGATATCCTGGCTGCCTCTTCCCCAGAGCTCCCCATCGACGAGGGTCCCGGAAAAAGGAGCCTGCTTCCACGCCTCGGGATTTCCTTCGGGAACCACGTCGAAGTGCGCGCAGAGAATCGCCGGAGACAGGTTCGGATCGCTTCCTTCCCAGGTATAGAGAAGCGCCCGGTCTGAGGGCTTCTCAAGCTTCAAAGCCTGGTGAAGTTTTGGGAAAAGCAGAGGCAGTGTATCGATGAGTCCCGTAAAAGCTTCCTCAGATTCCTCCGCCGCTGTATAGGATGAGACCGTCGCGAACTGGATGAGGCGGGAGAGCTTTTTCGCCAGGTCGGGGAAGGCTAGGGCTTTATTTCCAGGGTTCGTCATGATGAGAGTGTCCTTTTAATGGAGTATGGGGAAGCTTCGCTGTAAGGTCAATATTGCTTAAAGAAATCCTATTGCTAAATAGGTCATATAAATCTTTCTTTTTGAAAGGATAAATATAAAGCAAAATCGTTTTTCTACCGTAAAATATTGACAGGTTTTCGAAAAAGACGAGAATAAAATTATCAATGAAGTATGTAGTGCTATCGGGGGACATTTGTATGTGAAATCAGAGATCCGTTCCGGTCTGTGCCGCTATCGCATTTCTTCTAATTTCATCCTGTTCCGATCCCAGCAACTCCAGTCAAGACCCGGAGGAGGCCGCTGAGGATGAATCGATTACATCGACGATTTCGTCATCGGGAGGGAGCCTGGTCTTCGAGGGCCTGGGGACTCTCGATATCGCCGCGGGGACGCTGACAAACCCAACGGAAATTTCCTTTTCAAAAATCAGCATCGACGAGGCGGTGAAGGACGCCCTTCAGAATCAACGAAGATTCAAGGTCGTCGGAATCGATCCGGTGACTGGCCTCAGCTTCAGTTTTCCCGTACCTGCGGAGTTCGAAGACGATTATATAATCGG
>DFYR01000071.1:0-10793 GCA_002383375.1 Spirochaetaceae bacterium UBA4077
TGTGCAGGCTTCGTGACACTAAGAAAGCTCTGCCTGCCTTAGCCTGCTCCCAGCGAAAAAGCGAGACAGTTTTCGTCAAAGTAGGGTATAATCAGGAAAGTATTTATGCAGAAGACTCATATACGGTTGGGCAAAAGATATTGTAACGCTCTGGAAGGAGAGTGCTGACATGAAAGTACCGGGAAATCAGGTCCTGTCCTTCGAATCGGAGGAACTGCCGACCTATCCTTCGTTTAAAGCAGGTATCAGGAGAGCTCCTCGCCGTGACGCACCCCTACGTCCGGCCCAGGAAAGGCTTGCGCTGACAAACGCCCTGCGGTACCTGCCCAAGCGCTGGCACGAGACTATGGCGCCGGAGCTTTTGAGCGAACTGCGGGAGCGGGGAAGAATTTACGGCTATCGCTTCAGGCCTGAAGGACGGATCAGCGCCAAGCCGATCGACTCCTATCGAGGACGCTGCCTCGAGGGGAAGGCGCTTCGCCTGATGATCGACAACAATCTCGATTTCGACGTGGCGCTTTATCCCTACGAGCTGGTCACCTACGGCGAGACGGGCCAGGTCTTCCAAAACTGGATGCAGTACAGGCTGATCTGCACGTACCTGGAGATCCTCGACCGAGACAGCACGCTGGTGGTCGAATCGGGCCATCCCTTGGGGCTCTTCGCGAGCCACCCCCTCGCCCCGAGGGCGATCGTGACCAACGGCCTCATGATCGGCATGTTCGACAACCAGAAGGACTTCAACATAGCCGCCGCCCTGGGGGTGGCCAACTACGGCCAGATGACGGCCGGCGGCTGGATGTACATCGGCCCCCAGGGCATCGTCCACGGCACCTACAACACCCTCCTCAATGCCGGAAGGCTCAAGCTGGGCCTGGCGCCGGAAGCCGACCTGGCCGGCAAGATTTTCGTCTCCTCGGGGCTCGGGGGTATGTCGGGCGCCCAGGGCAAGGCGGCGGTCATCGCCGGAGCCGCCTCGATCATCGCCGAGGTGGACTATTCCCGCATAGAGACCAGGCTTTCCCAGGGCTGGGTCTCCTGCGTCACCTCCTCCCTCGACGAGGCGTTCGAGCTGGCCCGCGGGGCCGCCGCCGGGCGAAAACCCATCGCGGTGGCCTTCCATGGGAACATAGTTGACCTGCTGGAGGCGGCCGCCAGCGATACCGCGGCCGGCGGTGCGGCTTTCCATATCGACCTCTTGTCAGACCAGACCAGCTGCCACGCCGCTTACGAGGGCGGCTATTGCCCGGCGGGAATCGATTTCAATGAGCGCACCCGACTCTTGGCCGAGGACAGGGACAGGTTTAAAAGCCTGGTGGACGAATCCCTTGGCCGCCATTTCAGAGCCATACAAAGACTTGTGAACAGGGGCAGCTACTTTTTCGACTACGGCAACTCCTTTCTCAAGGCTGTCTTCGACGCCGGGATCCGAGAAGTGTCGCGCAACGGCGTGGACGAAAAAGACGGCTTTGTCTTTCCCAGCTATGTCGAGGATATCCTGGGACCCGAGCTTTTCGATTACGGTTATGGACCCTTCCGCTGGGTCTGTCTGTCGGGGAAGCCTGAGGACCTGCGTAAGACCGACGCTGCCGCCATGAACTGCATCGATCCGAAGCGGCGGGGCCAGGACAGGGATAACTGGATCTGGATAAAAGATGCTGAGAGAAATGCCCTGGTAGTGGGGAGCCAAGCCCGGATTCTCTACCAGGACGCCCTGGGCCGCAGGGATATCGCCCTGGCTTTTAACCGGATGGTCCGGGAAGGCCAGATAGGTCCAGTCATGCTCGGCCGCGACCACCACGACACGGGTGGCACCGACAGTCCCTTCCGGGAGACCAGCAACATCAAGGACGGATCCAACGTCATGGCCGACATGGCTGCCCAGTGCTTCGCCGGTAACGCCGCCCGGGGCATGAGTCTGGTAGCCCTGCATAACGGCGGGGGAGTGGGCATAGGCAAGGCGGTGAACGGCGGCTTCGGCTTGGTTCTGGATGGTTCGGAAAGGGTGGATAGGATTATCGAAATGGCCATGCCCTGGGATGTCATGGGCGGTGTAGCCCGGCGGGCTTGGGCACAGAATACCCATGCTGAGGAAACGTGTCGGGACTATAACGAGAATCACGGCGATCTAGGGCTCATAACCCTGCCTGAAAAGGCTGATGACTCCCTACTGAACAGCCTGTTCGGGGAGAAATGAGCTAAGGCGCTCTAGGCGCCCCTAACTCCCTAGGCGTTCCGGGCTTTGGAGGCTCCACTTACTCCTGGGGTGCCTAGGACTTCTTAGGCACCCCAGGCAGCCGGGCTCTGCCGGCGCTTAAATCAAGGTCTTTAAAGCGCTTCGCTTAAGCCTTGGATGGCAGTCTTAAGGCTTTTCATGTCCGCTTGCGTCGATCTTACGAAGGAATTCTCCTCCGGCCGGCCCAGGACGGCGAACATTTCCTCATCCGAGCGGAACGTGGCCTTTCTGAAAGAATTGCTCCAATCCTTGGCCCTGGATTGATATACCTGCTCGGCTACGAAGTCCGAAAGCAAGGCGAGATCCCGCAAGGCTTGGACCAGCGCCTCCTTTGAAGGTCCCGCGGCCACTCCCGTCACGGCGCCGGCCCTTTTTCCTGCGGGATAGAGCCAACCAAGCACCGCCCAGGCGTAGCGAAGCTTATCCAAAGGATAGATGGCGGAAAGGCCTGAGTATTCCTCGTGGAATTCCTTCCAGGTCGGATAGGCTCCCGCCTCCGCCTTCTGCAGCAGCTCTTCCAGTCTCGCCCTGCTTACCAAGAGTCCCCCCAAGTTTTCCCATTCCATTCCCAGACCGTTGTGCGAATCCGGAGCGAGGGTCTTGCTTAGGGATTCCCAGCTGGAGGTCTTCGAATGTGATGAAGTGTAAGCCAGAACCTCGCGGCCTGCGAACCAGAGCAACATGTCCCTGTATGCTTTGTAGGCTCTGCAGGGCTTTCGCACCACACAGTCGCGATTAGAATGTTCCACACCCAGGGCAAGCACCTCAAAGGGAAGGGGATCCTGCAGGTTTCTCAAGAGAGCTTGACCTGCCGCTCTGACTGTGGCCTTGTCGGATAGCCCCGAGGCTGCAGTGAACTGTTCCGCGGCCTTCGGGTCGGCTGCCCTGTAGGCATCCAAGGCCACGCCAGCCCATTCCTCCAGGAGGTCCAGGGCTTTTAATGTTTCCTGAGCCGTGTCGGGGGCGAAGGGAGAATATTCGAAATAAAGGCTCTTGTCGCAGCGCTTGTCCCTGGACTTGAATTTCGCCTCGTTTCTCATAAGGGCATACTGGTTTCCTGTCCACCAATAGGCGGGAGAGAGCAGCAGCCTATCGTCCTTGAAATCGTTGTCCACCAGGCAGAAGGGAAGGGGTATGTTCAGCTCGAAACGATAATCCCCTTTGGCCAGGAGGCAGAAGGAGGCGAAGCGCGACGAATGCTTTACCGAAGTGCAGAGGCCGGGCCAGAAACCTCTGCCCGCCTCGATCTCCCCGTCGGGAGCCCGGGAATTGTGGTTGGAGCCGATGGTCGCCCCGGCGGCCATGTTGGACTGGCCACGGATGAGGCTGGCGATGAGGAAGCTAGTATTGTGGTGCTGTTCGTGGGCGGGGAAAATGAGGTTATTGAGGATTTCGCAGCAGGAGACGGTGGAGTTCTCGCCCAGGACCGAATGAATAAGCCTGGCACCGTACTTGAGCGCCGAATTGTCCAGCATGACGAAGCGCACCGCCTTGCAGCCATAAAAAATCTTGCAGCCGTAGCCGATGATTCCGTTTACCAGTTCCACTCCTTCGCCAATCTGGGTGCGGGCTTCTTCCTTTGAATTGATGGTTAGGTTTTTCAGCTTGTTCGCACCCTTTATGTAGGCGCTCTGCCCGACCATGACATCCTTTATGATGCCGTTGGATTTTACTATGGAACCTGCGCCTATCATGCCGTAACGTCCCCTCCGGGGATCGAAGAGGGCGTCACTCATCCTGCAGAACTGCCGGATAAGCTCCTTTCGGTCCCTGAACCGGGCCCAGAGATAGGCGTCTCCGCAGTTCATGCCGTCGAAGGGGTATATCCATCGACCTCCGGCTTCATTCATCACATCAATGGTGATACGGACATCCTCGGGCTCGCCCACGGCTACGAAACCGTTGCCGAACTTGGCGTGGTTGGATGCGTGGATTTCTGCGTTATCGATGAGGATGCAGTTGTCTCCGATGATGTAATGGGCGATATAGGTGCAGTTATTGATGGCGCAGTTATCCCCGATGTCGCAGGCGATAATCTGGGAGTTGGCTATGCCGGCGAAGACGTGGAGATCGTGATGCTCCAGGGAAACCCGCTCCATCTTCCCGATGCGCACCATGCCTGCGAAGGTGGAATTGCTTATGAGCTCGGGAATGAAGGGATCGCTCACGTAGAACTGGGACCAGTCGCTGCAGCTGTTGTTCTGCCTGACCAGGGTCTCCAATTCAAAAGGCTCCAGCCCGCGGTACTTGGATGGATCCTTGCCCGTGGCCAGGAACTGCTCGTTCCGTATCCGGTGCTCGTCCTCCCCTGGTTTTAAGTACTCGGAAGGTATGAACCCGACGCCTACATTAAGGTCGCGACTGATTACAATATCGTTACTCATGGGGGGAATTATCAGTCATCGTCCATTGCGACGCAAGACTTTTCACCGCCGGGGCAGGAAAATCTCGTATTCGTTTCAATCTCTGCCTGATGCGAATCGCCCGAGTCCGAGAATCGTAACTCCTGAGCTGAAGCAGGCAGCTTTTTAACCCCCTTGACCAAAAGTGTCGCTTTCGACATCGTACAGCCATGGATTATGCCGAATCATCAGTGTTGGATGCCTACCTGACCGACACCGAAAAAAGGACGCTCGAGCTGTTCCAGGCTCTCGTCCGCGAGAAGGGCGCCCTGCGGGAATCCTACGCGATCCGCCTGGCCGACGTCCTCGGCAATCCCGGCGAGTTCGCCTTCTATGTGCACTGCAGCGACGATCAGAGGCTCATCAGGACCTTTCATCTGCTCCGGGTATTCCGCGAGAACGTAGAACTTCTGGTCCATAAAACCTGGGTGAACGAGTCGGAGGAAAAGCCGAAGCAAATACTCTTCGAGGATTTGAAGGTGTTTGTGGAGGACTACAGGGCCGGGAGGATGGGTTCAGCCTTCCGCCGTTTCGTCAGCATCGCCAGGGCTATCCCCTCCCTCCTCTTCGGATCGGCCGGCAAGGCGCCGGATTTTCTGGAGTACGCCTTCCGCATCGATCCCAAGTTCGGACTCTTTTTCTGGTTCGTAGGAGAGCTGGAAAAGCAGATGCGCTCGAATGAGGAGATCGAAGACCGTGACGAGCTCTACAAGCTCGAAACACTCTTGGGCGCCTACGTTCTTTCCTGCTTCTGACGCATCCTAAGGCATTCTAGCGCAGCTTGGGCTGGAAGTGGCTGAATTCCATGGAGAAGACAGCCCTGCCCTGACTTACCGATCTCAGGCTCGTGGTAAACCCGAACATGGTGGACAGCGGCGCCTCGGCGTGAATTACCTCGGTCAGCGCCTTGGAATCCGATCCGTGAATCAATCCCCCCCGCTGGGAAACAAGGCTCATCACTTCGCCCACAAAATCCTTGGGCGTAAGAATATCAACCTTCATGATAGGCTCCAGGAGAACAGGCCCCGCGGCCTTGCAGGCTTCGTCGTAGGCCATGTTTGCGCAGGCCTCGAAGGCGAAGGGGCTGGCGGTGAGCTCATCATACTCAATGTCCACAAGGCTGATACCAATATCCACCGCTGGGTAGCCGAACTGGATCCCCGAGGCGAAGGCCGAGGTGATGCCCCGTTCCACGGCATCGAAGATCTCGTCGGGGACCTGCGGCGCTCGGACGAGTTTCTTGTAGCTGTTGCCGCTCCCCCGGGGCAGGGGTGAAGCCAGGAGAGTAAGCGCTGCTTTGTTTTCCTTGCCCGCCAGCACTTTGGAGAATTCTTCCCTATGGCGCACTTCTCCGGTGATGGACTCCCTGTAGGTTACCTGGGGGTTGCCAACCTTGGCCTGGACCTTGAAATCCCTGATCATCCTGGTTACGAGCACGTCGATATGGAGTTCACCCATGCCCGAGATGATGAGTTGCCCGGTTTCCTCGTTGTCCTTGGTCGCGAAGGTAGGATCCTCCTTGGAGAGGATTTCCAAAGTTTCCTTGAGCTTTTCCCTGTCGGAGAGGGTCTTGGGCTCGATCGATACGGAAATCACCGGCTCGGGGAAATGCATGCGCTCCAGCACCACCGGCCAGCCTTCGGTGCCGATGGTATCCCCGGTCTGGGCGTTCTTGAGCCCCACCAACACGGCGATATCCCCGGCTTCTGCGGCGTCCAGCGGTTCGCTCTTGTTGGCGTGCATCCGCAGGAGCCTGGTGATGCGTTCCCTTTTTTTCTTGGAGACGTTGTAAACGACGCTGGAATTATGGATAGCCCCGGAATACATGCGGACATAGCACAGGGGTCCGGCCTCCCTGTCCCACTGGACTTTAAAAACCAGACCCAGCGGGTATCCGGAGGTTTTACAGGGCACCTCCAGCTCTTCTTCTTTTTTCAGATGAAAAGCCTTGGCGGGCTCAACCTCGTCCGGCGCCGGCAGGTAATCCACGATGGCGTCAATAAGGGGCTGGATGCCGATATTCCGTCTGGACGCGCCGCAGAGCACCGGCACCAGGTGTCGGCTTATGCAGGCCTTCCGCAGCTCTTTCTTTATCAGTTCGGCCGATATGTCGCCTCCCTCCAGGTAGAGCTCAGTTATGGCGTCGGAGTGGGCTGAGAGGCTGTCGATAAGTGCTTCCCTCCGGGTACGCGCATCCTCAAGGCGTTCGGGCGACACAGGGGATTCGGTAATCGTCATTCCGTCGTCGCTCCAGCGGAGTTCCCTCATTCCGATCAGATCGATGGTTCCCTCGAAGCCTCCCTCCGCGCCGATAGGCACCGCCACAGGCAAGGGGGAAGCTCCCAGCTTAGCCTTCATGTCGGCGAGCACCGCGTCGAAGTTGGCCCCCAGCCTGTCCATTTTATTCACGTAGGCTATTCTCGGAACCTTGTAGCGGTCCGCCTGGTGCCAGACAGTCTCGGACTGGGGCTCCACGCCTCCCACGGCACAGAACACCGCTACCGCCCCGTCCAGCACCCGCAGGGACCGTTCGACCTCGGCGGTAAAATCCACATGTCCCGGCGTATCGATAATGTTGATNNCCCGCTCCTGCTCCTGGTCCATCCAATCCATGGTAGCCTCACCGTCGTCGACCTCGCCGATTTTATAGGTCTTCCCCGAATAGAAGAGGATTCTTTCGGTGGTGGTCGTCTTTCCGGCATCGATGTGGGCCATGATGCCTATGTTTCTGGTCTTGTGAAGATCCATGGGTTTCTCCGAAAAGCAGGGATTGTAGCAACATATACTATACAGAAATTCCGCCCTAGTGTCACGAAGTTCGCAGGATTCCCGGCCTTGGAGGGTTAAAATGATGAACCAAGATCGTAAAAAAGGGATGCGCAAAGGCTGCGGTGGGGGTATCGGCTCGCTGCTTATGCTGCCTTGTGTTTTTCTAAGGCTTTATCCCAGCGAAACTTCGGGTGAAAATAGCCTTTCAGGTGACGGGTTGATCTAGGGGGAGGATTCAGCCTATAAGAATGATGTGAAAATTCCCGAATTACTCGCCCCGGCGGGCTCGCCGGAGGCGCTGGACGCCGCTATAAACGAAGGCGCGGATGCGGTCTACCTGGGACTGCGATCGTTCAATGCCCGGATGCGGAGCGCCAATTTTGCCTTCAACCAGTTCGAAGCCGCTCTTCAGGCTGCCCACGACAGGGGCAGACGCATATATGTCACGGTGAATACTGTTTTTGAAGAGCGGGAGACCGACAGGGTCTACCAGCTGCTCCAGTACCTTGACCGCCTTAAGGCTGACGGTGTTATTGTGCAGGATCTGGGCATTATTAAAATGGCCAGGGAAAACTTTCCGAATCTTGCTCTGCACGCTTCCACCCAGATGAACCTTTCTTCGTCAAAAGGCTGTCATTTCCTTTCGAGACATGGCTTTAAGCGCGTAGTGCTGGCCAGGGAGCTGAGTCTTGAGGAAATCCAGGCCATCAGACAGAACACGAGCATGGAGCTGGAAGTATTCATTCACGGGGCTCTCTGCGTATCAGCCTCGGGGCTTTGCCTTTTCTCCTCCTACCTCGGCGGCAAGAGCGCCAACCGAGGGGCCTGCACCCAGGCCTGTCGCAGACTTTACGACAGCGATCTGGGCAAGGGATACTATTTCTCACCCGACGATCTGCAGCTCATCGATTATGTCCCCCGGCTCATGGAGATCGGCGTCGATTCCTTCAAGATCGAAGGCAGGATGAAGTCCGCAGAGTACGTGGGCACAGTCGTGGCCGCCTACCGTCAGCTCATCGACAACTATGCCAATGACAGGGAGCGGGCGCTAGCCAAGTCCAAGGCCATGCTCCAAGCCGATTTCGCCCGCAGAAAGACCAGCTTTTTCATGGAAGGCGGGAATCCTGACTATATTCATCCCGACCAGGCAGGCGGCACGGGCATACACCTGGGTAGGATAAAGGACGTCAGGAGTATCGATGAAGAACGCTGGGCTCTGATGAACAGCTTTGACGGACTTGCGGAGGGCGACTCCATCCGGATCCACCGTTCCGACGATTCGGGGAGGATTACCGCTAAAATCCGGGGTATTCAAAACCAGATCAACGGCATGCTGCTCAAGATCGAAGGCGACTGGCGGCAGAACGATGATGTCTACCTTATCCAGACTGCCTCCATGGCGCGGCGCTATAAAAGCATTCTCCCCCACAGCCTGGACCGTTACCGTTCCTTCCCCTCCAGAGACAGCGCGCCCCGGCCTCAGATGAGCGCTATTTCTCAAAAAGAGACAGCAGCCATGCCCCCCGGCTACTACGCCCTGGTGGGTAAGGTGGCCGATCTCCACGCAGTGCTGGCCGCGGCGCCCAAAAAGGCCATGATCCTTTTCGACAAGTTGAACGCCGAAGCACTGCGCAAGAATGAGGACAGCATCCCCTACAAGCGGGACCGGCTTGTGCTCTGGCTGGACCCCTATTATCCCCAGGCCGACGCCGCCTGGCTGGAGCCTGAATTGGACTATTGGATCGGAAGGGGAGTAAAAACCCTGGTGGTCAACAACCTTGCCCACTTTTCCCTTCTGAGGGGCAGGGACCTGGAGCTGATCGCCGGCCCCTGGCTCTATGTCTTCAACCTCTGGGCTGCGGCATTTCTCTTCGACCAAGGCGTAAAATACCTTATCCCTCCCCAGGAGATTTCCAAACAGAACCTGATGCGACTGACCCAGGAATTGCCTCCCAAGGCGCTCATACCAATAACCTTCTCCTACCCCCATCTTTTTAAAATCCGGGGTGATCTGGCGGCCAAGTACGACACTGCGAGCTTTGTGGACCGAGATGGAAGCTCCTACAAGCTCAACGGACGCCGGGACTACACGATTCTGAGTCCCGACAAGCCCTTCTCGATCATCGACAGGGTTCCATTCCTTAAAAAAGAAGGCTTCGATAAGTTTATTCTGGATCTGTCCTGCGCCAATCCTTCTAAAGGAATGTTCAGGGACATTGCCAAGGCTGTTGCAAACGCCCTTCCTCTGGAAGACAGTTCCAGGTTCAACTGGAAGGACGGCTTCTTTAACGATGAAGAAAAACCGGTTGCTTCATCGAAAGCCATGAGTGCCGACAATCAAAAAACTCTCCCAAAAGACGGCAAGCACGATTTTAAGACCGTCCATAAATCAGAAACGGCTACCAGAAGCTTTGGTGCCAAGGCCAGGAGGGAAAACTCCGAGAGAGGCCGCAGCGATCGCCCTGATAGAAGCGTTGGAAGGGTTCAAAAAAGAAACCAAGGGCGAGACTCTGGGCGTAGCACCGACGCTGGGGGTAGAGGCCGTTCTGGAAAGAGCAGTTCCGGCAAGCATTTTTAAAACTTCTGTTTTGCCTGCTGAAATATTGCTTGACTCAGGTTTTCGCCTCGTTATACTCTAAATCAGAAAATAAAACGCTGTTTTATTATTAACTCGAAGTTCTTTTTAAAAGAATGTCGGCTTTTATAAGTCGAAAGAACTACCGTAACCAGACAGAGAAGGCATGTATGAGTGAATCGGCTGGCAAAGCGTTGGACATATTATTTTATCTCGCAAAGGTTGAGGACGAAGTGAGCCTCGCTCGTCTATCCAAAGAGACGGGCATGAACAAGGCTACTGCCCTTCGCTATCTGGCGGTAATGGAATCCAGGGGCGTAGTGGAAAAAAGGCCCAGCGGCTGGTCGCTAGGGCTTTCGTTGTTCGAGCTGGGCAGCAAGGTGCCCGTGCGGATCCTGGTGGTGGAGAAGGTCCGTCCCCTGATAGAGCGTTTGGCACGGGAGTCGGGAGAGTCTTCGAACTTGGCTTGCCTGGCCGGCGATTCGGCTATCTACCTGGACCGCGCGGAGGCCAACAGGAGCCTCCGTATGCGCTCGGTCCCAGGAGACCGACTACCCCTGCACTGTACCGGTGTGGGTAAGGCGATTCTCTCCCAACTCCCTGAAGAACATATGAGGGCCATACTTGGCAATGCCTCGCTTCATAGATACAGCGAGCACACCCTTGTGGAACCTGAAGACGTTATACGGGAAGCCAGGAGGGCGAGAGAGCAGGGGTATGGTGTGGATCGCGACGAGTACGAGGTTGGTCTTACCTGCTATGCCATGCCCCTGCGCCTCCCAGGCTCGGACTTCGCCGGAGCGGTGAGTAT
>DFYR01000071.1:10806-18676 GCA_002383375.1 Spirochaetaceae bacterium UBA4077
CCGAGGTTTCTTCCGCCTCCTCCTGAAGCGACTCCTCATCACCCTCTTTTTTAACGCCCTGCTTCTGGGCTTTGAACTCCACATGCTCGGCGACGATCTTGACTCTGGCTTTCTGCTTGCCCTCCGGATCGATCCAGCGGTCCTGCTTCAACCTCCCTACAACCCTGACTCCTCGCCCCTTTTTGAGATACTGGGCACAACTGGCTCCTAAGCGCGACCATGCCTCCACATCGAAATAGGACACCTCCTTTTCCAGCCCCGCCTCGCCGTTTTTGTAATAGCGGTTGGATGCCAGCGTGAAATCGCAGACCTGGTTTCCGCTGGGCAGGACCTTTGAGTCAGGATCCTTGACTAAGTTGCCCTCCACGAGAATGCTATTCAGTGAATTCATGCTCCCTCCTTATCTGGTCTGGGGACGGCCGGCGCCGCGGTCGATGGCCGCCCCCGCAACAGACAGACGCTCCGGGGAGGCAGTTCCGCTTCAAGCCGGTTGCGGCTTTGCCTGAAGTCTTCCGTATTTTCAGTTTTCATCCCTTCTGTTATAGTCGAGGGATGAAAGACTACTCCGTCTACCTCTCTCCCTTTTCCTGGCGCTACGGCAGCGAACGCATGAGGCAGCTCTGGAGCGAAACGCACAAGCGCGAGCTTTGGAGAAGGCTATGGCTAAGCTTGGCCAGGGTTCAGTCGAACTACGGCCTGGTGAGTCCCGAACAGCTTGCCGAACTGGAATCCAATGCTGGAAAGGTAGACATTGAGCGCTCCCATGAGATCGAAGCGGAGATCCGTCACGACCTCATGGCCGAGATCAAAGCCTTTGCCGAGCAATGCCCGAACGCCGGTGGAATTATCCACCTGGGAGCGACCTCGATGGATATCGAGGACAATGCCGATGCTCTGCGTATCCGCGAATCCTTAGGTCTTATACGTGAAGGGCTCAAGCGCCTCTTGCTCAGTCTTGCGGAAAAAATCGAAGCCTATGCCGATTTTCCCGTCATGGCCTTTACGCATCTTCAGCCAGCTGAACCCTCAAGCTTCGGCTATCGCTGTTCGGTCTGGGCTCAGGATCTGCTCGCTGCCTACGAAGACATCCTGAGCATCGAAAAGCGGCTTCGGGGCAAGGGTTTCAAGGGAGCGGTAGGCAGCTCGGCATCCTATGGAGAGCTTTTGGGCCTGGACAAGCTGCCGGAATTTGAAAAAGCTCTTGAAAAAGAGCTGGGGATTGAATTTTTCCCCGTATCCACCCAAACAAGCCCCAGACTCCAGGAGTACCAGGTGCTGGCAGCCCTGGCCGGCCTGGCCGCAGCCCTTCATAAAATGGCTTTCGACTTCAGGATTCTCCAATCTCCCCCCATCGGAGAGCTGGCCGAACCCTTCGCCAGCAAGCAGGTGGGCTCCTCGGCCATGCCCTTCAAGCGCAATCCCATCGACGCCGAAAAGATCGACTCCCTGGCCAGGCTTCTGGCGGCCTATCCGCAAGTGGCCTGGGGCAATACGGCGCTTTCCCTTCTGGAGCGGACCCTGGACGATTCGGCTAATCGCAGGAGCAGCCTTCCCGAATCCTTCCTGGTTGCTGACGAACTTATCAGGACGGCGCAAAAGATTATCGACGGCTTCAACCTGGATCAGGAGGCGGCGAGCCGGACTTTCCGCCGCTATGCGCCCTTCGCCTGCACAGAGCGCGTCATGATGGCCATGGCCAAGGCAGGCGCCGACAGGCAGGAAACCCATGAACGGCTGAGACAACATGCGCTGGCAGCCTGGGAAATCCTGCGCGGTACCGATGAGAATCCTCTGCGGCAGCGCATAGCCGGCGATACCTTTTTCACCAGGCTGCTTTCGGCTGAAAAAATCGACCAGCTCATGCAGAGCGAAGGCTACCTTGGCGACGCTCCACGAAGGGCGGCCAAGTTTTCGCATCTGCTTAAAGAAAAACTCGCCCAATAACCACGGGCTGAAACCGCAGCGAGGAAGATGAAGGAGCCCGAATTTAAAAGCCTGACTCCTTGACTAGAATTTTTGCCTATGATAGGCATTTGTATGGAACATCAATTTCCTGTCCATCGATTTACGATCCGGGAATTAAAGCCGGGGGCTAAGTCCTCGGCGCTGATGGTGCGCGAGGCGCGACGGCTGGGATTCGAAGGAATCAAGGCTGTACTGCGCTCCGAGATTTACTTTGTGCGCGGGAATATAACGCCCGAGGAACTAGGCTTCCTCGGGCGTTTTCTTTTATCGGACCCCGTCACCCAGACATTCGAGATTCATACCCTGCCTGAGAGCCCGAAGGTCAAAGGCTCCATGGTGGAAGTGACCTATCATCCCGGGGTGACCGATCCGGTGGCAGACGAGATTCTGCGCTCGGGCAAAGAACTGGGCATCAAGGGTATCGAGGCG
Organism: Spirochaetaceae bacterium UBA4077; assembly: GCA_002383375.1. Taxonomy (GTDB): domain Bacteria; phylum Spirochaetota; class Spirochaetia; order Treponematales; family Rectinemataceae; genus UBA2256. The sequence continues at coordinate 13,201 of DFYR01000071.1, forward strand.
GCTTCTACGGGATTAAGGTACGAAATCGACTGCGAAGAGGGGTTTTCCATCGAAGCTGCAGACCTGGGCAGGTTTGCTTCCAGGCTTTTGGCCAACCCTGTCGTTCAGCGCTGGGCACTGGGCGCGGTAGAGCCGGTCTTTCCCGGCGGCAGTGCCCAGATTCCGCCTGAAAAATGGATTTCCATCCATACCATGGACGAAGCGGGGCTCGCTGAGCTAAACCGCTCAAGAAGGGCTGCCCTGGATCCAGAGGAACTGAAGGCGATCCGCGATTACTTCGCTGCCCAGGGCAGAGCCTGCTCGGACGTGGAATTCGAAATGATCGCCCAGACCTGGAGCGAGCACTGCTTCCATAAAACTTTCAAGGCCCTAATCGATGTGGAAAAAGCCGAATACGGTGGACTTCCCGCTCAGGTCGACAACATCCTGAAGACCTATATAAAGGCCGCGACCGACGAGATCGGCGCTCCCTGGGTAATATCCGCCTTCAAGGACAATGCGGGCATCATCGAATTCGACAAGGATTTCGATCTCTCATTCAAGGTGGAAACCCACAATCATCCCTCTGCCATCGAACCCTTCGGCGGAGCCAATACCGGCGTAGGTGGCGTCATACGAGATGTCATGGCTGTATCGGCCCGGCCTTTCGCGGTCACCGACGTGCTCTGCTTCGGCATTCCTGGCAGGGGAGAGGGGACATCGGCCCTGTCGGTGGAGCAGCTCCGGAGCGGAATCGTGGCGGGGGTTCAGGATTATGGGAACAAAATGGGCATTCCCACCCTGAACGGGAGCATCCACTATCACGAAAAATATGCGGCCAATCCCCTGGTCTACTGCGGCTGCGCGGGCATAGCGCCCCGGGGCGCCTTCTTCTCGGAACCAAGGGTAGGGGACAGGATACTCGTCCTGGGCGGCAGGACGGGACGGGACGGCATCCGGGGGGCGACCTTCTCCTCCATGACCATGGACGGAAGCACCCTTGAAACCGCAGGTTCCTCGGTGCAGATCGGNNTTATATACGGGCATAACCGATTGCGGCGCCGGAGGCCTTTCGTCGGCGGTTGGCGAGATGGCATCGGAGCTGGGCGCCGATGTGGAGCTGTCCGAGGTGCGGCTTAAGTACCCAGGTCTGGCTCCCTGGGAGATCTGGCTCTCCGAAGCCCAAGAGCGGATGGTCCTTGCTGTTCCTCCTGAAAAATTCGCCGCCCTGACCGGGCTTTGTGAATCCAACGACGTGGAATACTGCGACCTGGGCTTTTTTACCGGCTCCGGTCGCCTTGTAGTACGATTCAAGGGCAAAGCGATCCTCGATCTGGACTGCGGTTTTCTGCACAAGGGAATGCCGCGGCGCCGCATGAAGGCGGCAGCTCCGGCGCCTGCGGGCGACAATGTAAAACCGCGGATTCTGCCGGGACCGGATATTCCCCGCCTCAGTGAGCTTTTCATCAGGGTTTTAGGGCACCACGCCGTTAGTTCGAAGGAATGGGCTATCCGCCGCTACGACCATGAGGTTCAGGGCGCCACGAAGCTCGGTCCCTTCGCGGGGCGGGACCAGACCGGTCCCTCCGATGCGGCGGTGGCAGTCCCCCTGGAGACAGGTTTAAAGCGCGGAGTCGCCATATCCAACGGCTTCAATCCGCGCTATGGAGAGGCTGATTCCTATAACGCCGCCGCGTCCGCCCTGGACGAGGCGGTCCGCAACGCCGTGGCGGTAGGAGCCGATCCGGAGCGCATCGCGGTGATGGACAATTTCTGCTGGGGCGATCCACTCAAGCCCGAAAACCTCTGGACGCTTTTAAGGGCTGCGAAGGCCTGCAAGGACGCGGCGGTGGCGCACAGAACCCCCTTTGTCAGCGGAAAGGACTCCTTCAACAACGAATTCGAGGGACCGACGGGGGAGAAAATCGCCGTGCCCCCCTCCCTCCTCATCTCAGCCATGGGAATCGTGCCGGAACTCGCCGCGGTTCGCGGCAGTGACCTCAAACAAAGCGATTCGCTGCTCTACCTCGTCGGTGAATTTTCGCCACTCTACGAAGCTTCGGTGCTCATGGATATTCTGGAAGACAGACCAGGGCTCGCGGCACCGGAATTTTCAGGTGCGGCGCCAGCAGTGTACAGAGCTTTTCACAAGGCATTGAAAGCCGGCCTCGTCGAGTCTTGCCACGATCTCTCCGAGGGAGGGCTTGGGGCAGCCCTGGCAGAGATGTGCATGGCTGGAGGTTTGGGAGCTACCATCGATATCGAAATCCTGGAGACTGCCTGGAAGGATCCAGCCGGGATGGAAGGAGAGGGCGGCGGAGCTTCGATCGGCAACCCAGCCCGACAAGCCCTCCTGCTCTTCGGTGAGACCAACGGCTGCCTAGTGGCTGAAGTGGATAAGAGCAATGCTAACTCCTTCGAACAGAATTTTTCTGGGCTCCCTTGCGTACGGATCGGAATGACTTCCCAAGAATCCTTCCTTCGGGTCAGCGCCGTAGGAAAGGTTTTCGCTTCGACGAGCCTCGAGGAATTGCGTTGGGCATATCTCCAGGAAAGCGACGAAATCCTGGACCAGGCGGAGCCAGCTGCAGCACGCGTGCGCGACACCAATCCGGAGGGAAGATGAGCATGAAACCCAAAGCCCTCATACTGCACGCCGCGGGTATAAATAGGGATCTGGATGTGGCATTCGCCTTAGAGGCGGCCGGCGCCGAGGCCGATATCGTCCACGTCAACCAGCTGCGAGCCGACCCGAGCCTCCTGCGCCGGAGCAGAATCCTCGTCATCCCCGGCGGCTTCTCCTACGCCGACGCCCTCGGCGCCGGCCGCCTCTTCGCCCTGGACATCGCCTCCTTTTTCAAGGAGGAAGTGAGCCGCTTCGTCGATGAGGGCAAACCCGTCATCGGCATCTGCAACGGGTTTCAGACCCTGGTCAAGGCCGGGCTGCTTCCGGGCAGGCAGTTCTTTGCTTCCGACGGGGATGAGCGGCACTTTACCCTCAGCGACAACCAAAACGGTCGCTTTGAATGTCGCTGGGTCAGCCTCAAGGCTGGAAAAAGCCCTTGCATCTGGACAAAGGGCATCGAGGAGTCCGTGGTCTGCCCGGTCGCCCATGGGGAAGGGCGCTTTCTCGCCTCAAGCCAGGCTCATCTGGACGCCCTGATAGCCGCAAATCTTGTAGCCTTGCGCTATACCCTGCCCACGGGAGAGCCGGCCAACGAAGCATGGCCTTATAATCCCAACGGCTCGCCCCAGGATATCGCGGGCATCTGCAACCCTAAGGGCAATGTCCTGGGCCTCATGCCCCATCCCGAGGACAATGTCCTGACCGGTCCTGCCGGCCGCTCCTATCATGGGGGCAGACAGGGATCGGGACTCTCTCTTTTTAAAAACGGAGTGCGCCACGCCATCGATCAAGGAGCTCTCTATGGTTGAAAAGAACGAAATACAGGCCAGGCTGCCCCAGGCTTTCAAAGGCTTGCCCCTAGGCAGACTTGAAAAGCATTCGGGCAAGGTGCGGGACTGGTATTCCCTGGGCGAGGAGCGGCGCCTTCTGGTGACCACCGACAGGCTTTCTGTCTTCGATAGGGTTGTCGGCGCAGTACCCTGGAAGGGCCAGGTCCTCAACGAGCTCTCAGCTTGGTGGAACCGCCAAACCGCTGATATCGTGGGCAATCACCTCCTTTCTGTTCCCGATCCCAATGCCTCCGTGGTCAGGCTGGCTTCGCCCCTGCCCGTGGAGGTGATAGTAAGGGGCTATATCACCGGGGTCACATCCACCGCCTTATGGCATCGCTACTCCCAGGGCGAGCGGAAGATTTACGGCTATTCCTTTCCTGAAGGGCTTGAGAAAAACCAGCGCCTTCCCGAACCTATCATCACCCCCACCACAAAAGCCCTCCCCGGATTCCACGATGAGCGGCTTACGGTCGCCGAGGTGGTCGAAAAAGGATATCTGCGGAAGGATACTTGGAACCGGGTCATGGAAGTCTCTCTAGCCCTCTTCGCCAGGGGAAGCAAAATCGCCGCCGATGCTGGGCTCATTCTCGTGGACACGAAGTATGAGTTCGGTCTGGCTCCGGACGGCTCTCTCCTGCTTATAGACGAAGTCCATACCCCCGACTCTTCCCGTTTCTGGAAGGCTAAAAGTTACCAGGAGCGCCTCGGCAAGGGTATGGAGCCTGAGCTTTTCGACAAGGAATTCGTCCGGCTCCGCTATACCGAGGTCGGATACAGGGGTGACGGCGAGCTACCTGCGCTCCCCGATTCGGTGTGGGCAGAAACATCGCTCTTGTATCAAAAAGCCTATGAGCTTCTCACCGGCGAGCCCTTCAAGCCCGGGTCCTATCCGGTGGGACCGAGGCTTGCCGCCACCCTTGCCAAGGAGGGGATCGAAGTATGAAGAACAGGAAAGTGCTTATCCTGATGGGCGGAAAATCCGACTCGAATCACGCCGCGCGTATAATAGAATTTCTCAACAAGTTCGGAATCCCCTCCGAAACCAGGATCGCCTCGGCGCACAAGACGCCAGAAAAGCTACTGGCCATACTCGCCGAGGAAAAGAAAAAGGGCGAGGCCGCTGTCTTCATCACCATCGCCGGTCTTTCCAACGCCCTCTCCGGCCTAGTGGAGTTTTCCACGGAGCTGCCGGTCATCGCCTGCCCCCCGCCCAGCGAAGCCTTCGCAGGCGCCGATATCTTTTCTTCGCTGCGCATGCCCCCCGGCGTCGCCACGGCTACGGTCCTCGATCCCCGGAACGCCGCCCTTTTCGCCGCCAAGATCCTGGCGATCGGAGCACCTGAGATCGGCGAAAAAATCAGAGCCTTCCAGAAGGAAGCCAGGGATAAGATCGAAATTGACGACTCGGCCATAGGAAGCGAACTCTACCCCCAGGACACAGGAAGATGAATCTTTTGCAGTCCTCTCCTTTCGCCGAAGCCAAGGAAGAGTGCGGCGTCATGGCGATCTATGCGCCTGGCAAGGATGCGGCTAGGCTGATCTATTATGGCCTTTTCGCCCTTCAGCACAGGGGCCAGGAGTCCGCGGGCATCGCAGCCTTCGACGGACATTCACTAACAGTAAAGAAGAACCAAGGCCTCGTGTCCCAGGTTTTCTCCGAGGCAGATATCGAAAGCCTCTCTGGTTCCCTTGCGATAGGGCACAACCGCTATTCCACCACCGGCAGCTCCAGCAGCAGAAACATCCAGCCCTTTCTCATCGATTCCAAGTACGGACCCATGGCCCTGGCCCACAACGGAAACCTGGTCAACGCCGGCGAGATCCGGAGCAGGCTCCTCGACAAGGGCGTCGGCCTCACGTCAGCCAGCGACACCGAACTGATGGTCATGGACCTGGCCGGGTCGCCCAAACGCCTCTGGATGAGCAGGATAAAGGCGGCCATGAGCGGCTGGACAGGAGCATTTTCCTTCGTCCTCCTCACCCGGGAAGGGGTCTTCGCCGCCAGGGATCCCTGGGGCTTGCGCCCCCTTTCCTACGG
>DFYR01000071.1:18736-18961 GCA_002383375.1 Spirochaetaceae bacterium UBA4077
GGGGCATTCGCAGGGCTTCCTGCCTTTTCGAGTTCGTTTATTTTTCCCGCCCCGACAGCGTATGGAACGCACTTTCCGTTCACGAGGTTCGGCGCGCATTCGGCGCCCGCCTGGCCATCGACTCGCCGGTGGCGGCCGACCTGGTCATTCCCGTGCCCGATTCTTCCATTTCCGCGGCCATAGGCTATTCGGAAGCCTCCGGCATTCCCTACGGCGAAGCCTTTG
>DFYR01000069.1:0-3072 GCA_002383375.1 Spirochaetaceae bacterium UBA4077
CAGCAGCGATTCGGCCGTTTTCCCCAGGCTGCTTACATCGGCACCGTACGCTAAGGAAACTATTCCGCACACTGTCGTATCCTTCCTCTAAAGTATAGCACGTCTTACACCGCGGGGCTTTTTTTATTATAGTGCATTCCATGTCGATACAAGCGCTTGATACGGAACATATCATTCGAGGATACGACTGCGGGTACGGCGGACCTTTGCGGCCCTTTGCTCTGGCTAATTTTTTCCAGGAGGCGGCGGGAGACCATGCTGCTAAACTGGGGATAGGTATGGAAGCCCTCTTCGCCCTCGGGCGAACCTGGATGCTCTCCCGCATCGATATCGAAGTTGAAAGGCTGCCCGAGACCGGCGAAAAGGTAGTGGTGCGAACCTGGCCCTTCGGCACCGAGCGAATCTTTGCCCTACGCTGTATGGAGCTTCTCGATTCCCAAGGGCGCCGCATGGCCGGGGCTTTGTATAATTATTTCATATACGATATAAATATAGCTCGTCCTCTTCGGCCGGAACGGATACTCAATCCAGGATTGAGGGTAGACAGGCCTCTGCCCTACGCCGACCTTTCCCCCGGCCTCCACGAGCCTGGTCTTTTTCCCGTCGAGCTGCGTGGTAAACCCGAAGATTCGGGCTGGGTGCAGGCTTTCAGCCTCGATGTGGCACCTCGCCACATCGACAACAACGGACACGTGAACAACGCCTATTTCATAAACTGGCTTTGTGATGCTGTTCCTCCCGAAGCGCGTGGCTCCGGCCTGGCCAAGAGGATCAAGGTCGATTTCGTATCGGAAGCAAAACTAGGAGACCATTTGGCGGCTTGCTGGAGGAAAAACGATTCAGGGGGCTTTCATTCGGTCATTCTCAGGGATTCTCAGATTATCGCCCGGGCTTTGACCCGTTGGGCTTGAGAAGCACTTCCCCTGGCCGAAGGGCTTCTCGTTGACCAACTGGGGATGAGGAGCGCTCCCTGATGGAAACCGCCTTTGTTGACCAGACAGGGCTCAGGTGTACATCCTCGTTGGAATAGCCTTGCGTTGACCTGCAGCCGCGGCATGTGCCAGTATGGTGAGCCATGATACCCGACAAAGTGCAAAAAATATTGGACGTCGAAGGCCTTTCGGCTTTGGAGTTTGAGGAAGGATCAACCCCTACCGCCGAGACCGCGGCGGCTAAGATCGGTGTTGAGGTCGGCCAGATCGCTAAAAGCCTTCTGTTCAAGGGGGCTTCGGGCCGCGTGGTCATGGTGGTCTGCGCTGGGGACAAAAAGGTTTCGTCCGGCAAGCTCAAGCGGCTCTGCGGCGAAAAGATGTCCATGACAAAGGCCGAAGAAACCTTCGCGCTCACTGGTTTTTGGCCCGGAGGAGTCTGTCCCTTCGGCCTGGAGGGCATGGAAATCTACGTCGACGACAGCCTAAAGGTCTGGAAGATCGTATACCCCGCCGCGGGCAACGACGCCACCGGGGTGCCCTTGAGCTACGAAAAGTTGCTTCGTATCTGTGGCGGCCGCAGCTGCGAAGTGACGGCGGAATAGGACGCTAGGCTTCAGCTGCTGTATCGAAACCGAAGTAGTTCTCAGAAGCTCAGGAACTTGCCTTTTCTAGCGCCTGTGTTTGGGCGGCACACAGTCTGAGAATCCTTACTCGGTGTGGCGCTCGCGGTTTAATCCCAGGTTTAGTTGACTTTACGCACATCTATCGGTATGGTCCATATGATGAGTATAACAACAGGTCTTTTTAACGACGGATACATCCCCATCATGGACGGGGTTACAATGACCGTTAAAAACTATGCGTACTGGCTCGAAAAAACCCTTGGCCCCACCTATGTCGTTACGCCCTATGTCCCGAACTACGAAGATCAGGAGCCTTTTAAGGTTATCCGTTTTTTATCCATGCCGACGATCGTCCGTCCCCCATACCGGATAGGCCTTCCGGATTTGGATCTGCGCCTGCAGTACATTCTAAAGAACAGAGATTTCGACATCGTCCATGCCCACAGCCCTTTTACCGCCGGGATATTCGCTCGTAGGATCGCGAAGACGAAGAGAATCCCCATTGTCGCCACCTTCCACTCCAAGTATAGGGATGATTTCCAGCGGATTTTCGCCATCAAACCAATCGTAGACGATCAGATCAAACGCATAGTCGATTTTTACTATAGCGTGAACCATGTATGGGTTCCCCAGGAATCGGTTGCTAGAACCCTGCGGGAATATGGGTACAAGGGTCCTTACGAGGTAATGGAAAACGGCATAGACATGACGCCTGTCAAGGATATCAGCGAAATCCGGAAACGCGGCGCCGAATTTCTTAAACTACCGGAAGGACTTCAGGTAGGGCTCTATGTGGGGCAGCATATCCTGGAAAAAAACCTTGAGTTTCTGATCCAGTCCCTGCCGTTGGTGATGCAGACCTTGCCCGATTTCCGCATGGTCTTCGTCGGCGATGGGTATGCAAAAACCCAATTGAGAAAACTGGCCGAGGATCTCGGCATCGCCGACAGGATCATTTTTCACAGTGTCGTATTCGATAGGAAGATCCTCCAGACCATCTACGCCCGAGGCGATGTCTTTCTCTTTCCCTCGCTCTATGACAACGCTCCCTTGGTAGTGAGGGAAGCCGCTGCCTTCAAGACTCCTTCGGTGCTCATAAAGGGGGCGACAGCAGCTGAGGTTATCAAAGATGGCAGCAACGGATACTTGAGCGAAAACGACAAGGATGGCTTTGCGCACAGAATAGTCCAGGCGCTCAGCAATCAAGAAGAGTACGGGAAAATTGCCGAGGCGGCCCAAAACACCCTATGTCGTACCTGGGAAGATGTGGTTTTGGAAGTAAAGAGTAGATACCTAAAAATCCTGGAGCGCTGGGAGCGTTAGAAGTTTCTTCATTGTATCGAGCACAACGAAGAAAAGGGCTGCTCGATGATTCGAACAGCCCTTTTTTGTTCCTCTAAAGCTCTTTTTATCTCAAACGAGCCAATTCCAAAAGTCTGTTGACTTTTGAAATTGGCTTTGTAGTTTCGTCTATTTTTATGCTAAGTGCATGAAAATAGACGAAAGGTACGCATCTT
>DFYR01000069.1:3199-15627 GCA_002383375.1 Spirochaetaceae bacterium UBA4077
AGAGGGCCGCTAGTCATCTCCACGCCGTACTTTTTGCCGAATTCGCGGTTTCGCAGCTCCGAAAGAGGGACGACGGCCTTGATACCCTCGGCCTCGCAGAAGCGCTTTTGGGCGAAAGGCAGGTCCCGGCTTATGGTCAGCACGACCACATTGCCGAGATTCTCCGCCGCCTTGTTGAAAGCCCGGGCGCTGGCGGCGCAGACGCCGGTATCCAGGCTAGGTACGATATTGAGTATCTTGACCTTGCCAGCGAACTGAGCGAGACCCACGTCCGAAAGATCGTCGCGGGTAAGGGAGAATTCGGGCGCCGCGGAACCCACAGCTGGCAGGCTGCCGATAGTCGAAACTGGATTTCCCTTGAATGTTATGGTTGCCATTAAATTCCTCCGTTATTAGACATTGTGCATATAAGTTAGCCAAAAGAACCGAGCCCGGCAAATTCCGCGATCAGGCTGGGCGAAACCATCGCGAGACTCCTCGGATCCGGCTATGGCGCCCCGGTGATCACTTCGCAGCCCTTTCCTTGAGAAATGCCTCCGCAGTACGGCGTAATCCTTCTTCGTAAAAAACCTCGGGCGAAAATCCTATGAGCTTCCGTGCCTTCGAATTGGAGAAATGGTAGTCATGGGAGGCTTGGTCCACCCGGTAGCTGGTGAGGGGAGGAGGGATTCTAGCAGCTATAAGTCTTGCGCCGAAGCACATTATTCGTGCCGACAGCGCCGCGAGAGGAGTTGGGAGGCTGACAGGCTTCCTCTTGGAGCCTACAGCCTCGTACATAACGCGGCAGTACTCCTTCCAGCTGACTTTGGACCCGTCGGTGAGAAGGAGAGCCTCTCCCGCCGTCCCGGGAGAATCCAAGGCGGACAGGATTCCTGTGCAGAGGTCGTCGATATAAATCGGGCAGGTAAGCGCCTCCCCGTCGCCGATGTAGCCGAAAACGCCCTCCATGATCGCCTGGTACATGGCATAGGTGCTGGTCCTGTCGCCTGGCCCATACACGTTGCAGGGGCGGATCGCAGTCACCCTGAAATCCGCTTCGTTTTGGGACAGGACATAGTCCTCGGCCATTTTTTTCGTGATAGGGTAGGGGTATTTAAGGGGATAATAAGGCCCTTCCTCGGTGGAATCCACATGGGGGCCGAAACCCTGAACCACGGCGGAGCTTATATATAGAAAGACCTTGGCGCCGGCTTGCTTGGATGCCGCCAGGAGATCCGCCGTCGCCTGGTAATTCGTCCGGACGAAATCCTCCATGCTTCCCCAGTCCAGGGCGAGCGCCGCCGTATGGACAACGGCTTCCACGCCCTCCAAGGTTTTGGCGATCCGTTCTTTGTCTCCGAGATCCGCCTTGTAAAGCCGAAACTCTTCCCCATATTGCTCGCTAAGAGAAACCAGGGCTTTGGGAGGATTTTCCCGCCTGTAGAGGGCGTGAATCCGCTCCCCCCTGGCGACCAGCCGCTCGGCAAGATGACTGCCGATGAAACCAGACGCCCCGGTGAGCAGGATGGTCCTTCCCCGGCTCATCCCAGGTACCCGCCTTGGCTCAGGACAATGAAAAGATCAGTGCCGAATCCGAGGGCTGCGTGGAGTATGAACCCGGGGATTATCGATTTGGTTTTCCAGGCTAATAGGCCGAAAGCGATGCCCGCGGGAATAGCGCCCAGGAGTTCGGAGAGCGGATGCCCAAAATGAAGCATAGTCGAAGGAATGGTCTGAAAAAACACCAGGGCAGCCACAGTTGAAGTCCCTATTCCTCCGACGTCCGCAGCTTCGGGATGGGGGATGAGGGAGCGCTCGGCTTCGAGCGCCCAGGGTAAGAGCAAAAAGCCGCGGAAAAAGAACTCCCAGGGCAGATAATAGAGAAGCGCGTAGGCGGCGAAGTGCAGGAAAAAGGGAGCCAAGCCTGTTCCGCGCACCTTGAGAATCAAGTCTCTGGAGTAGGGATAGTAGGCTGCCAAGCCGGGAGAGAGGGCGCCGAGGGCTCCAATCGAGGCTGCAATTGGTACTAGAAGCCAAAACCAGGATTTTTTAAATAGCGGAACCTTTAGCAACAGCCCGAGGTCTGCTGGCTGTTCCCGGAACAGCAGCGCCACCATTGCCGGGATGATACCCAGGAGGAAAAAAGAAAGGATGAAGCGTATCCAATATCCGGGAAGATCACCAGGAAGCGTACCGATTATCGGCACGCTCCTAGCTGTTTCGGCTTTCAACGAGGGAGGTGTAAGGTAGAAAAACAGAACACATGACATCGATGCCACTGCGATGTATACAAGTGGTTTCCACCAGGCTGAATTTTGTGGTTTCATTGATTTTCCCCTATTTTTTTATTGATGAATATCTCCAGCAGGTATACTATCATAAATAAAACGATCGAAAAATGGGAGGATTGTTTGCGTATAGCAGTCACAGGTGGAACCGGATTTATAGGCAGTCATGTGATCGAATTGCTTCTCTCCCAGGAGTGCGAACTGCGGTGCCTTGTTCTGCCTGGCGAGGACAGGCTCTGGCTTAAGGATCTACCTGTGAGTTTTTTCGAGGGTGACATCACGGATAGAAAAAGCCTTAAACCTTTTCTTAAGGGTTGCGACGCTATCGTCAACATCGCCGGCCTGACTCGGGCTAAAACCGAGGAAGAGTTCTTTAACGTCAACAAGGAAGGCCCCGTAAATCTTGTCGAAGCGGCGCTTTCGCTCGAGGACGGACCCCGGCATATCGTCTGCATGAGCACGCAGGCTGTGATGGGACCTTGCGCAGATTGCTGTTGTTCGGACGAAGACGATCCTTTCAACCCCCTGACGCCTTACGCGAGGAGCAAGGCAGCCATGGAAACGGCGCTGCTGAGCTACGAGCGGCGAGGATTGATGCACTGCAGCTTCATTCGGGCACCAGGGGTGTACGGCCCTAGGGACCGGGATTTTTTCAAGTACTTCAAGCTGGTCAACATGGGATTACGGGTTGTGACGGGCGATACCCATGTCACTTCGTTGGTATACGTTAAAAGTTTAGCGGCAGCTATTGTCTCTTGCATTCTGAATCCACAAGCATTCGGGCAGGCTTTCTTTGTCGCTGACGCCAAGCCCTATGACTGGGACGAATTCGCTGAGATGATCGAAAAAGCGCTAGGAAAGAAAACTATACGTATCCATGTGCCGAATACAGTGGTAGGTATTATTTCAATCTGTTCCGAAACCATCAAACCCTTTCTTAGACGGCCTCCGCTCATCGATAGAAACAAGATCATCGAGATGCGACAGCATCGCTGGATAGTCTCCACTGTGAAGGCACAGAGGCTGATAGGCTTTTCGCCCTTGGTCGACACTGCCCAGGCGATCGCCGAAACCGGGCGCTGGTACCGCGTCCAGGGATGGATTCACGCCGATTCGTCACCCGAGCTCAAGAAACTCGAAGCGTAATACGAGCAGCCGTCTCGAACGGTCTGATCCAGGGGCCGATAGGATACTCCGAGCTCGTCGACGCTCTTTTTATTGGAGTAGTAGGCAGTCCATCCCGATAGCCGGCCGTATGCGAGCGTCAATAAAGGCCTTCGGCGGGTGAGGCGGGAAATGAGTTCGGCGAGCCAACCAGCCATCACCAGGACGAAGGGTGGAATGACGAGGGGCAGGAACTTCTTGCCAGCGTGATGCGCCATCAACGACAGCACTTCCTTGTAGGGCACGTTCGCTCCCACGGAAAGATAGGATTCTCCAGTCCGCCCGCGTTCGGCGGCGGCTAGTATGGTTTCCGCAAGGTCGCGGACGTCGACGATAGCCAAGCCGCCGCCAAAAGTCCCGATGAAAACCGGTAACCTGAACATATTACCGTATAGCCTGTTATGGGCTGAAAAAGGCACCGGGTCTCCCGGGCCCATTATAGAGGCGGGATTTACGATCACCGCGTCGAGGCCCCTTTCCTGCGCCGCCTGCTCGACGATTCTTTGGCCGTCCCGTTTGGTGGTCATATAGTGGAAATTTTCGGGCCAATTGAAGGATTTAGTCTCATCCGTGGGAATGCCAAGTGGATCGAAGCCGATGGCGCCCACCGAGGAAACATGAACGAGCCGCTTGATGCCGAACTCCAGGCAGGCCTCGACGATCGCCCTGACTCCCTCCACATTCACCGCCCTGAGCATCCCGGCGTCCAGGACCCAGTATGAGATATAGCCGGCCAGGTGATACACCAGATCCTTGCCGCGGATAGCCTGCCTGATGCTCTCTCGATCCCGCAGGTCGCCCCGCTCGATCAGAACCTTTCCGATAAAGGCTTGAGGAATCGCTTCCCCGGGAAGCAGCAAAACCGAAAGAGAATCCCCGGGCTGCCGCTCCAGCAAAACCGCGACTAGCTGCCTGCCTACAAATCCCGATGCGCCAGTGACGAGAATATTCACATTTCCCCCGAGTCTGCTATGATAAAGACGCCTTTGGCAAAGTTCAACCACATAGGTTCTTTTTCGGATTGGATCGCGTAAAGGAGAGCGACGTGCTGAGAATCGGCGTCACCGGGGCATTCGGCTTCCTAGGGGCGAATTTCGTCCATGCCCTACTTCAAAGACTTCCCGAGGCGGAAATCGTCGCCTTTGCCTCCCGGCGGAGAGCCAATCCTCTGTTCTCGTCCGAGAAGGTAAAAATTGAGAACCTCAGCATTCTTCGGTACGAAGATATGGCTGAAAAGTTCCAAGGCCTCGACGCGCTGGCGCATTTCGCCGGCATAGTGGACTATAGGCGCAGCATGCGGCGCCAGGTGTGGGATACCGACGTGCTGGGCTCGAAAAAGGTTTTCGACGCGGCGTTGAAAGCCAAGGTCGCGAAGCTGCTCTACATTTCGTCCATCTGTGCCCTGGGAGCAGGTCGTCCATGGGATGATCGAGGATCAAGGTCGCGGAAGGATCCCTCCATAATCCTGCCCGGGCAGGCGCGGTTTGCGGACGAGCTTTCCAACCCCTACGACGATCCTGAATGGCCGACCTCCTTCGCTTCTCCCCAGGAAGCCCTGGCTGCTGTCGATGCTTCTGAAGCGGGTGAGTACGGCTTTATCGAATCGATGCAAGTCGCCTACTTCGACGCAAAACTTGCCGCCTGGGAGCTCGCCAAACGCTATATCAGCGAAAAAGGGCTTCCTGCCGTCACCATCTTCCCGGGAACCGCCGTCGGTCCCGGCGATCTTAATGACGGAATCTCCAAGTTGGTGAATTCAGTATGGGAAGGGAAACTGCGCCTAGCTCCCCCTGGCGCGACGGCTTTTATGGATTCCAGAGATCTCGGCGCAGGTGCCGCGCTTGCCCTTTTGGAGGGAAAGATAGGCGAGGCCTATGTGTTGGCCGGCATGGAAGAGCATTCTATGAGTTACCGCGATTTCATGAAGCTTATTTGCGACGTGGCAAAGAAAAAAGATAAAGGAAAGAGGCCCGAGATTTTCACAGCACCCCTTGGTCTTTCGTTGGCTGCTGCATCTGTTGCAGAGTATATAGCTCCCAAGGGCAGCCTCACCCGTGCTCTTCTTCTCTCCGGTAGCGTTTCCAATGCCTGCACCTCGGCAAAAGCAATGCGAGATTTAGGATACGCTCCCTGTTCGAGCCTTGAGGAAGGTATAGTCACCTGCAGAAATTTCAGGTACTGACGATTTGGTCCACAAAGGTCGCGATATCGAAGGCTCCATTGGGGAGCTGCATCGAATCATAACGTTGTGCGATCTGTGAAATTGATTCTTCTTTCAAGAAATTATTCAGTCCCACCTGGAATAGCACTACCGAGTTTTCGGTAGTTTTCGCTATGCCTCTGGCAACTGCGAAGTTGGCATGTTCTTGCTCGCAAGGTGTCGCTGCCATACTGAAAATAATGGGTTTATTGGAATGCATACACTCCATCATCGTGGCTGGTCCCGGCTTTATGAAGCATACATCGGCCACGCTGATCAGTTCATTCATTTTGTTAGTATATCCCATAGCAATAAGGTTGATGCGTTTAAAATGCTTGCTCATTTTCTCTATCTGTATTTTGCGCTTATTATTACGCCCCGTAGCAACAATCACATTTAGGGGAACACTGAATATTTCCATGGCAAGCAAGTATTGGAATACTGTGCTCATACCCTGGTTTCCGAAACTGAAAAGTATTGTCTTCCAATCTTCTTTGAGCCCTAATTCCTGGGCAATTATCGAGGGATCTCTTCTCGAAGAGAGGAACCTAGGGGGAGTGGGGTAAGGGAATGTCCTTATCTTATTACTAGGAATTCCACCTTTAGCAGCTCTTCGGGCAGCTCGTCTGGAGCTGGTGATATACCAGTCTGTGCCTGGCACCCTCCATGCAGCATGATAGGTGAATATTTCAGTTTGATAAGTAAATAATGTAAATGAAAGATCTGCTTTCTTCCTGGCTCGCACAAGGACTTGGGTAATTAGATAATGGGTACTGAAAATGACATCTGGCTGTTCTGTTTTTAAATAATGAATGGCCCTGGAAATAGCCGGGGTTACATACATTCTGTAGAGGAGTGCTCGAGATATGCGCCCAAAACTGTTCTGGAGTTGATGAAGAAAATGTGTCAGGAATGGGTGCAACAATAAAAAATCCCAGGATTCCTTGAGCGAACGGTCAATTCTACCGCATCCGATTTGAGTATAAAAATCCACCATGGACAATTGGTATTTGGCAGGGAATTTTATAGTAAGGGCTTCCATGACAGCATGGGCGGGAGCTTTATGTCCTCCCCCAGTTTCTATCATCGCAAAAAGAATCTTTTTCATACTTCCGTCCGCTTAGAGTATAGATATTTGCCAGCTTATGCCATGCCTCCATCCGGTGTATCCATCCGATAAATAGCGGTTCACATCTCATAAGGGAACAACAGATTCTGCGGATCCTGGAGCCGTTTTTTCACCGTGGCACAGATGGCTGAAAGGTCCCGGGAGTCTTCCACAAAGTCGAATCTGTCGCCGGGTATGGTGAGGACCGGGGCGAGGGTAAAGCCTTGGATCCATTCCTCATAGAGCTTGTTGAGTCCCTGGAGGTAGGACTCGGGGATGGAGGTTTCGAAGTCCCGAGCGCGTTTGGCTATGCGGCTCTTGAGGGTGTCTACGGAAGCGCGGATGTAGATGACCAGATCGGGAGGAGGAAGAATTGAGGCAAGCGTCTGGTACAGCTCAAGGTAGGTAGCCCACTCCTGCTCTCCCATGGCGCCCTGAAGGTAAAGGTTTTTCGCGAATACTTCGGCATCCTCGTATAGGGATCTGTCCTGGACCACCGAGCGCATGTCGCCTGTCAGTCTACGGTGGGCTTTAGCCCGGCTGGTGAGAAAGAAAACCTGGGAGTGGAAAGCCCAGCGCTTCATGTCGGCATAGAAATCCTTGAGAAAGGGATTCTCAGCCACAGGCTCGAAATAGGGTAGGTAGCCGAGTTTTTTGGATAACAGGCTCACGAGGGTGGATTTCCCTGCTCCTATGTTGCCTGCCAGTACTAAGTATTTTTTCATCTGCGTTCGTTAGAGGTCACGTTTACCCTAGCCTCGGCAGGGTTCTTTTGCAAGACCGAAGCCGGAGACCGAGTTTAACTGGCGATCGGGAAATCGTCCGGATCGGAGTCGGCATCGCTGGAGTATAACCCTGCGCTCAGGCCGAAACTCCGTTGGGCAGCCGGCATCGATGCCGGCGCTGCGACCGGCGCCGTACTCCTACTATCCTCATCGGTCTCGGCGAGCCGGAGCAGGAGAGAGATTTTCCCAAGCGCAACGGGAAGGGCTTCGATAACCGAGCGCCGCTCGCCCGCTCCTGAGGGATCGAGGGCCAGGACCTCCCTGGAGAATTCGTCCATGAGGGGAGGACGCCGCCCAAAAAGCCTCTGCAATGTATCTTCTCCGGTGAAGATTCTTTCACTGCGGCCGGCCAGGGAAGGCATCTTGTCGCAGAGGGCAAAGCTCGGACGCTCTTGCTTGTCCAGAACGGCGCAGTACCCGAAGAGTCTGCATATCAAGGCCCGAGCGGGGTATACCATACAGTTCTCGCCCGGCCTGTCCGGATTCCAGAAAGGACAGGCTTTGTCCACAGCCCAGGATTCTCCTGCCTTTGCCAAACTTTCAATCTGGCTGAAAAAACGCTCGATGAGGTCTTTTCTTTCAACGAGAAGGTAGTAGGCCAGCCGTTCGGCTTCCAGGGGGGTGACATCTGGAGTGAAGTGAGTACAGCAGGTACCGCAGCGGGGCGGGCAGGCTATGGAATTTTCCGCCTGGCTCGAAGCCTGTTTGAAATCCTGCTGACTGTTCTCGATTCTGGCGTATATCCTGTCCAAGGCGCTGAAACGCCTCATCAGGGTGCTGCTCCACAGGGCTGGCTGCATGATAAATCTCTTTTGGCGCTCTTTGAATGGCTTTTCAGCGCCGCGGCATGATACTTAAGCCTTCTTGCTTTGTTCAATAGGTTGAGCCAGTCTCAAAAGTCTGCTAACTTTCAAATTGGCTTAGTAGGTTTATATGCTTTGCCCCTGTGTTCATAGTATATTATTAGTTCCGCTCTCCCACCGATTCGGTGTACGATGAGAAAATAAAGGAGTTTGAATGCGCATCGTTTTCAAGAACGCGACGCCTGTACTCGGCCTTTTTTTGTCCCTTGTCTTCCTTTTTTCTGGAGTTTCGGTCTTTGCCCAGACAGCTCAGACAACCGAACAGACCCCGACTACAGAAGTCGGAGCGGAAAAGGCCCAAAGCCCCGCCGAAGTTCCGGAGCAGGCGCAAGCCTCTCCTGAGGCCGTTACTGCCGCTGATACCGAGACAGCAGCCAACACTACAGCCCTTGCCCTGACCTCAGAACCGTCATTCGAAGTGCTTTTCGGCGATGCACTGGAGCAGGACAGGGAAGTCCTGGACAGGGTGGAGTCTTTGGCTTCAGAAGGCAAGTGGAAGAGCGCCTGGACAGCCCTGTCCGAGGCCGATCCTGAAAACAAGAATCCCTTCATGCTGGCTGAAAAGATCCGCCTAGCCCTGGACGGATATGCCCAGACGACCTTGCATCTTCTCTATGGTTTTGTCGACCTGGCGGAAGGCGAAAACCTGGAAATGCTCCGTTTTGGCGCTCCCGACACCGGCGATCCGATCGAATTCAACCCTGCCCAGATCACCGATTCCCTGGAAGAGCGCGGAGAGGCCATTCCCCCGGTGCTCTCGCTTAAAATGGGCGATTATTACCACACGGTCTGGCAGAATTACCAGGGTCAGTGGCTGCTGTCCGACGAGGAAGTGCTGGTCAAAGGCGTGGAAAACTACGACAGAGCCCTCGCCTACGATCTGTTTTCACCCGAGAGCCTGGACAAGCAGTCCGGCATGCTCGTAGCGCTTCAGCGCTTCGAAGGGGCAGAAAAAATCCTTGCCAAAGCGCTCGAGCTTTCTCCTGACAGCAATGTCCTTACCCTCCGTCTTGCTGAGGTTTACTTGTCCAGCGGCCGGCTTGAAGAGGTATACCCTCTGGCCGACAAGGTTATCGCCAGCGCCGCCGATGACAACGAATTGAACAATGGCTACATCGTCGCGATTAGAGCAGGCCTGAGCGCCCTGGATCAGGAAAAGCTGACAAAGTATATAGACGGGCTCGAACTGAGCTTTCCCGGTGAGTATACTCCAGGCTTGATCCGGCACTTAGTCGCTGTGCAGCTTGGCGATTCAGAAGCGGCCAATGCAGCCGCGGACAAGGTAACCCAGACCTTCTCGGGAGATCCCGAGGTTGTCCGCTCCATTCTTTCCACATGGCTTTCCGCGAACGATCCCGATTCGGGTTTCAGGTATCTGGACAGGGCGATCTCCAAGGGTGGCAGCGATGACGCCATGGCTTCCTTCTATTTCTACCGAGCCATCCTGCACGGCGAGGTGGCGATGAGCGCGGAGGATCTGCAGATAGCGCTTCTGGATCTCTCGGCCGCCACCACCTATTTCTCCAAATCCTATCCCGAAGGCCATGAAATCTTCGCAATCCTCGCTGAGATCAAGACTGAATGGGAGAAGGCAATAAATCCGCCGGCACCCGAAGCGAATACAGAAACCGGGGAGGTCCCTGAGTCGGGCCACGCCGGCGCTACACCAGCAACTGAACCCGCAACGGGAACTGAAACCGTATCGGGGCCGGAAGCAGCCGTGACTCCGTAAGCAAGTCCTGTAATCCAAAAGCGAGCAGGAGCTGCACATAAACCAAGGCGAGCCGCCTGCGGCTGCTCGCCTTGGGAATGTAGGGAGGGGCAGATGCCGCAGACCTGCATACACAACGCCACCGTCGTGGCCGGATACGCCCTCATGCCCGAAAGCGCCGTCCTCGTGGAAGGCGACACCATCGCAGACCTCTTCTCCGAGCGGCGCTTCAGACAAAAGCACTTTTCTTCCGACGTCAGCTTTATCGACGC
Source organism: Spirochaetaceae bacterium UBA4077 (assembly GCA_002383375.1). Lineage (GTDB taxonomy): Bacteria > Spirochaetota > Spirochaetia > Treponematales > Rectinemataceae > UBA2256. The sequence goes on from DFYR01000069.1 coordinate 13,570, forward strand.
CCAGGGAGCCTACCTGGTGCCGGGACTCATCGATTCCCATATCCACGGCTTTGCCGGCTTTGGCACCGAAGATCTCTCCACCGACTCGATCCTCGCCATGTCCAAGACCCTTGCTGCCTATGGCGTCACCACCTTCTGTCCAACCCTCTATCCCATGTCTGAACAGGACATGATCGCGGGCATCAGGGCGATCATCGCCGCCATGGGCCTGGAGCCCGGCTCCAAAATCGCAGGCATCCACCTGGAAGGCCCCTTTATTTCGTCGGCCAAGCTGGGTGTTCAGCGGGCTGAATTCGCCCGGTCGGTGGACATCGACCTGATGCACCGGCTCTATGAGGCCAGCGAAGGCCATATCGTCAACATGACCGTAGCCCCGGAGCTCAAGGGTATGCGGGAGTTGGCCCTCTACTGCGCTAAGACCGGGATTGTCCTTCAGGCCGGCCACACCGACGCCAGTTACGAAAACATGATCGAAGGCATGCAGGCGGGTATCCGCCATTCGACCCACTTTTTCAATGCCATGAGCAGGCTCGACCACAGGAATCCCAACGCGGTCGGGGCTATTCTCATTCAATCGGACCTGAGCTGCGAAATAATCGCCGACGGCAGGCATGTCCACCCCGACCTGATACGGCTTCTCGTGCGAGACAAGCCCAGCACGAACATCGTCCTGGTCACCGATGCCCTCAAGCCCACCGAACAAAAAGAAGGCCCATTTTTCGCCAACCGCGAAGAAGTGATTTTATCGGACGGTCTGTTCTTGCGCGCCGCCGACCGGGTGATCGCCGGCAGCGCCCTCACTATGGTAGAAGGGCTGAAAAATCTGGTCGCCTATGGCATCGCTCCTGAGATTGCCGTAAAAATGGCTGCGTCCAATCCCGCGCGCATACTCAAGCTTACTCGGCTGGGTGAGATCAGTCCTGGTTTTTTTGCCGACCTTACTTTACTGTCTCCGGATTTCGCCGTAATAATGAGTATGGTTCGAGGGAACTTTGTTTTCGAAGCCTGATCAGTTTCTTAGTCCCGCTGCCTTAGAAGAGCGGCAATTCGCTGACCAAAGCTGAAGCCGACCGTGCCCCCGAGCCCTAGGTCCGCATCCTCAGATTGAATAGAAAAAGGAGTATCTCGATGCGCGTCATCATCCAAGCCACCAGTGAATCTGTCTCCGTCTGGGCAGCCAACCATGTCGCTGAAAAAATCCTAGGAGCTCCGCAGGGACGGCCTTTCGTCTTAGGTCTTCCTACCGGTTCCACCCCCTTGGGCATGTACAAGAAGCTCATCGAAATGCACAAGGTGGGCCGAATTTCCTTTAAGAATGTCGTCACCTTCAATATGGACGAATACGTCGGACTCGACGAGAACCATCCTGAAAGCTACCATCGATTCATGTGGGATAATTTCTTTTCCCATATCGATATAAAACGGGAAAACGTTAACATTTTGAATGGGATGGCCAAGGATCTGGACGCCGAATGCCGGGCCTATGAGGCGAGGATTCAGGCCGCTGGGGGTGTGGACCTTTTTATCGGCGGCGTAGGCGCCGATGGCCACATCGCCTTTAACGAGCCTGGTTCCTCCCTTTCATCCCGGACCAGGGTGAAGACCCTCACCAAGGACACTCGTGTAGCCAACAGCCGCTTCTTCGGCGGTGACATCAACAAGGTTCCATCTACTGCGCTCACCGTTGGCGTAGGGACTGTGATGGACGCCCGGGAAGTGATGATCCTCGTTACGGGCCAGGGCAAGGCTCGCGCCTTGCAACATGGGGTCGAAGATGGGGTTAGCCACATATGGACCATGAGCTGCCTCCAGCTCCATCCCAAGGCACTCATCGTCTGCGACGACGATGCCACCCTCGAACTAAAGGTGGGCACGGTTCGTTACTTCAAGGATATCGAAGCCGAACTCAGTTCCCGACGAGGGTAAGTTTTTCCCATCGGGAATAAAAAATAAGCTCCGGCGCCGGCTTTTTTTACAGAAAGCCGGCGCCGTGTTTTTACCATCATATTATATTATATACAATTAAAATTTAACTACTCTTTGGCACGCTTATTGCTT
>DFYR01000069.1:15659-18858 GCA_002383375.1 Spirochaetaceae bacterium UBA4077
CGTTTGCAACAGCTGCTTCGAACGATACTGGGCTTTATGGATACGCAGCTTCCAAGGCCGATGAATCGCTGACAATCGAGGATATGCTTCTGTACGCCGCCCAGGACGAGTATATGGCTCGCAGCGAATACCTTGCGATCATGAAGAAGTTCGGGACCATGCGTCCTTTTAGCAATATCGCGAGGGCTGAGGAAAACCACCTGGCCTGGCTCAAGGATGCCTACGCTGCCTATGCGATTGCTTTCCCCAGCGACCAGTCGGCCGCCCACCTTGCTATTCCGGCTACATTACTGGAAGCCTACAAGGCAGGTGTCCAGGCAGAAATCGACAACATTGCCATGTACGACCGCTTCCTGGCCACCGACCTCCTTCAGAGCGCCGAGAACAAAGATTTCAAGGTGCTTTTCACCAACCTGAGAAACGCATCGGAAAACCATCTGGGGGCATTCCAGAACCAGCTGTCGAGGTACTGAAGCAAGGGCTCAGAAAAGCATAAACTCAGTATCGGAATATTGCCGGAGAGGCCCACCTCCTGTCTCCCCGGCTTTATATACCTTCGTGCCGGCTTTGGGAATTATTTTCCGAAGCCGGTTTTTTGCAGCTTGGGCGCTATAACCACGGCGCAATAGCCGTAATCGGGATTGCGTCGGTAAAAATCCTGATGGGATTCTTCGGCAATCCAGAAGTCTTGGGCTGGGACCACTTCCGTGACTATGGGCGATAAGTACCAAGGACTCTGTTTCTTTATTGCCGCCAGGGCTTCTTCCCTCTGGCCATCGCCGATGTAAAAAATTCCCGATCTGTACTGGGGGCCCACATCGTATCCCTGCCTGTCCTTGGTGGTCGGGTCGTGAATCTTCCAGAAATAGTTCAGAAGATCGCCGTACTTGACCTTGGAAGAATCAAAGCGAATCCATACGGCTTCGGCGTGGCCGCTGCGGCCAGTGGATACGAATTCATAGCTGGGCCTGTCGTTGTCGCCGCCGATGTAGCCTGATACCACATCGATAACTCCCGGGACATTCTCATAAACCGCCTCCAGGCACCAGAAACAGCCTCCGGCTAGGATGGCAATCTCCTCGCCTTCCTTGGCCTGAAGAGGCAAGGGCTTATAAAAATCATGGCTGGAAAAGGGCGGCGATGCAGCCCAGGGGGCTTCTGCTTTTATCTGTTTCATTGTTGTCTCCGTTGTTGAGGTAGTAACGCTCCTGGAAGGCGCTGGCAGCATGTCTGAGGGGCTCTTGGATTCCCCCTGAGGGGGGTTCTGTGCGAACAGTAATACCGCCGGGACGAGGATGAGCAATCCGGTGCTCAGCGGAAAAATTAGCTTTTTCATATATAAAAATTACTAGGGAGACGACTAGAAGGAAAGAGCTTTTATATATATTGGCTTCGATAGAATCCGGTACCGCCGCGACTTAGTCCCGTCCCTCGACCAGGCGACGAAAAGTCCGTTTTACGCTATGCTCCTACCATGGCCAGCACAAGCGACGACAAGAAAATCATTTACTCCATGTACCGGGTTTCCCGCAAGCATGGCACCAAGCAGGTTCTCAAAGATATTTCAATCTCCTACTACTACGGCGCCAAGATTGGCGTCATTGGACTTAACGGTTCGGGCAAGTCCAGCCTCCTCAGGATCATGGCGGGGGTCGACCAGGACTTTGCCGGCGAAGTAGCCATCTCCCCGGGCTACAGCGTCGGCTTTCTGGAACAGGAGCCTCATCTCGAAGCGGGAAAAACGGTCCGCGAAGTTGTCAGCGAAGGCGTGCAGGAAGTCGTGGATGCCTTGGCGGAGTTTGACGCGGTAAACGAAGCCTTCGGCGACCCGGATGCGGATTTCGACAAGCTCGCGGTCAAGCAGGCTGCGCTCCAGGAAAAACTGGACGCTCTGGGCGCCTGGGATCTGGACACCAGGCTGGATTTTGCCATGGAAGCCCTGCGCTGCCCCCCCGCAGACCAGCTGGTCGATCATCTCTCCGGAGGAGAGCGGCGTCGAGTGGCGCTCTGCCGGCTTTTACTGAAAAAACCGGACATCCTTCTTCTGGATGAGCCCACAAACCACCTGGATGCCGAAACCGTAGCCTGGCTTGAACGCCACCTGCGGGACTACCAGGGAACGGTCATCGCCGTAACCCACGACCGCTACTTCCTGGACAACGTCGCCGGCTGGATCCTTGAGCTGGACCGGGGCGAAGGCATCCCCTGGAAGGGCAATTACTCCAGTTGGCTGGACCAGAAGAAAAAACGGCTGGAGCAGGAGGAAAAGGGCGAATCCGAGCGGGCTCGAACCCTCGCCCGGGAGCTGGAATGGATAGGCATGAGTCCCAAGGGCAGGCATGCCAAGAGCAAGGCCCGCATCGAGCGCTATGAAAAACTCCTGGCCGATGACGGCAGAGAACGGGTGAAAGAGTCTAAAATAACCATCCCCGCCGGACCTCGTCTGGGCAAGGTGGTGATCAAGGCGGACAAACTGTCCAAGGCTTACGGTGATAAGCTTTTATTTGAAGATCTCTCGTTCGAGGTCCCGCCGGGTGCCGTGGTGGGCATCATCGGTCCCAACGGAGCGGGAAAGACGACACTGCTAAAGCTGATCACGGATAGGGAAAAAGCCGATTCGGGCAGCATTAGCCTGGGTGATACGGTCGTTCTGGCTTACGCCGATCAGATGCGCGCCTCCCTCGATCCCGAAAAGACGGTTTGGGAACAGCTCTCCGACGGCCAGGACCTTATCCTCCTTGGCGGCAAGAGGGAAGTGAACTCCCGTGCCTACTGTTCATGGTTCAACTTCTCGGGCCAGGACCAGCAGCGCAAGGTGGGCGTCCTCTCCGGCGGCGAGCGCAACAGGCTCAACCTGGCCATGATGGTCAAAGAGGGGGCCAACGTGCTACTTTTGGACGAGCCCACCAACGACCTGGACGTCAACACCATGCGGGCCCTCGAAGAGGCCCTGGACAGCTTCGCCGGAGTCGCCCTGGTGGTCAGCCACGACCGCTGGTTCCTCGACCGGGTCTGCACCCATCTTATCGCCTTCGAGGGCGACTCCGGCGTCACCTGGTACGATGGCAACTGGTCCGAGTACGCCGAGTGGCGGCGCCAGCAACTGGGCGCCGAAGCCGACAGGCCGCACAGGATCGTGTACCGAAAACTGGAGCGCTAAACCGGAACGCCAGACAGGAGTACCAAGCCGGAGCGCCAG
>DFYR01000069.1:18880-21212 GCA_002383375.1 Spirochaetaceae bacterium UBA4077
AAACGGGTGCGCCGGGACGAGCTGCCAGGCCGAGATGTGCTTGAGCTTAGGCTTTTCGGTACGGACTGGAATTCTTCAAATCCTGGGCTTAGGCCGTCTTTTTCTCTTCCTTATCCATAAGTCTGAAAAAGTGGACCGTGAAAGGTATGCAGCAGAGGAAGGTCAGAAGATCGGCCAGGGGTTGGGCGAGTTGAATGCCCGACAACCCGAGAAATCGGGGAAGGATAAGAATGAGCGGTATAAGGCAGAAACCCTGACGGAGGGTGGCCAGCATGGTGGCTGTCCAAGCCTTGCCTATAGATTGGAAGGTCATGTTGCAGACCACGCCGAGGCTTACCAGGGGCATGGCCATGCAGGAAAACCTGAAGGCCTGGGAACCGATCCGCACCACCTCGGGATCCTTGGCTATAAAAATCCGTATCAGGGCTTCGGCGGCGAAGAACCCGCCCAGCGCAAAGAGGCTAATGAATATCGTGTTGACCTTCAGGGTGAAGGAAAAGGCCTTTCTCGCGCGATCGAATTTTCTAGCCCCATAGTTGTAGCCCAACACGGGCATATAGCCCTGTCCCACCCCCAGAATGATGGAAAAAATGAAGAAAAATATCTTGCCGCTTATGGCCATCGCGGCCACGGCGGCATCCCCATAGACCGAGGCGCCGGTGTTGAGCAAGATGCTCGAAACGCTGGCCAGACCTTGGCGGCTCAAGGATGGAAGCCCAAACACGAGGATCTGGATATAGGTTCCAGCCTTTTTCGAAATGCTATCCAGTCTGATGTTAACAATCGTCCGGCGGCGCAGGAAAACCGCTAATAAAATCAAAAAACTCACCACCTGGCTTAGCGCTGTCGCTATGGCTGCCCCCGCGATTCCCATTTTAAAGACAAAAATGAGAAGAGGATCCAGGCCCATATTGAGCACTCCCCCGACGCTGATGCCTACCATGGCAAATTGTGCCTTGCCTTCGGCTCGCAGAATGTTGTTGAGCACGAAGGATGCGGACATTACAGGCGCGGCAAGCAGAATATATCTGGCGTAATCCCTGGCGTAGGGGAGTATGGTGGGTGAAGCGCCAAGAAGCCGCATCAGCTCGTCCAGGTTGCCCAGTCCCAGAATAGTGAGCGCCGCTCCTATGATGATCGCCAGGAAAAAACCGCTGGAGGCGACCATGTTGGCTTCCTGGTTTTTTTTCTGCCCCAGAAGCCTGGAAATCCAGCTGCCCGAACCCATGCCGATGGTGAATCCCACAGCCTGAATTATCGCCATAAGGGAAAAGACGATCCCGACAGCGCCCGAGGCCGAGGTGCCCAGCTTGGAGACGAAGAAAGTATCGGCCATGTTGTAGATGGAGGTAACCAGCATGCTGATGATGGTGGGTATCGCTAGGGAGCCGATAAGTGGGCCTATTGGCCGCTCGGTCATCTTTATGTATTGCGCTTTATCATGATCCATGCGTATTGTCCATAATGCCTGAATAATGACTTTGCCACAATAGGAGAGGTCGGTCGCGGCAGGTTCGGAGAAGTCTTCTTCACTCCTTCGCCCGTCCCGGCTTTTCGCAATTCTTGGGATCTGCTACACTCCGGCCATGCTAAGAAATAGAATTCCCGTAGGGCCCCCAGGTAGGGCAGACCAGACCGCGGGCATTCTCGCCATGGTCGGCTGCGCTCTCTTGTGGAGCACCGCCGGTATTTTTATCAAGCTTCTGGATTGGCAGCCCTTCGCCATCGCGGGTATACGAAGCGCCATCGCGGCGGTGTTTTTGTTTTTTGTCCTGCGGGGCAGACCGGTTCTCAATTTTTCGCCCATCCAGCTCTGGTCCGCCCTGGCTTATGCCGCCACCATGCTCCTTTTCGTCCTGGCGAACAAGCTTACGACATCGGCCAACGCTATTCTTTTGCAGTATGGAGCCCCGGTGTATGTGGCATTTCTAGGAGCCTTTTTCCTCAAGGAATACCCACGCCCCGAACATTGGTTTGCCCTGGTCAGTGTCTGCGGCGGAATGCTGCTATTTTTCTCTGATTCCCTGGGCAAGGGGAATTTTATAGGCGATCTCGTCGCTGTGGGAGCGGGCATCGCCTTTGCGTTCAACATTGTCCTATTGCGCAAACAGAAAGATGCCCGCCCCCTGGATTCGATATTCTTAGGGCATATTTTCACCGCGCTCATCGCAATTCCGTTTTCAATAGGTCAAGCGCCGCCCTCAATCAATCCTGGTTCAATATTTTCCATTCTCATGCTGGGAGTCTTTCAGATCGGCATGGCGGCTGTGCTTTTTTCCTACGGCATAAAACGCATAACGGCTCTGCAGAGCATTCTTACCGCTATTATCGA
>DFYR01000069.1:21288-25021 GCA_002383375.1 Spirochaetaceae bacterium UBA4077
ATCCTGATCACCGATCCCCTGGGCAACATCCCCCTTTTCATCGCCGCCTTAAAAAACGTTCAGCCTGCCCGGAGAACCAAGGTAATACTGCGTGAATGCGGCATAGCCTTTATAACACTTTTAGCGTTTCTCTTTTTCGGCTCGGGATTTCTGAAAGCCCTGCACCTCTCCAACGAAACCCTCCGCATTGCCGGGGGCATCATCCTTTTCCTCATCGCCATCAATATGGTGTTCCCTTCCTCGGGAGCCAAGCTCGTGGATGAAGAACAGGGATCCGAGCCCTTTATCGTACCGGTGGCCATACCCCTCATCGCCGGCCCATCGGCCATGACCACCGTCATGCTGCTCTCCAGCTCCTCCGCGGCCCTCAGCCTGGAATGGGTGGGCTCGATTTTTATCGCCATTGCCGTCACGACCATTGTGTTCTTCGCCTCCCAGCAGCTGGAAGTCTGGCTGGGGAAACGCTTTTTAAGCGCCATAGAAAAACTGATGGGGTTGGTGCTGACGACGATAGCCGTCGATATGCTGCTGGGGGGAATTGCGACCTATATCAAAGCCATACAGCTGTAAAGACGTAAAATCCATTTTTTACCGCGCTTGCGTCGTCCTGAAACCAGGCTCCAGCCTGGTCCCGCGCTGAGGTTAAACGAGTACGACACCAGGCTTGGTGAATCCGGCGCCACGGCAAAGCGAGCCCAGCGTCCATACGATGAGAGCCCGGGCTCTGCGCAGATTCCGGCGTTAGTTCCTTTTCTGTTTATCCTGGGAAGGCTACTCCCAGATCCTGGCCGATTTGCCTCAGCTGCGCCGCTACCTTGGCGCTCAAGGGCACACCGATCTTCTCGCTCAAGGCCTCGGCTTCGTGCTCTTTGAGCCCGGCATAATAAACCCGTTCGCAGCCTTCGGCGGGCTCCGCACTCATCAGCTCCTCCAAGAGTCGGCCCATGTCACCTTTGAGCTCATTGGGGTCCCTGAAGAGATCCAGGCGGATGGCGCCGAAAAATTGACAGACCCTGGCCGAGGTGGCTTCGCTGTCTATCACCGACTTGCCGAAGACTCCCCCAGAAGTTACCGCCGTCATGATATCCACAAGTACGGCCAGGCCGTAGCCCTTGTAGCCCGAGAACTGCTCCCCCTCGCCGCCCAGGGGCAGCAGGCCCCCCCCTCGCTGGAAGAGCATGTCTTCTAAAAGACTGTGGGCGTCCACGGTTCCCTTGCCTGTCGTGTCTACCGCCCAGCCAAGGGGTAGGGACTTGCCCTCGCGTTCGTACACTTCAACCTTGCCCCGGGTGACGCAGGTCGTGGCCATGTCCAGGGTAAACATCCTGCCTTCCATGGCAGGAACCGATACTGCGATAGGATTGGTGCCGAACATGGCGTGCCGGCCGAAGGTGGGCACGCCCAGAGCCGCCGTGTTGGTCATGGAAATGCCGATCATGTCTCGGCGGGCCGCCATCTCGGTGTAGAATCCGGCGATTCCAAAGTGGTTGGAATTGCGGATTGAGGCGAAGGCTGCACCCACAGCTTCGGCTTTATCGATCACCTTGGCCATGGTTGCCTTGCTTAAGGAGAGTCCCATGGCACCCCGGGCATCCAACACCAGGGATATGGGCGTCTCTCGTAGTATTTCAGGTTGCACGCCTCCGGACATAATGCCTTTTTTCAAGCCGTTTTCGTATCTCCAGAGGCGTCCGACGCCATGGCTGGCTATGCCCCGGGCATCGGCGGCGACCAGGATCTCCGCCGAATCGGCGGCTTCGGCCTTCGAAAGTCCCAATTTTAAAAAGACATTAGTGCAGAATCGCTCCAGGGCTTCCCGATTAATCCTGATTTCTCCGCTCATGCTCCGCTCCTTTAGATACTACCCGGGCGATCAAACCCGTCGCCCACCCTGACAATAGCGCGCTTACAAGGATTTAGGCGAGGGGGCGGGGCTTCCTCGCAGCGCCTGGGGTCACGTAAACCAGAGCATTCACGGGATTTCATGCTCTGCGGCGTACCTCAAGAGGTAATGATTTTTATTTTGACAAATCCCCATACTCAAGATATCATCTATCTAAGATATCAGCAATACTGAATCTGTACTATCGAATAGGAGGTCTATCGTGAAAAGGAAAGTGACGATACTAATCGCCCTGATCCTGGTCCTGGGCCTGTCCATAGCCGGTGCCCAGGCTTCGGGCAAAAAGTACGTACTCAAGTTCAACCACGTTCTGACCACCCAGGATCCCTACCACGCGGCGTTCCTGAAGTGGGCTGAGGCAGTATCAGCTAGAACTAACGGCAACCTCAAGATCGAGGTCTTCCCCAGCGCCCAGCTCGGAGTCGAAGAGGACATACTCGAGCAGATCCGCCAGGGAGCCGCGGTGGGCCAGAATACCGACGCAGCCCGTCTGGGCCAATACGTGCCGGGCATAGCTGTCATGAATGGTCCCTATTTCGTGGAGAGCTTGGAGGAAGTCCAAAAACTGAACACCCTTCCCTCGGTGATGAAGTGGAAAGAAGAACTGGAAAAGACCCAGGGCTTTAAGATCCTCTCCTTCATGTGGGTCCAGGGATTCAGGCAGATGGTCACAAACAAACCCGTCCGCAAGCCCGCCGATCTGGCCGGCCTCAGGATCAGGACTCCCCCCGCCCCGATCTGGCAGGAGTCCATCCGGGCTATCGGCGCCACCCCTGTGGCCATGGCCTATGGTGAAATGTACTCCGGACTCCAGACCCGGGCCATTGACGGTGTCGAGCTCTCCTTCACGGCATCGGCCAGCGGCAAGTTCCAGGAAGTTACCAAGTACGCCTGCGAAACCAAGCATATTCTCCTCATCAACTTCGAAGTGATAAGCAGCAAGTGGTTCAATGCTCTTCCGGCGGAGTACCAGAAAATCCTGGAAGAGGAATGCGACAAGGCGGGCCTCGAAGTATCCCGGAGGTATCTGAACGAACTCGATCCTAAAAACCTCGAGGTACTCAAGGCCGCGGGCATGACTTTCATCCCCGAGTCGGAAATCGACATGGCCGCTTTCAGAAAAGCCGGCGACAAGGCCTATGAAAAACTGGGCATTCTCGATGTGCGAGACCAGGTGTACAAGGAATTGGGAAAGAAGAAGTAATCACGGTGCAAAAAGCGCCCCGGCGCATAAGGCCTAGGGCGCTTTTTGTTTTTCAGCCTATTCATCAAGGGATACTATGAAAAAGCTCTACGCATTTATCTGCAAGGCCGAAGTATTCCTGGCGGCCCTCTGCTTTTCCATATTTTGTCTGCTTATTTTTTCCGCAGCCATAGCCCGGACTTTTGATCGACCTATCAACTGGTCCCAGGACATGTCCCTCTTTCTCTTCGCCTGGAGCGTGTTTTTAAGCGCCGACGCCGCTCTCAGGGCTGACAAGCTGGTTAATATCGATCTGCTGGTGACCCGATTTTCGGTTTCAGCCAGGCGGATCCTCTCGATACTCATCTATGTCATTATCCTTGTTTTTCTCGGCACCCTCATATGGTATGGCATAAAACTAAGCCTTTTTTCCCGGAGGAGGGTGTTCCAGGGCATTCCCGGCTTCAGCTACAGTTGGGTGACGATCAGCATTCCTGTGGGCAGTTTCCTCATGGCGATCACCTCGATCTTGAAACTCAAAGAGCTCCTGATACCGCGATCCGGGAACTCTGATACTGGAGGCACGGCGTCCGCCGCGACACGGCCTGGAGGTACTGCAGCCGGCAGCACCGGAAAGGCGGGTGCCT
>DFYR01000003.1 GCA_002383375.1 Spirochaetaceae bacterium UBA4077
AGCAGCAGGAGCGCTCCTTCGCCGAAATTGAAGAGGAGCTGCAGAAGACTCGGGGCGGCATTTCGATGCTCGAAGAAGAAATAGCCGAGAAGGGCCAGGTAATCGAAGGCCAGCGCGAGACCAAGGCTGCCGAAGTGGAACGGCTTAAGGGCGAGGAACTCTCCATAGCCGAGGGCATCGGAAGCGACATTCTCTTCAAGCTGGAAAGAATTATTCGCAACAAGAAAGGTGTTGGTGTGGTTCCCATCCACGGGGTGGTCTGCACCGGCTGTCACATGATTCTTCCCGCTAATTTTGTCAACGAGGTAAGGGACGAGGAGGCTACGAAGGTACATTTCTGCCCTTACTGCTCCCGAATTCTCTTCTTTGAGGAAACAGAGGAAGCTCCCGAATTCATCGGCGACATCGAGTCAGGATCGCTGGCCGACCTGGCCGATTATGCCGAGGAAGGCGAGGACGAGGGCGACGACGACGAGGAGGAACAGCGGGAAGGGGAAGACCAGGAGAAGGATTTCCCGCCAGCCAGAAAGCCCTCGGCTCGTAAGGCTGCAGCGGTACGCGAAGAATACAGCGAGGATTCGGAAGACTGATAGCTTTACTTTCTTTGTTCTCGGGTGTTGTATAGTACTAGGAGCAGGCCGCGCTGCCGCGGCGAAGGAGCAATCCTTTCGTCGAGGAAAGTCCGGGCTCAGCAGGGCGCGATGCCGGATAACGTCCGGGACGGATTCGGACCGGAGCCTATGGCGCCAAGGCCGAATTCGGACAGATAGTGCCACAGAAAACATACCGCTACCCTGTCTCGTTTAGGGATAGGCAGCAAGGGTGAAAAGGCGAGGTAAGAGCTCACCGCGCATCCGGTGACGGGTGCGGCAGGGCAAACCTCATCGTGAGCAAGGTCGAACAGCGGTGGACGGCCCGTCCATAGCCGCCAAAAGCGGCGAAAACCGCGGGTAGACCGCTTGACGTCCGGCGGCAACGACGGACGCAGAGGGATGGCAGCGACGCGGGGAAACCTGCGTACAGAACCCGGCTTACAAGCCTGCTCCTTTTTTTAATTCAATTGCGGCTGCAGGCTCTATCCTGTAGGGGACCGGCGCCGTATACTTATGTGCGACCTGTGCATTATTCAGGCAAAATCAAGCTCGATCGGGGATTGGCGCATATGAAAAGCGGGGCTAGAGGCCGGGCCGGCGGTCTTTCTAAAAGGCATGGATTAGGACGTACCATAGCCCTGATCGCGGCGATAGCTGTTGCCGTCCTCGGCTTAGGAGCAGCCGCGTACGTTTTTCTGATCAATCCGCAACAGAGCCAATCGCGGCAAGTCCGTCAAGGACTTTCAAGACAAAAACTCCTCCAGGCTTGGAATTCGGGGGACAAAGCCTTGACCATCGAACTGAGCAAGTCCGGGCTTGAACAGCTCCCCTTCGATTCCTTTTACCTAAGCATGCTCGGTATATCCTCATACTATGTAGCAGCAGACAGCCCCGAAGGAGACGAGCGTCAGGCTCTTATCGATGAGGCTCTCTTCAGTCTGAGAAAGGCCTTGGCTCAGCCTAAACGCCTCCCTATCCAGGGGCAGGTGGAATATGTGCTGGGCAAGATCTATTTTCAAAAGGGAGAACCCTGGTTGGATCTCTCAGTTTACTACCTCGAACGATCTATAGAAGACGGTTATGAAGCCAAGGACACCGAGCAATTCCTTGCCCTGGGTTATGCAGCTATTGGAGACCATGCCACCGCCGTGCAGCATTTCGAGAAAGCCTTGGCCAAAGCGCCGAGCGATGTATTGAAGCTCTCCGCAGCCATAAGCTATAAAGAATTAGGAGAGCTGGATAAAACCGTAGAGTACCTGTCTTCGAGCATCGAATCGGCGGCAGACGCTCTACTGGTTCAACGAGCCCGGTTTTTGCTCGGCGAGATAGCCATGGAGAAGGGCGAATTGTCTGAGGCGGACAGGTTATACCGATCTATTGTAGAAACCGACCCCGGATCAGCCGAAGGCTGGTACCGGCTGGGACTTGTCGCCGAAGCGCTGAAGGACCCCATAGCCGCCCGTGCAGCATGGCGCAAAGCGACGAACATTGACCCGAATCATATCGAAGCGAGAAAAAAGCTGGCTGAACGTCTATAGGGAGGAATGATGGCGAAGAACGGATTTTTTAGCAGGTTTTCTCAGGATATAGGCATCGATCTCGGAACCTGCAATACACTGATATACATACATGGCAAGGGTATTGTGCTGAACGAACCTTCCGTCGTCGCCGTCGAGAAGGGCACCAACAAGCTTGTAGCCGTGGGAACCGAAGCCAAGGGCATGCTCTCCAGGACCCCCAGGGATATCATCGCCAAACGCCCCTTGAGGGATGGAGTGATCGCCGACCCTGACCTGACCGAAAAAATGATCAAGTATTTTATCCAGAAAGTGGCTCCCAAGAACTGGTTCTTTAAGCCCAGGATTGTCATAGGCGTGCCTTCCTGCATCACCAAGGTAGAGGAAAACGCGGTCATCGACTCAGCGTACAAGGCGGGTGCGCGGATTGTTAAGGTCATCGCCGAATCGCTCGCCGCAGCCATAGGCGCAGGCATCCCCATCGTAGAGCCCGCCGGCCACATGATCTGCGATATTGGAGGAGGCACTACGGAGATTTCGGTGATCTCTCTGAAAGGCATGGTGGTCACCAGGGCCATTCGGGTGGGAGGCGATGAATTCGACGAGGCCATAATGCGCCACATCCGGAACGTCCACAATCTAATAATCGGCGACCAGACCGCCGAACGGCTCAAGATCGAGATAGGAAACGCCAGCCCAGAGCGGACAATCGAAAAGGTGGAGATCAAGGGTAACGATGCCATCACTGGCCTGCCTCGACGATTCGAGGTCGATTCGGTGGAGATACGGGAAGCCCTCATGCCTTCCATCTCACAGATAGTCGACGAGGTCAAGAAAACCCTGAGCGAAACACCACCGGAGCTCGCCGCCGATATCGTCGAACGGGGCATAGTCATGTCCGGCGGAGGAGCCTTGCTGAAGGGGCTGCCCAAGCTCATCGCCAAGGAAACAGGCGTACCGGTCATCCTCGCCGAGAAACCGCTGGAATGCGTCGCCATTGGTTCGGGAACCTATTTCGAGACCATGATGAACAGCCGGGAATCCTCGGACAGTGTCTACGAAAGCCTCAATTTGTAGCAGGTAGGTTTAGATGCCGCGGAAAAAGCGGGGTCAGGGATTCATGGCTACCCAGGGAATCCCCCTGCTTCTCATGATTTTAAGCATTATCCTAGTTTCAGTCTCTACAAAAACCGTGCAGACCCTTCCTAAGGCTGTGGCGGCCGGGATCAGCGGAGTGGCGCAAAAGCTCTTCTTCGGCGTCCAGAACTTTGTCCAGCGAACCGTTTTCTCTATCCGAGAACTGAGCCAGCTCAGAGAAGAGTATGAAACGCTGGTCAGCAAACTGGAGAGTTTCGAAAACCTTGAACGCGATTACGTGAATACTCTAGCGGAGAACAAACGCCTCAAAGAACAACTTGGCTTTTTAGAAAGCGTATCCTCCATCAAGACGGCAGCGCGGATAATCGCCAAAGATCCGGGCAATATCTATTCGAGCTACGTAATAGACAAGGGCGGCAATGCGGGGATCGAAGCGGACATGGCCGTCGCGGCCTTTCAAAACGGCATTGAAGGCCTGGCGGGCAAGGTGCTTGAAGCCCGTCGCAGCTCGAGCCTTGTCTTGCCTATATACGACGGCCACCTCTACGTGGCTGCACGGCTCTCACGCACAAGGGTCGAAGGACTGGTGAACGGTCAGGGCAACCCCGAAGAACCCTTGATCATGAATTACGTATCGATGCTCAATGCTCAGGATATACAGATCGGCGACATGGTGGTGACGAGCGGCCTCGACTCGATCTATCCTCCCGGCATAGCTATCGGGAGGGTGAAGGAGATCAGGAACCCTAAGTACGGAGGTTCCTCGCTTATTCTTCTGGAGCCAGCGCTGGATCTTTCAAAAATCGAGTATCTTTTCGTTCTCGAACGGAATAAGCAGCCGAGCGACAATGTTCCCGAGAAGCCTGAAGGGCAAAAGATCGGAGGAGGTTCATGACAACCAGTATTCTGGTCTCCACGGCGATCGGCTCCATTCTCCTCTTCATTCAGACAACCTGGCTCAGGAACGGACTTTTTTGGGGGGTTATACCCGACCTGGCTCTTCTTCTCATTCTCTGGGTATCTTACAACAATAAGGGGCTGGAAGGCTGTATCACCGCTTTTTTGAGCGGAATTGTCTGTGACCTTCTGTCGTCGGCCCCCCTGGGCTATACTTCTTTCCTCTATATACTTCCTGCCTATGCGGTTTCCTTTGCCAGAAAAGTCGTGGATATGGATCGGTTTATCCTGCCGGTACTCCTGGGTTTTTCAAGCACGCTGCTCAAGGGTGTTGCGAGCATGATACTGGCCCTCATTTTCGGCAGGGAGCTCGTAGACTCCTACTCCTTCGGAGACCTGCGTTTTTGGGTGGAGGCAGCCTTAAACGGCGCGTTGGCAGCGCCTTTCTTTTTCCTTTTTAAAAAGCTCAATCGGCTCCTGGTGACAAGGAAGCCCAGCGAATGAAAGGCTTCCTGGATTCAGACGATACAAGGCATATAAGGATGCAGGGATAATGGCCTTTTCAGGGGATAACAAGACAAGGATTTTTGTCCTTAAACTTTTTATCATTGGTGTATGTCTTCTCTATACAGCTAGACTTTTCAGCCTGCAGGTTATCCGGGGCGCGGAATTTGAGGCAAAGGCTAATCGGTACGCCATACAGTCCGTTAAAATTCCCGCAGCCCGGGGCGAGATATACGACAGGACCAACTCAATACCCTTTGTCACCAACGATGAAGCCTTTTCGGTAGAGATTGTGCCTGCCGAACTTCCCGCATCCAGGCGCGAAGAGGTTTTTCAGAAGCTGGCTGAAATTCTGAGTATCAGGCTGACTGATATTCAGCGAAAAATCCCTCCTTCCTACTATCATCTTTACCAGCGCATCGCCGTCAGTACCTCAGCTTCCTACCTGGCCATAACCAAGATAGCGGAACACAAGGAAGACTTCCCAGGTGTCTACTGGAACTCAAGGCCGATCCGGCGCTATCTGAATATCGGCTCCCTTTCACATGTCATCGGTTACGTTGGCGAGATAGGGAGAGACGAGTATAAGCTGCTCTTCAACAAAGGCTATTCCTCCGATGATGTTATCGGGAAAACGGGTTTGGAAAAATTCTACGACGGCACCCTTAAGGGGCAGGATGGATACCTGAGAACAACCGTCGATGTAAAGGGGAAAAACCTCGCCGGCGAGGCTGAGCGGCTGGAAGCTCCGGTCCCCGGCAAAAAACTCGTGCTCACCATCGATGCAGCCATACAGAAGACTGCGGAAAAAGCCTTGGGAAACCGCATGGGATCCATCATCGTGCTGAAGCCCGATACCGGTGAGATCCTGGCGATGGTTTCCTATCCCTGGTATGATCCTTCCATTTTCATCTCCTCCAATTCGGGCGAAGAATATCTGAAACTCTTGAATGACCCCAACAAGCCGCTTCTCAACAGAGCCGTACAGTCTTCCTACCCTCCGGCATCGACCTTCAAGACCGTGCTAAGCACTGCCATTCTTGAGGAGAAGGCGATTTCTCCAAAATCCACGATCACCTGCAATGGGTTTTTGGAGTATGGAGGCCGTACCTGGAACTGCTGGGTGCACAGCCCTGGCCACGGCTCAGTGGATCTGCAGGAAGCCCTTGCCAATTCCTGCGATATCTATTACTGGACCGTCGGGCGGGACAACCTGGGAGTAGAAAAGATAATCAGCTACGCCGGCGACTATGGTTACGGCCGAGCCACGGGGATAGACATCCCCGGTGAAAACGCTGGGTTTATACCAACCCCCCGCTGGAAAGAAGAAAGCTACCGGGAGCGCTGGAATCCCGGAGATACCATGAACCTATCCATCGGTCAGGGCTATATGCTCGCCACGCCAATCCAGGTAGCGAACATGATGGCCATGGTGGTAAACGACGGAGTGATATACAGGCCGCACCTTGTTAAGGAAATCCGGGACGGAGAATCGGGCGCACTCATCCAATCCATGAGGCCGGAAATCGTCACAGATTCCTCGATCAGCGCATCGACCTTCAAGACGCTCAGGGAAGATCTCAGAAGCGTCATTTCCTACGGTTCTGCCAGGGTGCCGGTATCGACCAAGGCGGTCATGGTAGCTGGCAAGACTGGTACGGCGGAAATCGGACTCAAGGATCGATGGCATTCCTGGTTTGCCGCCTTCGGCCCCTATGAGGCAAAGCCTGAGGACCAGGTAGTCGTGGTCGCCATGGTCGAGGCGAGCAATCTCTGGGAATGGTGGGCTCCCTACGCTTCCAATCTTATATTCCAATCGATATTTACAGGACAGGATGCCGAAACCGCCGCCAAGTCCATAGGGCTCAATCTCAAAGAGCAGCACCTGAGAGGGAGGGCGGAGTGAGGCATTTCCAGCTGCCTAAGTTCATATCGGACCTGGACTACAGTATTCTCATACTTTCTCTTTTGCTGAGCGCCGTGGGAGTAGCCTCAATCTATTCCGCCGGCATCGACTCCGACGGGGTACGCTTTTCCAACGAATACAGCAAGCAAATCATCTGGGCTGTCTCTGGACTTGTCATCATGATTGCCGCCATGGCCCTGGATATATCCCGCCTGAAGGATTACACGCTCTTCGCCTACGTAGCCGTACTTCTTCTGCTGCTGTATACGCGGTTCGCAGGAAGAGTGGTAAATGGCGCCCGCTCCTGGATTGGAATTGGAGAATACGGTATCCAGCCGGCAGAATTTGCGAAAATCATCACCGTACTCTTCCTCGCCCGTTATTTGGACGCCTCAGAGCAGTCCAGCAGTTTCAAGCGTCTTGTCGTCAGCTCGATCATAATCGGCATTCCCGTGCTGCTCATACTGTCCCAGCCGGATTTCGGTTCGGCGCTGGTCTTTTTTCCCATACTGATCGTCATGATGCTTGTAGGCGGGATAGACAGGCGGTATATACTCTTCATCCTGCTTTCAATCGGCTGCACCTTCCTCTTTCTAATGCTCCCTCTGGCCGGTAAGTACTTTTTCCCCGACGGAAACATCCTCGACCTTTTTTTCCAGCGTCCTAGGTACGTTTTCATGGTGAGCGGCCTCTTTTTCATCGCACTAGCCCTCTCGCTCTGGGGCTGGCTAGTATTTAAAAAAGAATACTATTTTTGGCTCAGCTATGCTTTCTCAATCCTCGATCTCTCAATTCTTCTTGCCTATGCAGGCCATAAGGTGCTCAAGGAATACCAGATCATGCGTCTCATGGTGTTCCTGAATCCCAACGTGGATCCCCAGGGAGCAGGCTGGAATATCATTCAATCGGTGACAGCTATCGGGTCTGGCGGGTTTGCCGGCAAGGGTTTTCTCCAGGGAACCCAGAGCCACGCCCGTTTTATTCCCCAGCAGAGCACCGATTTCATTTTTTCCATAATAGCCGAAGAGTGGGGATTTATCGGAGGGCTAATTATCATCGCCCTTTTCTTCCTTTTGCTCTACAGAATGCTCGGATTGGTATCGAGCACAAAGGACAAATATTCCAT
The DNA here is from genome assembly GCA_002383375.1 of Spirochaetaceae bacterium UBA4077. Lineage (GTDB taxonomy): Bacteria > Spirochaetota > Spirochaetia > Treponematales > Rectinemataceae > UBA2256. The sequence goes on from DFYR01000003.1 coordinate 7,642, forward strand.
GCTGGTCTGTAGCGGCATTTTCGGCATGTTTTCCTTTCATTTCATGATCAATGTCGGAATGGCCATCGGAATAATGCCCATAACCGGAATTCCACTCTATTTCATATCCTACGGCGGTTCTTCGCTCTGGTCAGCATTTTTGGCAGTCGGGTTTTTACTGGGAATTTCTTCCCGAAGGTATAGAATGTGAAACGACAGCACTTTATCCATCCGCTTGAAGACTTCGGGCACGATCTTTTAGAAATCCAAAAACCAGCGCGATACCTGGGTGGAGAGCTTGGATCGAATCCGCCGATCCCCGAATCCGATACACGCTTCAGGCTGGTCCTCTGCTTTCCTGATCTTTATGAAATTGGCATGTCCAACAACGCGATCCGCATTATTTATAACGATATAGCCCGGTATTGCGCCCAGGCAGTGGCCTGCGAGCGGGTTTTCGCACCGGCTCGGGACTTTGAACAGCTCCTCGCGGCAAAGGCGCTTCCTCTCTACACCCTCGAGAGCGGCATTCCCCTCAAAGACTGCGATATGCTCGGTTTTTCGATCGGATACGAGCTCTTGGCCACCAATATGCTTAGCGTCCTCCAGCGGGGAGGAATTCCGCTTCGGGTGGAGGATAGGGGAGAGGGACAACCGTTAGTCATAGCTGGAGGGCCTGCCTCGACCAATCCCCATCCGTTCGGCGCATTCCTGGATGCTGTCTATATCGGTGAAGCGGAGGCAGGATTCTATTCTCTCTTATTGGAATTGGCCGGAATGAAAAAGAAAGGAGCTGACAGGGCTGCCTTGCTGGAACGTCTGGCTGCATGCGAAAGCTTCTGGATATCCCCCCATCACACACTAACCAAGGGAGCTCCAGGCAAATTCCGTAAAACCCTGAGAGCGGTCTTCCCTGATTTTTCGAGCTCCGCTGCCAGTACGGCTTTTCCGATACCTGTACTGCAACCGGTACAGAACCATGGATCTGTGGAAATAATGCGAGGCTGTCCCAACGGCTGCCGTTTCTGTCATGCTGGCTATTACTATAGACCGCAAAGAATTAAATCACCAGAGATCATTAAAAAAGAAGTCCAGGAACTGGTGGAGAAAGCCGGGCACAGCCAGATCACTCTTGCATCCCTTTCCTCGGGCGACTACCCAGATATAGTCGGGCTCTTCACCCAGCTCAACAATGAATGGAACCGGCGCTCGGTGTCCTTTCAGCTGCCCAGCCTCAAGGTTGACAGCTTTACGCTTCCTCTCCTGGCTGAAGTGGCGCAGCTAAGAAAGTCCGGCCTCACTTTTGCCATCGAAACACCCATCGAGTCCTGGCAGCGTTCCTTGAACAAGGTAGTCAGCTTCGACAAGGTAGTTGCCATAATCAAGGAAGCCAAGCGATATGGATTCAAGTCGGCGAAGTTCTATTTCATGATCGGTCTGCCGCTGCCCGAACGGGGCAGGGGAGAAGGCCAAGCAATTGTCGATTTCCTTACCCGGCTCATGGCCGAGGCGCCAATAGGCATGAACGTGAACATAGGTACCTTTGTCCCCAAGCCCCATACAGCCTATGAGCGCGTCGGGCAGATAGGGGAAGAGGAGGCGCTTCAGGTCATCTATATGATCAAGGACAGCCTGAAACCCCTTCGGAACGTTTCGATTTCCTACCATTCCCCCTTCAGTTCGATGCTCGAAGGCATAATAAGCCGAGGTGACGACGAGGTTGGCGAGCTTCTTATTGAAGCCCATCGTCGAGGAGCCGGTTTCGAAGCCTGGGACGACCAGGTGGACAGGGGATTGTGGCGGCAGCTCCTTGAAGACCTGCAGAAAGGGAAGGGGAAGGATTATATCGAAACCTATCTGTCCGAGCGCAACCCTGATGCCAGCCTACCTTGGGACGATATCAATCTCTTTATAAGCAAATCCTTTTTTAAAGAGGAAATGGAAAAATCACAAACTTCACTCCTCACGCCCGCTTGCGATGAGGAATGCGATCACCCCTGCGGTTCATGCAATGATCGTTTTCAGCTTGTATATAATATCATACATATTAAACCTGAATCGAGCCCTAGTGGGGAAGAGTTTATTAGCTCTATGGCGGTGCCAAATGCCGCGTTTCTTCCAACTATTTTCAGCTGGAGTCCGCAAAATAGAATAATCGATGATAGTTCGGGTACAATCAACGACAGAAGACTAATTATCTCATTTAAGAAGGTGAAATCCGGCACGCTTTATCCATTACATTCAATTTCTGACATATTTATGCGAGCGATTACTATGCTCGATCTACCCGTACGTTATTCCGAAGGTTTTAATCCATTACCCAAGATGGAATTAACGCAACCTTTATCCTTGGGGCTTGAGTCTCATGACGAGATTATTGCGTTTTGGCTGAAAACAGAGCTTTCCGAAAGCGAATGCCTTGAGCTTTTTCACCAGCTTAAAAGACGTCTGCCCGCAGGTCTTGAGATCGGTAGGTTGAAACAGGGGAAAAAACGTTCAGAGGGTAAAAACTCGATAGGATCTCTTTATAAAGGCTCGATGTACTCTGTTTTATTTTTCAACGATAAGGACAAGAAAACCTTTATAGATTATCTGAACGATCTTTCAATTGAGGTTTCTGAAGCAGGCCCCGACAGTCACAATGTCGGCGTGATCTCGCTGTATCTTGCCGACGCCCATGGCGCCGAAAGAAATGTTCATAGATTAATTTCCGCTGCGCTGAATGAAGAGAAGGCGCTCAGCCGCTGTAGCATCATACGGGACTGTTGCTATGCGGAGTACGAACCCCAAAAAGACCACTTTCTTAGCTTATTTGATGCTTTGTAGCGAGAATCCGTTCATATCCGATCTTCGGTATAGTAAAGGTTAATTTGGTTTATCAGTTGGTAGACAGAATATACATTATACGAAGTTACAGGTATGAGGATTTTTAGAATTCCAGTATCGATGTGGCGACCACAGGGTCGCTGTAGACGGCTGCCCCTATCGTGTCCTCACCATATGAAACAACGAATAGCACGATGTAGAAAGTACCTACACCGGAGGAATCTGCTCCTTCATAATCTTGATCGGTGGAAGAAAATATTTTTTCAGAAAAATCTCTTTTAGGCGACGTATACCCGTCCCGTACCACTTGAACCCCTCCGTCAAGGATCCAGGTTGAGGTGATAATCGTATGTAGGCTTTCATCGCTAGCGTCCGCCAATGCAATCGTCGGACGAGACGAGGTGGAAGTTTTACGCATTACCCGGAAACCCGCGGATTCCGCAGAACTAATAAAAGAGTCTGGATTACCATCGTACATAGCGCTCCATGATGATAATTGATTTCTACGGCTCTCTGCGACGGAACTATTTTGAAAAATCCTGTAGTAGATATCGATTCCAAGAAATGTTTGATTGCTACCTTCCGAAGGCTCGTAATTAGCACCATCGTTTTGCACTGTAATCTGCGAGCCTGAAACAACAAGGCTTGCCGGAGGATATAGGTACGCAGTCGTGCTTATTCCGCATCCACTATAAATTAAGGCAAACAAGGAGGCAATTAATAATTCCCCGTATAAATAATTCTCGCCCTTCCCTCTCAAACAAGCACGCTCCTACATAAGAATATGATCGTTTGCCGCCGTTTTTATAAAAAAGGCGGAATCGAAAAACGACGCTTTCGATTCCGCCTTCACAACTACCCTCAGTCTCGCGTCTAGTTAATTATCATACCCCTGAGCTTTCAAGTACACAACACGGTTTTTAGCCAGTAGGGCCCAATCGGTGCCGGAGAAATCGGCAAGCAGAGTATTATAGTATCCCAGGGCGCCGGAATAATCGGAGGCCTTTTCCTTCAAGCGGCCGAGGGAAAAATAGGCGTGAGCAATGTTGGGATTTTCATCTTTATGCTTTTCGACGATCCGCTGGTAATAGCTAACAGCCTCTTCGGTCTTGCCCTGCTCTTCCGCGGCGGTTGCGGCGATCTCAAGCGCCATTGGCACTACGTAGCTTCCAGGCTTGCGATCGGCGGACTGGAGGGCGTAGTTTTCGGCCTGGGGCCAGTCTTTTTTTACGCCATACAGACTGGCAATGCCGTAGAGAGCCTGCTGGGCTGCGAAAGAACGAGGCCACTTCTGGGCGACATTCTCGAGGGCAGGAATGAGCTCGGCTTCCAGCTCGGCTTTTTTAGTCTCGTCTGTTTCGTTGCTCCAGGCGACGATCTTGGTCTTGACTTCCTCCATGGCCCTGGAAGAGTTTTTCGTATAGCTGCTGGATATGATGGTGTAGAGTCCAACACCGACAAGCGCCAGGCAGAGAACCGCAATAATCGCCAAAAAAATCTTTCTATTCTTTGTTATAAAATCCGACAGCTTCTCTGCTGCGGTTTTTTCCTCGACCTTGTCGGGCTTTATGAGTCGCGCCTTGCTTTCCACAATTACTCCTTCGGCTGTGCTATGCTCAGTTCTTTTATCAGTCTGGACAGGTAGGTCCTTTGAATATCCAGGGACTTGGCTGTCTCGGTCTGGTTCCATCCATGCAGTTCTAGGGACTTGCGGATAAAATGCGTCTTGAACACATTCACCGCGTCCTTCAGGTTCTTGCCCCTGAATTCGTCTATATCCTGGCCTTTGCCGCCTATCATGAGATCACTCGCGCCGATGAGCTCCTGCCGCGCCATGACTGCGGCCCGCTCTATGGCGTTTTCCAGCTCCCGAACGTTGCCGGGCCAGGCGTAGGAGAGCATATTCTCCATTGCCGAATCAGAAAAGCCGCGCAAGGCCTTGTTTGTCTCCCTGGCGGCCTTTTTGAGAAAGTGCTCGGCCAGCACGGGGATGTCTTCCTTTCTTTCCCGCAATGGGGGGATATAAAGAGGAAGTACGTTGAGCCGGTAATAGAGGTCGGAGCGAAACTCTCCGGCTGAGACCATGGCTTCGAGATCCCTGTTCGTCGCTGTTATGATGCGTACATCCACCGAGACCGTTTCTGAAGAGCCCAGGCGCTCGAATGTCTTCTGCTGGAGGACTCTAAGGAGCTTGGACTGGAGCCGTAGGGGCATTTCGGCGATCTCGTCCAGGAATATGGTGCCGCCGTCCGCCACCTCGAAGCGTCCCTTCCTGTCCTGGTAGGCGTCGGTAAAGGCGCCCCGCACATGGCCGAAAAGCTCGCTCTCCAAAAGGGGTTCGGGGAGGTTGGCGCAATTTACCCTGACGAAGGGCTTGGAAGCCCGCTTGGATGCCCTGTGCAGCCGTTCGGCGAAGAGCTCCTTCCCTACCCCGCTTTCGCCCAGAATGAGGACCGAGGCTTCGCTGGGAGCTATCCTGTCCACCAGCTCGACCTTCTCCGCCATTGCGGCTGAAGCATAGATAAGGTTGTGCCAGCCCGAGTTGGCTTGGGCTTTATCACTAAGGTACGAGAGTTCAAGGGAGGTTTTTTCCAGATACCGGGCGTTTTCAACCGCGATGGCGGCCTGGAGCGCGAATAGTTCCAGCCAGTACTGGTCTTCCTGGAGGAAGTACCTGCCCTTTGTCTTGTTGATCGCTTCGATCACCCCAACCAGATTCCCCTTCACCTTCATGGGTACGGCGAGAATGGACTTGGTGGGGAAATCGACTTCCTTGGAGATGGTGGGCGAGAATCGCGGGTCACTCTCGGGGTTGTTGACGATGAGAGACTGGCCTTCACGGACAACCCAGCCGACGATGCCCTCGCTAGGATCGATGAGCCGACCGGTGAGTTCCGCCTTTTTCGGACCCAAGGCGATCTCGAAGCGAAGCTTGCCTGCCACGGGATCATACAGCAGCAGACTCGCCGCCTCGGCGCCGACGAGCCTGCTGGAAGATTCTATTATCTGGGAGACCAAGGCCTTGCCGTCGGCGTAGTTCGAGTTGATGAGGGCACAGACCTCAACGAGCAGCTCGAACTTCGCCTGATCAATAATCCCTACCATGGCCTTGTCTTTTCCCGGTCAACCGTATCGCCTACGGTGATCAGGAATTCTTCTTGGACGTATCGCGCTCTTTCAAGAGGTCGCCGATGGTGTAGCCGCCGGCCTCTTCCTCGCTCTGCATGAACTTGGAGATTTCCTCCCGCTGCTGGCGCTGCACGAGGTCGCGGATGGACAGGCCAAGCTTCTGGCGTTCAGGGCTCAGGTCGATGACCACAGCCTTAACCGCCTGGCCTACCGAGAATTTCTTCAGGGCATCGTCCCAGGATTCGTCCCTGTCGGAAGACAGGTCCTGCTTCTTGACCAGTCCGTCGATGTCGCCCTGGACCCGCACGAAGACGCCGAAATCCGTAACGTTGGATACGGTGCCCTCGACGATGGATCCGACCCTGAAGGCCTTGGCAAAAGATCGCCAGGGGTCTTCGGAGAGTTGCTTGACGCCCAGGCGGATGTTTCGCTCCTCGGGGCTGCTCTCGATGATCAGGACCTCGATTTCTTCGCCCTCATGAAGGACCGAGGCGGGATTCTTGATCCTGCTGGTCCAGGAGAGGTCGTCCGCGTGGAGGAAGCCGTCAATGCCTTCCTCGAGCTCGATAAAGGCGCCTGCGTTGGTGACCTTGACTATCTTGCGGGTGAGCCTCATGCCCACGGGGTAGCTTTCGTTGATGTTGTCCCAGGGATTAGCCTGAACCTGCTTGAGCCCCAGAGATACCTTGCCCGCCTGGATGTCGTAGCCCAGGATCATGCAGTCCACGATATCGCCGGCCTTGAGCATATCCTCGGGCTTGTGCACCTTGCGTACCCAGGAGAACTCTGAAATGTGGGCCAGACCCTCGATTCCCTCCTCCAGCTCGATAAAGGCGCCGTAGTCGGTGAGCTTGGTCACCTTGCCCTTGACGATGTCGTTGACATGGTACTTTTCTTCGAAGGTAAACCAGGGATCCTGGCTGAAGTGCTTGAGGGAAAGGTTGATGCGCTTTTCCTCGGGCTCGAGTCTGATTACCTTAAGCTCGATCTCTTCACCCTTGCGCACGTAGTCCTTGGGTCGGGTCACATGTCCCCAGCTCATGTCGTTGATGTGCAGAAGGCCGTCGAATCCGCCTAGGTCGACGAAGGCGCCAAAGCTGGTAAAGCTCTTGACCACGCCCTTGACGGTGTCGCCGATCTGCACGCTCTGGAAGAAGGCCTCCCGGCGCTTGTCTATGTCTTCCTCGAGCCACCGGCGGCGGTTGAGGATGATGTTTATCTTTTTCTCGGAGTAGAGCCTTTCGAGATAGAAGCTGGTCTTGAGGCCCACATACTCTGCGCCGTTTTCCACCCGCTGGATGTCCGCCTTGGATGAGGGAAGGAAACCCTTTAGCCCGTGGCCCAGGTCCACCTCAAAGCCGCCCTTCACTTCCTTGTCGATCGTGCCCTCTATGGGCTGATGTTCTTTGAAGGCGTTGGCGACGGCTTTCCAGAATACTTTTTCCTCAGCCCGCTTCTTCGATACGATCACTTCGCCCGAGTGGGTTTCTTTTTTGACTAATATGACCTTGACATCGTCGCCGACCTTGGGCGGCGTGTCGCCAAACTCGATTAACGGAATCTTTCCCTCAGACTTATACCCTACGTCGACGAAGACAAAATCACCAGCGATCTGTACGACTTTGCCGTCGATTAAATCGCCCTCCTCCAGCCCCTCAAAACTCTTGAGGTACTGCTCCTGCAATTGTGTCTGGAATTCGTCGCGGGAGGGGGCGGCGGCGTCCATTAGCACTTCCTTATTCTCCATGTGTTTCCCTTAAATGTAGAATTTTGCTGTATACTTTCTCATAAACTGCCTCTATGGTCAAGTCGGATGTATCCAAATACAGGGCATCCCGAGCGATTTTAAGGGCCCCGATCTTCTTGTTCCTGTCTATGGCATCCCTCATCTTGATATTTTCCAGTATTCTCTCGTACGACATTGAAGAACTAGCCTGGGCGAAGCGCCGCCTCGCCCGCTCCTCCGTCGAAGCGTCGATGAAGAATTTTAGCTCGGCATCGGGGAAGACCACGGTGGTCATATCCCGGCCCTCCACCACTGCGTCCTTGCCCTGGGCGAGGCGGCGCACTACCTCGTTAACGATCCCGCGTATCTCGGGGATGGCTGAGACCTGGGCCACGACGGCTTCCACCTCTGCCGAGCGGAGTTCGGCGCTGAGCCTTCTGCCGTCCAGGAGAATGGATCCGTCCTGGTCGTAGTCGATGGAAACCTCTGAAGCGGTCACGATCAGGGCTGTCTCGTCCTCGATCCCAATGCCCTTCTCTATGGCGGCGTAAGTCAGAGCCCTGTAGATGTTTCCCGAATTTATGTATAAAAATCCCATTCGCTCCGAGAGCAGCCGGGCTATGGTCGATTTTCCGCAGCCCGCAGGTCCGTCCATGGCGACAATCACGGTAGTCTTCCTTCGTCGCGGCCAGGCTTTGCATGCAGCCTCGCCTTGTTTGAGTACTCCTTGAGGGCCTCCACCTCGGCGGCATTCAGGTCCCTGAAAGATCCCTCGGCCAGGGATCCAAGTTCTATAGGTCCGATCCTTTCTCGGCGCAGAAAGAGCGCCCTGAGACCGAAAAAATCCAGGACCTTGCGAATTTCCCTGTTTTTGCCTTCCACCAGGACAATCCTCATTGTCTTTTCATCCTGGATGACAACACGCTCCGCCCTATACAGGATCCCTTCTATTCCAACGCCTTCCATGAAGCGCTCCGGTAAGTCTCCGAGTATGGGAAGATCGCATCGGACAAGGTATTCCTTGTCGATACAACTCCTTGGATGAACCAGCAGCGACGCAAATTCCCCGTCGTTGGTGAAGAACAGGAGTCCAGAGGACCACTGGTCCAGGCGGCCTACATTGTAGACTCGCTCCGAAACCGAAGATTTCAAGAGCGAAGCGGCTACAGGGCGATTTTTCTCGTCCGCCATGGAACTGATGTAGCCAGGGGGCTTGTTGAGTGCGATGTACCGAAGGAGGGTTTGCGGCTCTACGAGTCGCTCGTCGAAGCTCACCTTGTCACCAGGCCCCACCCTGCTGCCTAACTCGGCGACGATACCGTTTACCTTCACCCTTCCCTGCTCGATAAAGCTCTCGCAAAAGCGGCGGGAGCCCAATCCGGAGGACGCCAGGTAGGCCTGGAGTCTGACNNAGTTCGGAAATCGAGTTCAGCTTGAAGTATTTTAAGAAATCCTGTGTCGTTCCGTACTGCATTGGCTTTCCCGGCACGTCCTTCTTGCCCATTTCCTTCACTAACCCTCTGGATAAAAGGTAGCGGATCATGCCGTCGGCCGACACGCCCCGAATCGCCTCTATCTCGGCCCGGGTTATGGGCTGGGAGTAAGCGACGATGGAGAGGGTCTCCATGGCCGCCCGGGAGAGTTTTGCCTCGTTTTTCTTGCCGTAATGGTCTTTAAGCCTTTCCCAAAGCTCCATCTTAGGGGCGAATATCCATCCGCCGCCGGAGCGCATAGGCGCAAAACCGTGGACTTGGCCGTCGTGTTCCACCGCGAGGCGCCCAAGGGCGTCGGCCACCTCGTCCTGGGAGAGTCCGGACAGTCTCGCCAGTCCAGCTTCGTCGATAGGTTCGCTTTCCAAAAAAAGAATGGCGCTTATCAAGGCCGCACGATACTCGGCGCTCAGTTCATCCATCGTATGCCTCGCTGAGAGTAGAGGGAGAGATGATGATATCCCCAAAAAGCCTGTGCTGTCTGATGCGAATTATTTTGTTCTTAACCGCATCCAGCATGGCCAGGAAGGCGCAGGCCAGGTCCAGGGCTGACCTGGGTCTAGTGATCAGCTGGACGAAGGAAAACTCGCCATGCTTTTCCAGAAGCTCATGCATGAGCGCCAACTTCTCGTGGATCGATATTTCTTCATAGAGGTCTATTATCTTTTCCGAACTGAAATTATTGACAAGGGAAGAAAAAGTTTTCAAAAGATCCCATACATCCAGATCCGCCCAGAGCTCCTTGTCATCCACTTCGGAAAAGGGAAGGATCCGCTGCATGCAGGAGCGCTCCAGTCGCCATTCGACTTCCATCTCCCGCTGCTCCATGAGGCTTGAGAGTTTTTTATACTTCTGGTACTCGATGAGCTTTTCTATGAGTCCTTGCCTGGGATCATCAATATCTTCGTCGTCCAGCGAGCCCAGGGGCAAAAGCATGCGGGATTTTATGAGCAGGAGGGTAGCTGCGAGGTTGTAGAATTCCGAGAGTTCGTCCAGGTCCACCCCATCTTCATTTTTAAGGCAGTCCAAATACTGCTCGGTTATGGAGGCGATATGGATATCGTAGATATTCATATCGTTTCGCTTTATCAGGAAAAGCAGTAGATCCAAGGGACCTTCGAAGTCTTTGAGCCGAAACCTGCGGCCCTGGCTCTGGCCCTCCATGAGGCTGGAAGCGCCGGATTGGTCGAATGTAGGTTCTGGAGTGCTATTCATCAGGGACAGGGAGCATCATATATGCCTTGCCCCAGGGGGTAAATACCCTGGGGCGGAAGCTCAGCCAGATACTCTAAAAACGGGCGCCCGCTTACTGGATCGGTAAGCCCAGCATCGAGCTCCGCCAGGGGGAGGAGGACGAATTTTCTCTCCCTCATGCCAGGATGGGGGATTATCAGTTTTTCATCGGCTATGATGCGCCGACCGTAGAGGAGTATATCGATGTCGATGGTTCTGGCGCCTTTTACCGGCACCGCAGCCCTATCCCGACCCAGGGCGGCTTCAATGCCCTGAATGAGGTCTAGAAGCTCCAGGGGCTCGAGCGCGCACAGCCCCGTGATCACGCCATTGACAAAATCCGGCTGGTAGGTGTTGTACCGAGGCTTGGAACACCAGAGCCCAGAGCTTTTGACTTCGGTAAGCTGTTTGCCCAGCAGGCCAATCGCTTGCCTAATGAGGGAGGGGCTGTCACCCAGATTCGAACCGAGTCCCAGCCAGATTCTTTCCATAGCCGGGCCTAGAAGAGATCCTCGGCACTGATGACCTCAGGATCCTGGGAAAGCGGTTCAGCCCTTGCTGGCTTGGAAGCGACTTCAGCATCGGTTTGGGCTCCCTGGGGCTGAGCTTTTTGGGCCATCTTTTCCCTCACAGCCTTTTCGATTAACGAGGCCATATCAGGATTCTGTTCGAGATAGAGCTTTGCGTTCTCCCTACCCTGCCCTACCTTTTCTTCGCCCCAGGTGTACCAGGCACCTTTTTTGTCGATGATTGAGTATTTGACTGCTGCATCAAGCAGAGATGCGGAGGCGGAAATGCCTTTACCGAAAATAATCTCCAGCTCAACCCGCCTAAAGGGCGGTGCAACCTTATTCTTGACCACCTTGACCCTGACCCTGTTGCCCAGGGCGTCCTCATCTCCGCCTTTTTCGATGGTTTCGATTTTTCTCACCTCAAGCCGGACCGAAGCGTAAAACTTGAGGGCGTTGCCGCCTGTGGTGGTCTCGGGATTGCCGAACATAATACCGATCTTCATGCGGATCTGGTTGATAAATACCAGGATTGTCTTGCTCTTGGAAAGGGTGCCGGCGAGCTTGCGCAAGGCCTGGCTCATGAGGCGAGCCTGGAGCCCGACATGGGCGTCCCCCATCTCGCCTTCGATTTCGGCCTGTGGTGTAAGGGCTGCCACCGAGTCGATGACAATGATATCCACTGCGCCGGAGCGTATGAGGGATTCGGCGATGTCTAGAGCCTGTTCACCGTTGTCAGGCTGGGACACCCAGAGCTCGTCGATGTCCACGCCCAGATTCTTGGCGTAGATGGGATCCAGAGCGTGCTCGGCGTCGATGAAGGCGGCAATACCGCCCTTTTTCTGCGCTTCGGCGATGGCATGGAGTGCCAGGGTCGTCTTGCCCGAAGACTCTGGTCCGTAAATTTCGATAATTCTGCCCCGGGGATAGCCGCCGATTCCCAATGCCTCGTCCAGCAGGATAGATCCTGAAGGAATTACCTCTATGCCCTGGGCGCTCTGGTGGGTACCAAGCTTCATGATCGAGCCCTGGCCAAATTGTTTTTCTATCTGGAGCCTGGCGGCTTCCAGGGCTTTAAGTTTTTCTGAATCCTCTACAGCGCTGCCTCGCTGAGCCTTGCCCTTGCCTGTAGCTGTCGCGTTTAGCATAGAGGGGTCGAGCTTTTCATTTACAAAATCAGCGCTGCGGACGCCCGCTTTTCTAGCCATTATCGTCCTCCCTGGAATATACGGCTTCAATCATAGCATACGCTTCATAAAATTGATAGAAACCTGATTTTAAAAGCTTTTTCGTATCAGTTCCTGTACCGAGACGCGCACGGCTTTTCTGGCCGGCAGCAGCGAAACCAAGGCACTGAGAAGTATGCATAGCAAGACGATAGTCACTATCTGACTGAAGTCTATAGTGACTGGAATAACCTCGAGATAATAAGCAGGATCCAGGAGCTTCAGCGCCACAGCCTGCCGCCCGGTCAGCAAAGCGAAAAGTGAACTGCCGATGTTGAGCAGCCACTCCAAAGCCCTGATCAGGGCGTTTACGTTGACCGAGACCAGAAGGCCCGCAGCTAGTCCAATAAGCGTTCCCAGGCTGCCGGTTAAGAGGCCGGCGCCTACGAATATGTTTCGCACGGCTCTGTCGGTGGCGCCAAAGCTTCGGAGCACGGCTATGTCCATCGAATGCTCCACAACAAAGGTGGAGAGAGAGGAACCAAGGTTTATTGCGGCGACCAGAAGGGCGATGCCCATGATAAAGATGAGCGTGGTCTTGGTAGTGCCAAAGGAGGCGTAGAGGCTTCGCTCCACCTCCGGCCAGGTTCGGACCAGGTAGGAGTCGAACCAGGCTGGATAGAGGGGATCAAGGCTTTCTGAAAGGCTTGTGCGTATTTCACCCAGGCTGTTGGAGTAGGGATTCTCGACCTTTAGGCCCATAAATGAATAGCAGGATGAATAGACTAAGAGGCGTTCGCCCGCAGCGGGGCTGATAAAAGCCCAGACCGCATCCAGATCCCTATAGCCGGCGCTGACTATGCCCGTAACCCTGAAAAAGGAAAGCCTGGGACGGTATCCAGCGTAACCCTCCGACATGCTGCCTTCCTCGGTCTCCTGATTGGGCGTAATGATTGTCAGCTGATCACCGACCGAAAGCTTCAGTTTTTCCGCCAAGGCAGAGCCAAGCACGATATCCCTGTTGCCCCTGGGGAAGAGGCTACCTTTCAGGATTTTAAGATAGGCTGTCGTGCCCGAGTTCTTAAAAAACTCTTGGTCCGCCGCCCTGAGCATCACCGCGCTGCTGGCCGATGCCGAAACCGCCACGGCGCTGCCATTGGTCTCCAGACTGGCCGAGACGACGCCGGGAAGCGCCCGCGCTGCCGCAAGTCCTGATGCAGCCTCCTGGGAACCGAAGTTGTCGGGAACGGCAACCTGGATGTGATAGGTTTTTGTTTCGATATAGCGTCGAGTGATGCCTTCTATCATCCCGTCCGATACGACGAGAACAAGGAGAAGCGGAACGAGGCTGATGCCTATTCCGAGAATAGCACCGGTGAGTCCTTGGGAGGGCGAAAGTCTCCGCCCGGAAGCGCCCTTGCCGTCTTTGTCTTCTTTCGGGATTTTTCCGGCTTTTTTTCTGCCTAAAAGAGTGCGGGCAGCGACAAAAAACATAGGCGCTGGATTCATAGCGCCTGCAGGGAGCCCTGATCGAGGGCGTAGCGGACCGAGGCTTTTTGAGCCAGTTCGCGGTCGTGGGTAGCGAGCACAAGACTGGCGCCTGTAATAGCAGGCAGCTCGAAGAGCAGTTCGCTGACGGTGGCGGCGTTCTGGGCGTCCAGGTTGCCCGTGGGTTCATCCGCCAGAATTACCCTGGGGTTGTTTACCAAGGCGCGGGCTATAGCCGCCCGCTGGCGCTCGCCGCCAGAGAGTTCGGAGGGAAAATGATTAAGGCGCCCTGCGAGGCCTACCTTCACCAGCAGTTGCTCGGCCTTTTCCCAGGCTTTTTTTCGTCCCAGGCCGGCCATGTATGCCGGGAGCGCCACGTTTTCCAGGGCGGAAAAATCCTTGAGCAGATAGTGGAACTGAAAGACGAAACCGATGACTTTTGTCCTGAAAACCGGAAGCTCCTTCTCCGAAAGCCTGTGGAGCTCGTAGCCCCCTACCCGCAGCTCGCCCCTGTCCAAGCGCTCGATACCGCCCAGTATGGATAAAAAGGTGCTCTTACCCGAGCCGCTCGCCCCGACGATGGAGCAGGAGCTTCCCCCTGACAGTTCCAGGTCCAGGCCACGGAGCACGTCCAGCGTTTCGGCCTTGCTGGTAAAGCTTTTCCAGAGTCCTCGGCAGGAGATGGCCGCATCGCTCGAAACAATCAGATCACCCGAAACGGCTGCATCATCGGTCGCTCTGCTTTCATTTTTATTCATTCCTGAAAACCTCTGAAGGACTTGCCTCTGACACCCTTCGGGCAGCGGCGAAGGCTGCGATGCCGGTGGAGGCTATGGCCAGTATTGCGATAAAGGCTAGTTCTCCGCCCGAAATGGATATCGGTATGCGGTCGATATAGTAATGCGCGGGAGAAAAGAGCCGGTAATCGCCGCCGGGAGCCAAAAGACCGATCCTGGATGCCAGCGATGCCAGAGCCCTGGATACGGCCGAAATGCCTTCGACGATGGGATTTATGTTGTAGGCGGCCAGAAGCCCCAGGGCGGCTCCGGCCAGGGCGCCGGCCACTCCTATCGAAAGACCGTCCAGGACGAAGATGCTCCGCACGTCGGCATCGCTCGCCCCAAAGGACTTGATCACTGCGATGTCGGCCATCTTGCCCGCGATGTTCCTACGCATAGCGTGAAAAATGTTTATGCCCACCACGACGAATATTAGGCTTATCAGGAGGAGCATTACCGTTTTTTCGGTTCTCAGGGCGCCGAAGAAGCTTCTGTTGTATTCTCTCCAACTGACAAGATTCCATTCGCCTTCGGGCAGGATAGCGGCCACCGCTGATTCCATCCTATGGACATCGAAGCGCTGGTCCAGTTTTATGCCCAGCTGCCACTCCGAGGAATCGAAAAGCAGGTCGAAGGCTTCGGCCTGTTTAAAACTCAGGAAAGCCATTGTCGAATCGAACTCGTAATAGCCCGAGGTGAAAAGCGACTCCACAGCCAGGTTGAGGGAGATTGGAACGACACCCTCGTCCTTGGTTTGTTTCATGCCGAAGAGGCGTATTTCCGAGCCTGGATCGGCTCCCAGGGCGGCTGCCGCCTCCTTTCCGAGAATCATACCCTCGGTCCCGGGCAGGCTTTGCCCTGTGCCCAGGCCCAGGGCGGCTGCCAATACGGGATCGTATTCCTCGCTGCCCGGCTCGAATGCCCGCAGTGCCAGGCTGACCGTGGCTCCCGAGGGGCCTATGGCCAAAACCTGGGTTTCCTTGAAGCGCAAGGCCGATTTCACTCCCTTGAGCGAGCGCAGGGCGTTCATGGTCGAATCGCTAACCGGCTCTACCGAACTGGCCCTGAGGTGAAAACTGGAAATCTCCAGGATCGAGTCTATGTAGCCTTTCTGAAGCCCACCCATGACGCCGATCACGATAATGAGGGCAGCCACGCCAGCGGCAATGCCTGCGGCGGCGAGAGTCGCCCTTCTCAGGGACATTCTCTTCTTGCTGGAAAAGCCCCAGCGTGCAGCGGCGAAAAGACGGGATTCCAGGGTCACCGTTACAGGCCTACAAAACCGTCGAGGAAGCTGTCTGGATCAAAGGGGGCGAAGTCGCCATAGCCTTCCCCCGTCCCCACGAAAAGCGTTGCCAGATCGAACTGCCTGGCCAGGCTCAGCACCATGCCGCCCTTGGCCGTCGAATCGTGTTTACTCAGTATGACACCGTCAAGTTTGACCGCCTGATGGAAGGTTTCAGCCTGCCGCATGCCGTTCTGCCCCGTCGTCGAGTCCAGGACGAGGATCTTGCGGTAGATAGCCGCGGGCGCCCGCTGGGCGATTACCTTGTTCATCTTCTCCAGTTCTTTTATCAGGTCGGCCCTGGTATGCATCCTTCCCGCCGTATCGGCGATAACCAGGCCTGGTCCTTGCGTGCCTGCCGCCTCTATGGAATCCCAGAGCACGGCGGCGGCATCGGCACCCTGGTGCTGGGCTACCACCCTGATATTGGTGCGCTGGCCGTGGATCTTGAGCTGTTCCACCGCAGCCGCTCTGAAGGTGTCACCCGCGGCCAAGACGATGTTTTCGATGCCCTGATTACGCTCCCAGACTGCCAGCTTGGCGCAGGATGTAGTCTTGCCCACTCCGTTCACCCCAAGAAGAAGGCAGATATTCAAGGCGCTTTTGTCCAGAACGAGCTCTGCCTTGCGGGCGTAAGGCCGCAAAAGTTCCTTGAGCAGCTTCCGTGCCTCGTCCGGGCTGTCCACCTTGCTTTTCTTGCACGAAGCCTTCAGCTCGTCCACTGTCTCGAAGGCGAAGACCGCTCCCAGATCGCCCTCCACCAAAAGGTCGGCCAGGTCCTCGAAGACCTCATCGTCCAGCGTTTGTTTTCTGAAAAGCGCCTTTATTCTGTCTGCAAATCCCATGCTGTCTCCATTTTTTAGAATCTATCTCGAAATCCGCAACAAATCCACGAGGGCGACAATGGTATCGACGGTGAACCCCAGGCTCAGGGCTAGGGAAATTCCGGCGAAGGCGGCGCCTCCATAGTAGGCTGATGCCGGTTTTGCATATCGTAGATAGGCTTCCTGGACCGACAGGAAGTTGCCGGCTGAAAGCAGGCTTAGCGGAAGGCTTACCAGGAAC
Source organism: Spirochaetaceae bacterium UBA4077 (assembly GCA_002383375.1). Taxonomy (GTDB): domain Bacteria; phylum Spirochaetota; class Spirochaetia; order Treponematales; family Rectinemataceae; genus UBA2256. Next base: position 24,317 of record DFYR01000003.1, read on the forward strand.
CTTCCCAGACTGGCGCTGAAACGTCTTCGAGCCTTGCCGAAGGAATCCTCTTCCTTCCACTCCAGAGCCTTGCTCGATTCGATGAATTCCTGGGCGGGGCTAGCGCCTGTGATTCGCGTTAGCGGCGCTTGGATAGTCTTGAATAGGAAGGGGGCGAGATTGTCGATCTCTATGTCCCTATCCTGGTATCCGGTCGCGTTGAGGGAAAAAACATGACTCCCGGCACCGGTAAGGAATATCCTGGAAGCACGGAGGGAATACCAGGAGTCGGTTCCGGAGCGGCGCTCCATCCCAAGCGTTCCGAATACACCTGTATGGATGTCGTAAACGCTTAGGTCCTTGTCTGTTATCCAGGAGAAGAGCCTAGGCAGGATGGTTTCATGAAACTTTTCCAACTCACTAATGCTCAGTGCGAAGCGGCTGGACCCCCGGGGCAGCACTCTGTCTTTTTCGTAGTAGAGTACGAGCAGCTCGAGTCCTTCGGGCTTCGGGGCGTAAAATCCCGTGACAAAACCTTCCAAGCCCTTGATAGCCTCCAGATCGTTCCTGGGGTCGAAAAAGCGCTCGTCTTTATTTTTTACCGAGAACTCAGTCATGAGCTCAGCGCTTTCCTCCTTCCCGGATTTATTAAGCTCAAGGGGAGGAAGGGGCTCTAGACGGGCGGCCAGGAGCCCCGGCAGGGTCGCCGAGTAGCTGCCCTCCCCCGCTTCGTCGGCTACAGATGCCAAGGTTTCGAGGTCGAGGTCCTCAGGCTTCAGGCTTTCCATTGCTTGATTGGATAAGGGGAAAAAAAGGCCAAGCCCTAGCCGCCAGGTACCCAAAGCGCCCTGTTCCTGGGCGGTCAAGGGGTGGGAAAAAACCCAGAGAAAGAGACAGATCGATACGAGTGCAGAGACGGAGCCTAGTCCGCTTTTTCTAGTCTTCCTCATCGTCACTGTCGACCGTAGCGACCCCGCCCTTCCATTGCCAGCGCAGATAGCTTTCGATAAAGGGATCGATGTCGCCGTCCATCACCGAGTGAACATTGCCCAGGGAAAACTTGGTTCTATGATCCTTTACCAGGGTATAGGGCTGAAACACATAGGACCGTATCTGAGAACCCCAGGTGTTTTCTTTTTTATCGCTCTGGAATTTTTCGTTTTCCTTTTCCTTTTCCTGGCGGTAATGCTCGTAGAGCCTGGACTTGAGCACGCTCATGGCCACGTCTTTGTTCTTGTACTGGCTGCGCTCGTTCTGGCAGGTTACGACTATCCCCGTCTCCAGATGGGTTATGCGCACCGCCGAGTCGGTCTTGTTGACCTTCTGTCCGCCTGCGCCTCCTGAACGGTAGGTGTCTATGCGGATATCTTCAGGCCGTATGTCGATGGTAATAGAATCGTCCAGCACTGGCAGGACATAGAGCGAGGCAAAGGATGTATGGCGGCGGGCGTTGGAATCGAAGGGAGAAATCCGTACCAGTCGGTGCACGCCGCTTTCGCCCCTGAGGTAGCCATAGGCGTAGGAGCCGCTTATCTGCAGGGTGGCAGATTTGATGCCTCCCTCGGCTTCAAGGAGGTCGATCACCTCGGTGCTGAAACCCCGGCGCTCCGCCCAGCGGCTGTACATCCGCAGTAGCATGCTCGCCCAGTCGCAGGCCTCGGTCCCTCCGGAGCCGGCATGGATGGAAACGTAGGCGTCGGATGAGTCGGCCTCGCCCGATAGCAGCTCCAGCACGACCGCCTTGTCGAAACGTTCCTGTATGCCTTGAAGATTCGATAGGATGTCTGTTTCCATATCTGTCTGCTCTTCTTCCAGGGCCAGGGTAAAAAACTCATAGAGGTTGTTTATGTCAGCCCTGAGGGAGTTCCAGGTATCCAATCGCTCCTTGGTCTGTTTGATTGAGGCGAAAATGCGGCCTGCCCTTGCCGAATCGTTCCAGAAATCAGGTTCCGACGAAAGGCTTTCCTTTTCCTTTATCGACTTTTCCAGCGCAGCAGCGTCAAAGACGCCCCCATATGTCGAGAATTTCTCCCTTGAGTTCTTCGATAGGTCTACTCAGTTCTTCCAGCATCAGTATCTCCTTCTTCCACGGCCGAGGTTACTGCGGTTAGTCTACCCTGCATGTCAGAATTTATAATAGAGCCTTAAAGCCTTCTCATACAAATTCCAGGGAAGCAGTCGCTTCAATGTGGGCACAGCCCGCTGGAAAGCGCCTCCAAAACTGTAGCGAAGCTTAGGATTTTTTTTTGAAAGAATTTTCATTACTAGCGGGCCTAGTTTTTCCGGCGGGTACCCTTTTTCCTCATCATTCCAGGCGGTCCGCATAACCGTTCTATACACTTCGGCATATTCTTCCGGCGGGGAGCTTTCAAACCGGCAGTCCTGATGGCGGATATCCCCTGGCTGAATGATGACAACCTTTATGCCGAAGCCTCTCAGCTCGGCTCTCATGGATTCGCTCAAGCCCTCAAGGGCGAACTTGGATGATGAGTACGCTCCCTGAAAGGGCAAGCCCAGGGCGCCGCCGACGGAGCTAATGTTGATGATACAGCCCTGCCTTTGAACCTTCATCTGCGGTAATACGGCACGGCTTACCAGCAAAGCCCCAAGGCAGTTGGTCCTCCAGCAGCGCTCGACTTCCTCGAGGGGCATGGTTTCCAGCACGCCAACAGCGTGCATTCCCGCATTATTCACCAACAGATCGATACGCCCCTCTCTGTCCAGAATCTGGGCAACAGCGTCCCGCACCGAGACAGGATCGGTGATGTCCATCCGCAGCATCATGGGCATCGATGCCTGAAAGACACCTGTGGACTCAGGATTTCTGCCCGTTCCGTAGACGACAAAGCCCCTTTCGTAAAGATACCTTGCCAAAGCCGCGCCAATGCCCTTCGAGGCTCCTGTTATAAGGGCTACCTTCGTATCGTGTTCTCTCATTCCTGCACAGCTCCGCAGGCTCCAGCGCTTCCCGCTTTGGATGTCTGTACGCAGAACTGATATTCGGTTCGATGTCGCCAGGGCTTCCCTGGCTCTGCCAGGCATGAGGGATAGTCCTCCCTGTTGGGGGAATCGGGAAAGTATTGAGTTTCCAGGCAAATGCCTCCGTAGGGACCATAGACCGATCCGTTTTTTCCCCTGATCCCGTTCAGATTGTTGCCCGTATAGAGTTGGACACCAGGCATGCTCGTCCACATATATAAGTTCCTGCCGGTTTCAGGTTCGCTTAGATGGGCAAAAGGCTTTGCGTGTGCCGCACACTCCTCATCGATGACAAAGCAGTGGTCATAGCCCTGGCCCGCGGCGGCCATGTCCCTTCCTAAAGTCTTGGAAATCCTGAAGTCGAAAGGACCAGCCTCCACGGATCGCGGTGCTCCCTTTAATGGAATCAGGCGCTCATCCACCGGCAGATAACTGGAACAGCGCAGGTCCAGGCTATGGTCCAGCACAGTGCCCCTGCCCTCGCCGCGGAGGTTGAAATAGGCATGATTGCAGAGATTAAGGGGGGTTCTCCTGTCGGTGACGGCCTCGTAATCCAGGGTCAACCGTCCTTCGAGGCCGAGGGTGACAAGGCAGGCGACACTCAGGTTGCCTGGGAAACCCTCCTCGCCATCGAGGCTTTTCAGCTCGAGCCGCAGGGCGGGAGAACCCTTGATGGTATCCATTTCGCTCTTCCACAGGCGCCGGCTGAAGCCCCTCCTCCCGCCATGGAGATGTTGACCCGTATCCTGGGCAAAGAGTCTGTATTCCCTTCCGTCCAAGGCGAATTTCGCGTCGGCAATCCTGTTTGCGTAGCGGCCCACAGTGGAACCGAAGTAGGGATGAGGCTGCAGGTAGGGTTCCAGACAGGAAAAGCCTAAAAGGATGTCGTCCGTCCTGCCTTTTTTATCCGGCATCGTAAAACCGAGCCAGGTTGCTCCGTAATCGGTCCAGGTCGTTCGAAAATCTCCCGATTCGAGAATGTATAGAGATACTTCCTCACCCGAGGATAGAAGACCAAAAGATTTTTTCTCCATGTATTTCCTCAATCCAGCTCAGGCTATCCCAGGGTGGACAGCCTGAGCCTTGAATGCCTGGACTATTAGATCGGCCGTCGATGAGGCATCCCAGAGCTCGGTGTCGATAACCAAGTGGGCGGAGCTTAGATCCTCTGTATCGATACCATAGAGTTCCCTGTACCGTCTCTGGTCGTCTTTGTCCCTGGCAGCGGTGAACCGGGCTATCTCTTCCCTGTCTCCCCCTTCCCGGGAAAAAATCCTGTCCACCCGTACCTCTTGGCTTGCCCGCAGGTAAACCCGGAGATCGGCATCTCCCAGGAGCCACATGGCAAGCCTGGATCCTATCACGCAATCTTCCCTGTGCGCCAATTCGACCTGGTGCGCATCAAGAAGCCTGTCCCAGGAGGGATCGTTCTTGGCAAGGGCGAGAAGCTCGGCCAGACTCATGCCCTCTTCCTCGGCCATTTTCCTGAAGGTGTAATTGATGAAGGTTCTGCCCAGCCGCTGTGCTACCAAGAGGGAAACGGTGGTATTGCCGCAGCCCGACTTGCCGGAGATCGCTATGATCGATGCCCGCTTGATACTCATTCTATGTTCCTCAGCTGTTCTCGGATATTCTCAAGTGCATCTTTCATCTCCACCACGGCATGCGCCACGGGGATGAGCATGTTCTTGGAACCGATGGTATTCGTTTCTCTGTTCATCTCCTGGCAAAGGAAGTCCAGGCGCTTGGAGGGAGCCTCCTCGTCGCGGATAGTCCTGAAGGCTTCGATATGGGCCTTGAGTCTGGATACCTCTTCGTTGATGCTGAGTCTCACCAGCTGCACCGCCAGCTCCTGAAGCATCCTTGTCTCGTCATAGCCCTTGGGCAGTATCTCGTCGAAACGGGCTTTAAGCTGGTCCTGTACGGTCGTGTCGATCTCAGCCGCCTTAGCCTCCACCGTGGCTAGTCCGGTTTCGAAGCGCCCGAGCTCCGCGTCTATATTCCGGCTCGTCGCCTCTCCTTCCACAAGCCTGGATTTTTCGAAATCCTGGAGAGCCGCGAGGCTTCTGGCCTCGACGATGGGCCAAAGGGCTTCGGAATCTCCTTCTTTGTCAAAGCTGATAATTCCTTCGAAGGAGGTCAGCATGGACAGTGAAGGCTTTTCGGCCAATCCGAGCTCCGCCGCCATCTGGTTGAGAGCTCCGTACAAGGCCCTGGCAGCCTCAGGATCTGCTCGTACCGCCGCGGGTTTTTCGATCTTTTTTAACCTCAGGCTGTACTCGACCTTTCCTCGACGGATTTGGGATGAAAGAAGGCTCTGGAGCCTCGGTTCGAATCCAGCCAGCTGGGAAGGCAGGGAAATTACCAGATCCAGATAACGGTTATTATAGGACTTTATCTGAATAGTCCCGGATAATTGTTCTTCATCGAATTCTTCCCTGGCGAAACCGGTCATGCTTTTAAACATCGCGGGATTCCTCTTCCTTAAGCTTTTTGAGTGCCGCAGCTCCCAACTTCCAATTGTCCCCGGCGCCCATGGTGATAAACAGATCTCCTGGACGCAGAAAGGCCAGCAGGTCGTCCAGCGCATCCATCGGTTTTTCCGAGTAATATAAAAAGCTTTCTGTCTTCTCTTCACCAGTCGCAAGACCAGGCCTTCTGGCCCTGACCTTTTCGTAGAGGTTTTGGCCGCTGATACCGGAAATCGGTCTTTCCCTGGCTGAGGAATAGATACCATGGAGCAGAAGACAGTCAGCCTCGTCCAGGCTCTCGGCGAACTCGTCCAGAAGCGCAGCCGTGCGCGAATAGGTATGGGACATAAAGTCGACCACCAGGCGTCGGGACGGCCAGAATGCCTTTATGCCTCGGATCGTCGCAGCCAGAGCCGTGGGGTGATGGGCGTAGTCGTCCATGAAGAGAATGCCCTTTGCGGTGCCGATGATTTCGGACCTCCGCTTTGATCCCGAAAAATCAGCGAGAGCTTTCTTGATCAAGGCCCATTCTCGGGCATCGGGAGTTCTACCCTTCCAATCTCGGACTATGTCTTCGGCCAGCGCCAAGGCTGCTACCGCGTCCAGGACAAGATGTGCACCGGGCATACGAAGCTCCAGACTTTCGTCCAGGGCGGAAATTTTAAAGACGCTCCTCCCCTCCTCCTGCTTAATGCCTAAGATCCTCCAAGGTCCTTCGGCCTTGGTCCCGTAGGGGGCGAAGCGCAGGTCCGGACGCAGGCTGCCCAAACGCGAGGCGGCCGAAGCCGCTCCCAGGTCGTCGGCGCAGTATATCAGCAGCCCCCCTATTGGAAGGCTGTCCAAGTATTCGCCATACGCATCGAAGATGGACTGGTAGTCAGGGTAATAGTCCTGATGGTCACTCTCAATGCTTGTAAGAAGTATCCGCCTGGGCGAAAAATGTAAAAAATGCCTTCTATACTCGTCGGTTTCGGCTACGAAGTATGTAAAGCCGGCGCGCATCGTGCAGCTCCCCCCGAAGGAGGCAACCGCTGAGCCGGCCAGAACGGTAGCCGGGCAGCCAAGTGAAGCCAGGATGCTGCCCGCCATGGCTGTTGTAGTGGTTTTTCCGTGCACGCCCGCAATCCCCGAAGAATCGCTCAGCCTGGACAGGGCACCCAAGGCCTGGGCGTAGCTGAACATAGGCAGGCCCAAGGATGTTGCGCGGGCCATCTCGGGATTGTTCGAAGCATTGTAGGCATCCGAATAGAGCACCATATCGATGTCGTTCTGGATATGATCAGCGTCGAAGGACTGATGGGGGACTAAACCGATCGCTGCCAGCACTGCGTCGGTATAGAAACTGTCTGGAACATCGCTTCCTGCGAGAATGGCTCCCCTGGAAGCGAGAATCTCGGCCAAGGCGGCCATGCCTGTTCCCTTAGCTCCTATAAAATAAACCTTCACCCCGTGGAGGGCTTCAGGAAAGGTGGATAAAGCCATGGGCCATTGTACGAAGAAAGCAACAAAAGTAGCAAGCGCCGAAGGACGTCTTTAGATATGCAGGGAAAGCGATAGGCTGGTGGCTGAATCGGGGCTAAGCTCTATGTCCCAGCCGAAGAGCAGACGCGAGCCCTGATAGAGTTCCTCGCCCGGCGCCTGCCCGAGAAGCTCTTGGTGAGGAGCCCCCTGCATCAGCCTCAGGATATAGGGATTGTCCAGCCTGTCGATGTTGTGCTCGATCCTACCTGTAAAGCTTCGGTCCGAGCGGAATTCCAGCTTTTCTCTGGTTAGGGAACTCGAAAGAAACAAAGCCTCAGCCTGGAAATCTTCAAGTTTCGCTCTTTCGTCCAGAGTTGTCCTTTGCCGTTCCTTTTCGGCGACCAGTTCGAGCTCCGCCAGCATAGCCAGAGGCAGAAGGTTGAGTTCCTGGGCATAGCGGAATAAAACCGGGGTTTGGGATTTATTATAAAGCTCTATGTCGACACTGACACAGTGTTTTTGAAAGAGAAAGGATTTTTTCAGTGCCAAGGATAAATGAGAATCGTGACGGGGAAGAGTAAAATCCCGGAAGAAAACGATCTTCTGCTGGCTCCGCTCTCGTTCGGAACTTGTGTAAGCCTGTTTTTCAAGACCGGCTTGCTCAGCGACAGAGCCTCCATCGCCGAAGCTTCCGTATTCGAATATCCTATCGATAAAGCTTCTAAGGGATTTCCCCGCCTTGGAATCGTAAAATACCCCGCAGTAGTTATGCTTGTTTTTAAAAGAATCCAGCTCGAACACCGAGGCACCTCGGCTGTGTATGTAGCAGTTCAGATCGGCCGCCTGATAGAGAAATTCCTTTTCGCCGTCGCAATCTATGTCATCGACAATCAGGCCGGGATTAAAGCTTCCTTGTATGCGTGTGGCTTTTTCCGCATCGATGAGGGCTCTGTATGCCCGTTTTCGCACCTCAGGCCTCCGAAGGCCGCCGATACAGCCTTCCCAATAGGCCTCCCCGTTCTGAGCTTTCCAGAGATCCTCTTGGGCACTCTTCTTGCGCGCTTTGTCCCCCCGGAGGAGCACCATAAGAGAATGGACGTGATACATCCTGTCATAGAGATGCTTGCTGACTGGCTGCTGGAGAATCAGCTGCTTAGCTATAGAAGGGAAGCAAAGCCCCCTACCCCGTTCTTTCGACTGGTCCAGGCAGGAACCCAGGCGTTCGGAGGAACAGGATGAGAGATAAAACAACTTAGAGTTCTTGATTGCCTTGGTGTAATTCTGGGCTGACACTGTCTCGATGGAGAGACAGTTTTTTTGGAACCAGGCAAAGGTCCTTTCGAACATCACATCGGGGGATTCCAAGCCCGAAGCTTCCCACATACTTGGCACAGAATGGCCGTTAGCCATGATCGTATACAGACGACAGCCCGGATACTGGATCATTAGGCTTTCCAGGGCGTTTTCGAAGGATCGTGGAGAGTCGAATGCCTCGTCCATGTCGAAGACCGGGAACACACAGAGGAGCTTCCGCTGGTCTTCAGTCACCATAGGTTCGCAATGGCCTAGGTCGACAATCCCAGCCTCTGCCAGCGTGCCGGCAGGCAGGAAGGAATAGGACAGTCCTGAATTCTTGAATACCAGGGGCAGGCCGGCGTCCCAGGAATATTCGTAGAGCCAGCCACCTGAGGGTCTTCTTCCGAAAGTTTTGCGCAGATAGGTAGTTAGCAGCTCAATCTGCCCAACCTTGTCTGAGAGCTGGAGGATAGGAAAGAGCGGGGAGTAGTAGCCACCCCCGAGCAGTTCGATCTGCCTGCGTCCCGACATCTCTTCCAGTAGAAGCGTGAATTCGGGGTGGTTCTCTTCGATCCATTGGAGCACGATTCCGGAGTAATACAAAACCGAACTGATAGAGGGGAATTTATAGAGGCTGGATAAAAAGGGTCTCCAGGAACGCTGGTAGCTTAGCTCAAAGAGGGTGTCAGAGGCACCATCCGGCATTGTGTTGTATGTCCCAAAAATTACCTTAGTGCCCTGCATGCATATCGTACCCTTGGAGATGATGGGTGAATTTTATACCACAAGCCTGGAGATGGGAAGGCGATATGCCTGGGAACTCCACATTATGCTCTGGATTTTTTATAAACAGGCTTTGCCCGACATATCAGCGGTATTCAGCCATTGTATGGCAAGAGCAATTAAGCGCTATAACTATTAAGCAGAAAAAATAATCGCGATTCCGACGCCGAGCGCAGCACCGACAAGGACTTCGGCGAAGGTGTGGCCGCGTACTTCTTTGACTGGGTCGTAATCGAGAATCGCTTTTTCCTCCAGCGTGGCTCCCAGTTTGTTAAGGGCTTGGGACTGGAGACCTGAAGAACGCCGAACTCCCAGGGCATCCCGGATGACGATAAGGGTGAAAAAAAGCGATAGGATGAAGAGATTGGAGTAGCCCTCGGTCAGCAGGGTTGCAGTACATATGGAGAGGGCTGTCGCCGAGTGGCTGGAGGGCATGCCACCGGTCCGCCAGAAGAAGATGATCATCGCCTCCCTAAAGTCTTCTTCCTTTCTGGCCTTGGCCAGTGAGATCAGGGCTTTGATGAGCTGAGCGCCCACCAGGCTGAAAAATGCGGACAGGAAGATGGGATTAGCGAAGAGTTTTGTCGGAGGACCGATCATGGCGTTCATCGGTTGTAAAGTTTCCCTTTCGAGCACTGTTCTGTCAATACTTTCCATAACCGTGATTACAATAATGAGACAAATCAGGCGGGCAGCTCGGTTGACCACGTCGAAGCTGAGCGCTTGGTTGACCCCCGCGAACCAGGGGACTAAAATTATTCAATGCGATGGAGCCTAACCATGGAGCTCGGCTCCGACGACGAAGGACGGCGCCTAGACAGGGTGCTCCGCAAGGCGCTCAAGAGCCTTCCGCTATCAGCCATACACCGAGCTCTAAGAAAAGGCGAGATCAGAGTTAACGGCCAGAAGAGAGCTCCCGATTATCGCTGCAGACAGGGCGAGCGCATCGAGGGTAAAATCCTCATCTCCGGAGAGGTAAAGTCTACCTTATCTAACGCCGATCCCACCACTACCCATGTCGAGGCATCGAATCCCTTGTGGATCGTTCATGAGGACGATTCCTTGCTCTTTCTGAACAAACCGTTGGGCCAATTAGTCCACGGCTCAACCAGAAGCCTCGAAGCTTCGGTCAGGAGCTACCTCGAAGGCAAGCTGCCTCCTTCAGTTTCTTTTGTCCCTGGACCTTTACATAGGCTGGATAGAAATACATCGGGACTTCTCTGTTTCTCCAAAAGCTTGGAGGGGGCTATCAGGTTCAGCACGGCGCTCAGGGAGGGGAAAATCGGCAAAACTTACATTGCGCTGCTCGAAGGAAGACTTGAGGGTCGACATCGCTGGGACGACATGCTGCTGCGCTCCGATGGCAGGAAAAGCCAGGTAGTGGATAGGAATGGTTCGGGATATTCTTCCGCTAAGGCCAAGGCGGCTTCTATGGACATTGTCCCGTTGGCCGTCCAAAAAAACCTCAGCCTTGCCGCTATACGACTGCACAGCGGTCGCACGCACCAGATTCGAGTCCAGTCGGCCTATCACGGCTTCCCCTTAGCGGGTGACGTCAAGTACGGGGCTGGGCGAAGGGCGTTTCCCTATCTTCTCCATGCCTTCCGTCTATCCTTTTCGCAAACCCTATACAGCGGCCTTCCCCAAAGTCTGGAAGCGCCCATTCACAAAGAATTTTTGGAAATAATCGAAAATACCTTTCCCTTCGCCGCTGAAGAAGTATATTCAATAGTAAGGAAATCCATTTTCCAGGAGGCTGATTAATGCCTGAGACTGTCATTCGACCCAAGGCTAAGTTCAAATTTCCCCAGCTCAAGCTCAAGGGTCCCATCATTCTCATAATCGTGCTCGCTGTGGCGGTCATTGCTGTACTCTCAACAAGCTTTATTATTGTCGATCAGACCGAGAGCGCGGTCATAACCACTTTCGGCAAGTACTCCAAGACCGTAGGCGCCGGTCTCCATTACAAACTGCCCTTCGGCATCCAGAAGTCCTATATTGTACCCACCAAGGTGATCCAGACAGAGACCTTCGGCTTCAGGACCCTCAGAACCGGGTTCCAAACCCAGTACTCGGAACAGAAATACTCCGACGAGTCCACGATGCTCACCGGAGACCTGAACATCGTCGATGTGGAATGGATTATCCAATACAGGATCGATGATCCCCAGGCCTGGCTTTTTAATGTCCTGGACAAGCAGAAGACGATCCGCGACATATCCCAGTCGGTCATGAACCGCCTTGTGGGAGACAGGCTCATTCTTGGCGTTATCGGCTCGGACCGCCAGACAATCCAGGACAACGCTGTCGTCACGATGAATAAAATATTCGACCAGTATAAACTCGGCATCAAGGTAACCCAGGTCCAGCTTCAGAACATTGTGCCCCCGGCAGGAGTTCAGGATGCCTTCGAGGATGTGAACAAGGCTATCCAGGACATGAACCGACTGATCAATGAGGGTAAGGAAGCATATAACGCAGAAATACCCAAGGCGAAAGGTCAAGCCGACCAGCTTGTCGAAATCGCCCAGGGTTACGCAACCGAACGGGTGAACAAGGCCAAAGGCGATGTGGCCCGCTTCGATTCGGTGCTGACCGAGTACCGCAAATCACCGGACATCACCCGAAAGCGGCTGTATTTCGAGATGGTCGATGAGATCCTCGCAGGTAATAGCGATGTGGAGCTGATCGATAAAACCCTTGAGAACGTCATACCGCTGAAAATGCTCGGCGGAACCCAGGAGTAGCCCAGATGAAAAAGACAATTATAATTCTTGCTGCACTGGGTTTGATCGTGGCGGCGGTAATCGTGGCAGGACCTTTTTTTATCCTGGGCGAAGGTGACCAGGCAGTGGTCGTTCGCTTTGGAAAAATAGTGAAGACCCATACAGAGGCGGGGCTAAAATTGCGAACCCCCTTCGTTGATATCGTCAATAAGTACCCAAAAAAACTCTTGTCATGGGACGGTGAAAAACAGCGGATTCCCACCAAGGAAAACCAGTTCATCTGGGTGGATGCGACGGCCAGATGGCGGATTGCCGATCTTACGAAATTCTACGAATCCGTTACAACAATAGACAACGCTTATGGCCGCCTGGATGACGTGATCGACTCGGCGGTGCGCACCGTCATATCGTCCAACTACCTGCGCGAGGCGGTGAGAGATTCGGACGAGATCCTGAAGACCAAGATAGTGGAAACCTTCCAGACAGGCGAAGATATGGGCTCGGCCTCCCTAGCGGAGCTCACCATATCTCAAGCCCAATACGAAAAAATCGAAAAAGGCAGAAGGGTGCTCTCCGACGAGATGATAGCCATAGTTTCCTCTATCGTTCCGGAGTTCGGCATAGAGGTTATCGATATAATTCCCAGGCAGATCAGGTATTCGGACGAACTCACCGACTCCGTCTATCAGCGGATGATCAAGGAGCGGAACCAGATAGCCCAGGCCTTCCGTTCCTACGGCGAGGGTAAGAAGGCCGAATGGTTGGGTAAGCTGGAGAACGAGCGGCGTTCGGTTCTCTCCTCGGCTTATGCGAAGTCGGAGACCCTCAAAGGAACTGCCGACGCGGAAGCCACGAAAATATTTGCCGAAGCCTATGGCAAGGATGCTTCGTTC
>DFYR01000077.1 GCA_002383375.1 Spirochaetaceae bacterium UBA4077
ACAAAAAGAGGCGGCCGGGCGGAAGCCCGGCCGCCCCGAAAGGCGCTGCCAAAAAGCGCGTCAGGCGCCGGCCATCATGGCAGCGACGTCGTCGTGGGCCGTGCCGATGCCCTTGATGCCGAATTTTTCCACCAGGACGGTCGCCACTGCCGGGGAGAGGAATCCAGGAAGGGTGGGCCCGAGCCTGATGTTCTTAAATCCCAGGTAGAGCAGGGCGAGAAGGACGAGGACAGCCTTCTGCTCGTACCAAGCTATGTCGAAAGAAAGGGGAAGCTTGTTCACATCGTCCAGACCGAAAATTTCCTTGAGTTTAAGCGCTATGAGAGCCAGGGAGTAGGAGTCGTTGCACTGGCCGGCGTCCAGGACCCGGGGCACTCCGCCAATGTCGCCCAAGTCGAGCTTGTTGTAGCGGTACTTGGCACAGCCGGCGGTGAGGATGACCGCGTCCTGGGGCAGTTCCTGCGCCACATCGGTATAGTAGGAGCGGCCGGACTGGCGTCCGTCGCAGCCCGCCATCACCACGAAGCGCTTGATGGCGCCGGACTTGACCGCGCCGACCACGGTGTCGGCCAGGGCGAAGACCTGGTCGTGGGCGAAGCCGCCGACGATGGTGCCGTTTTCCAGCTCCTTAGGCGGCGGGCAGGTCTTGGCCAGCTGGACGATGGCTGAAAAATCCTTCATCTTGCCCGGCTCCCTGTCGGCAATATGGGTGCAGCCATCGAAGCCCACAACGCCGGTGGTGAAGACCCTGGCCTTGTAGGATTCCCGGGGCGGAACGAGACAGTTGGAGGTAAAGAGCACCGGTCCGCCGAAGGCTTCGATGTCCTGGGTCTGGGACCACCAGGCGCCGCCGTAGTTGCCGTAAAGATTGTAGTATTTTTCAAAGAAGGGATAATAGTGGGCGGGCAGCATCTCGCCGTGAGTGTAGACATCGATACCTGTGCCCTTGGTCTGTTCCAGCAAGTCGTGTAGATCCACCAGATCGTGGCCCGAGATGAGGATACCCGGGCGGTTGCGCACGCCGGTGCGCACTTTGGTGATCCTGGGACTGCCATAGGTGCCGGTATTGGCAGAATCCAGGAGGGTCATGGCGTCCACGCCGAATTTTCCCGTCTCCAGCACTAAGGCGGTGAGTTCGTCCAAGCTCTTGGAGCTGTCGGTAAGATCAGCTAAAGCCCTGAACATGAACTGGAAGATTTCCTTGGACTTTTTGCCGATAACCCAGGCGTGCTCCACATAGGCGGCCATGCCCTTAAGGCCGTAAAGGACCAATGACTGGAGGGCGCGCACGTTCTCGTCGGCAATTTCCTTCCATCCCCCAATCCCCATCGATGCGGCAGCACGAATCGCTTCCACATTGACGGCACTCCATGTGGCTGCGCCAGGCAATCCGCCAGCGATCTTCCCGCCGGCAGCCACGAAGGCGGCGCGGAGGGAATCCCTATGCGCCAAGCCTTCCACGACCCAGCCCTCGAAGTCCGAAGGGGAAAAGTTGGCGTTGGTAATGGTGGCGAAGAGCATCCTGTCGACGAAGAAAGCCGCCTCTTCGTCATAGACGCCCTTTTCAGCGGCCTTAACCGCCCAGAAGCCGATTCCCTTGCAGACATGCAGGACGAGATCCTGCAAGTCCGATACCTCGGCGGTCTTGCCGCAAACACCCTTCGCGACGACGCAAGCTGTGTTTTTCATCGTTTCCTGACACTGATGGCAGAACATGGTTTCTCCTTGAATCTATTATTTGCTCCGGCATCCGGCGGACACCGTTTCCATTACACCCTAATTCAGTTTCCGCAGGAAAAAGCGGCTGCAATATCGGCGATCGTTGATTTCTGCAGCGTGTCGACCAACAGTCGATTAGCTTCCACACAAAGCGCATGGAAGGCACAGGTCTTGGTCACACAGACCGGCTTAGAAAAGAGACAGTAATTTGCCGGCAAGGGTCCGTCCAGCGCTTCCAAGACTTCCAGACAAGCCATTTGGGTCGCCGGCCTCTTGAGCGAAAAACCTCCACCTATGCCCCGGGTAGAGGTGATTAATCCCTTCCCCGCCAGGCTCTGGAGGATCTTGGCCATATAGCTGGGCGACAAGCCGAGTCTTTGGGCCGCCGCAGCCGCTGCTATGCTTCCCCCATTGCAGTCTGCCAGGGCGAGGGCATGGAGAGCCGCGTTACTCCTGTCTGAGATACCTATAATCCGGTCCATACTTTCTCGATTTCAACCTAAATAAGATATCAATATCCTATTTAATGGATTTCTATGTTTTAGTCAAGAGTCCTTTCCCTGATATTGTCATCAACTACACTTTCTCCACATTCCATGACACAATACTCTGGTGCACGCCACTACGCGCTCCAAGGAATTACTATGCTCGTACCATTCATCAATAGGTTTCTCCACTGGTTTGTAACCGGCGTCAGCACGACGGTGCTGGCGCTCATGATGCTGTCCAAGGGCTGCACGATCGACACCTTGGGTCTGGTGATGGCCATCGCCTCCCTTTTTATCGTCGTATTCGAGTTTCCCAGCGGAATTCTCTCGGACATGGTCGGGCAGAAAAGGGTCTATCTTTTTTCTTTAGTCCTTTCAATCGCCGGGTATGCCGTAATTTTAATGACGAACAGCGTTTTCGGCCTAATGATGGGATTTTCGCTGTACGGCATAGCCCGGGCTTTTTCCTCAGGATCGGTGGAAGCCCTGTTCATCAATAATTACATTCGCAAGGAGGGCAAGGAAAACCTGCACAGGCTCATCAGCTGGATGAACAGCGGGGAGATTATCGGATTGGCCGGCGGCGCATTACTCGGCGGTTTCATACCAACGATCTGGGCCAGGTTCTTCCCAGAAAAGAACAAGTACAACGGCAATCTGATCGTCCAGATCTGCGTCCTGGCGTTTTTATCAGTTTTTACACTGTTCAGCGTAAAAGAAGACAGGGAAAGAGAGAAAGAAAAACAAACGTTGGGCGATCACATACGAGGATCGATAAGAATGATCTTGGACAACAGAAATATCCTCTTTCTGGTTCTGGGCACGATGGTCTGGGGCTTTTGTTTCAATGCAATCGAGGTGTTCTGGCAGCCGAAGCTAAAGGGAATTCTGGGCTCCGACTCCCAGACCTGGATTTTCGGACTAATAAACAGCGGATATTTCCTCGCTTCCTTGGCGGGGGTGGGAATAATTAATCTTTTACTGCGACTGCGCAAGGTATCTCACCGTCTTACCCTTGTCGTTTCACGGTTGATCGTAGGAATTTTAATCATCATTCTTGCTCTTCAAAAAAGCTTACTACCCTTCACCGGCATATACTTTTTCCTATTTATGATCAACGGCATGATGAATATCCCCGAAGGAACAATGATCAATTCCCTCCTGCCCGATGACAAGCGATCCTCGCTTCTGTCGTTTTCGTCCCTTATGCTGCAATTAGGCGGCATTATCGGATCAGTCCTCTTCAGCAGACTTGTCAAAACGCTCCAGATATCCGGAGTATGGGTGATAGCGGGCATCGTCTTTGGAATATCCAGTCTATTGTATGTTTCCATTGGAAAATCTGGGCGACATCGAGATCGAGGACTGGCTTAAATGGTCAAACTGACCAGATATTTCTACGCAAGAGACGCGTTGAGCGTCGCCAAAGACCTCCTGGGCAAGCTTATTATTCGAAGAGTAGATGGACAAGAACTATCGGCGATAATCGTAGAAACCGAAGCCTATATAGGCACTGATGATAAGGCCGCGCATTTTTTCGGCGGAAGAAGAACGCCGCGGGTGGAGGTACTATACGGAGAGCCTGGTTTTTCCTATGTCTTTTTCATCTACGGCATGCACCATTGCTTTAATGTAGTGACAGGCGGTAAAGGCGATCCCCAGGCCGTTTTGATTCGAGCCGTCGAGCCTGTAAGCGGACTGGAGAGAATGGCCCGGAACAGGTTTAAAAAGCCTTATGCCCAGCTGGGGAGAAAACAACAGCTTCAACTGACCAACGGTCCCGGGAAATTATGCCATGCGCTGGAGATCGATCGGGCTTGTAATGGCCTGGATCTCTGCGGCGACGAATTATTCATCGAAGATCGTAAAAGCGCGGATTTCGAAATCACCACCTCGAAGCGAATCGGCATCGACTATGCGGAGGAAGCCCGGGAGCTGCCCTGGCGGATGTATATAACGGGTAATCGCTACGTGTCGATTACGTGAAATCGCCTCCTTGCAGGCGGCTGATGAAAATCGTATACCATGTGGAACGAACTAAAAACCTCAACATAACGCCATACCCCGGATTATTCCCCTTTTTTAACAGACTCGATGGTCAGGGTCACCGCGCCGCGGTCTTTTTCCACAAGGCCTTCTACCCAGAGG
>DFYR01000068.1 GCA_002383375.1 Spirochaetaceae bacterium UBA4077
CCAACATTCTTGGTGGCACTCTAAAGGCTTTACAGAGAAGCGTGCATTCTAGTAAAATACAGGGAAATACAGCGGCATTTTCAAGCCCCTATTCTTATATCGACGTATTGCCCGGTTTTAACTCGGGTGGTAAAAGGATTGCAGTATGATACGCGGCGGCGAGATCAATCTAGGAACCTGTCTTCTTATAAACGGAGCCCCCCACATCGTTGTGGACAGGGAATTCGTCAGCCCCGGCAAGGGCTCGGCCTTTGCTCGGGTAAAGGCCAAGAGCCTAAAAACCGGCAATGTCATCACCCAGACCATCAAAACCGCCGATAGCGTTGAAGACGCCATCGTCGACCTTGTCGACTGCCAGTACCAGTACTTCGACGGCGAGAACTTCATGTTCATGAACAACGAGAGCTACGAGCAGTTTGGCATTCCCCTGGAAGCCCATGAGGACAAGCGTCCCTACCTCAAGGAAGGCGAGACCTACACCTTGATCATGTGGGAAGGGGAACCGATCGATATCAGGATCCCTTACAAGATGGTCTTCACTGTCGTTGAAAGCGAAAACTACATCAAGGGCGATACCGTTTCTGGCGCCACCAAGCCTGTTACCACCGAAACCGGTCTCGTTGTAAGGGTTCCTCTTTTTATAAAGCAAGGCGAAAAGATCCTGGTGAACACCGAGTCCAATGATTACGTGGAACGGGTTAATAACTAATATTCTCAAGCCACTGCTCGAGACCGATGCATCGGGAAAGGTCCTATGAAGGACATTTCTCAGCTGGTACATAAAACAGTCGATTTCGCCTACCGGGGCGCCAAACTCAAGTTTGATCTCTCTCACGCCCTCTTCTCGTCCTATGACATAGATTCAGGCACAAAGCTTCTTTTAAAAGAAATTGCCCGCGATGAGCATATCTGCAGCGCCGGATCCATCCTGGACTCCGGCTGCGGCGTCGGTGTCATTGGGCTTTCCATGGCCGCTTCTTGTCCAGGGGCTCGGTTCGTGCTAAAAGACAGGGATTTGTTGGCCTGTGCTATCTCGGAGCGAAATGCCTGGCGGAACGGTCTGCCTGTGCGTAGGCTGGAGATGGACGGTACGCCTGTTCCGATGATTGTTAAAAATCCGCCCAAGCATAAAAAACTAAAGGAACGAACAGCCGAGCTCATCATCGCTCCTGGACTTCTGGCCGAAAATGATCCACTGGGCCCCTACGACGCCGTTCTCTCCAACCTCCCCGCGAAAGCGGGAGGGCCAGTGCTTTCGAGTTTTCTGAGCCGCAGGGCGCCTGAGCTGCTTAATCCTGGCGGACGATTCGCCTTTGTGATTGTTGCTCCACTCGCCGATGCTGCTTTGGAATACTGTTCAGCTGCGGGACTCACGCTTATTAAAAGAGTGTCCACGAAAAACCATTCGGTTTTTATTTATGAAAAACCGGCGAAAGCCCTACCCGGGTCGCTTTGGCCGGAAATTGCCGTACCCGAATCGGCAAAAGCCGATCATCCAGGGGCAGCGCTAACAAAGCAAGCTCCCATGTCCGGGACGCCGGATCAGGCACAACCTCCGGCCTTCGTGGCGGCAGGGCTTCCCGGCTCCTATCTTCGGTCCAGCGGGCAGAGGAAGCTGGGAAGCTACAAGCTGCCCTGTTATGGAATATGGGGGCTGCCGGAATTCGATACAACAAGTTATGGCACCGACCTGGGAATCGAGGCCATGGCGAAAGCCTGGGCTGGAAGCCTTGTCCGCGAAGCCTGTATCATCAACCCGGGCATTGGCCTCTCAGCCCTATGGGCTAGATCCGCCCTGGGCTGCGAAGTGGTACAGCTTGTCTCCAGGGACAGTCTCTCACTGCGAGCCGCTGCGGCCAACCTTGCTGCCAATTTTGGAGAGGCGGTGATACATCGTTGCACTTCCTCTTTCGATACGGACCGAATAGAAGATGCTTCCCTGGACGCGATTCTCTGCTATCCCGATGAGATTCCCGGTTACGACTATATGCAGGCGGATTTGGCTTTTATAGCCCGAGCCCTGAAGAAGAGCGCCGCGGCGGTTATCGTGGCCAGTGCGACCGTGATAACCCGCTATGAAAAAGCCAGGCCTGTCGGCATGTGGAAGCTCGGAGAGATGAAAAAAAAGGGCTTCACGGCCCTCCTAGTCAGGAGAATGGCCTAGAAGCCCTGAACAATTTACGGCTTGTATTCGCCCGGTTTTATCTCGTCGCCAAAGCGATCCCTGGCCGCCTTGATCCGCCCAATTGCCTTGTCCCAATACTCAAAAATTTCCTTCGGGGTCTTAGGATCCACCTTGGCATAGAATGCCTTGGTGCGCTCCAGCTTTTCGATCCACTTGGTACAGCGGAAAGTGAAAAGATAGGTATAGTCCGCCTCGGAGAAGTCCTCGTTCAGGTGCTTTCTGAAGAGAGCCTTGAGGTCGGCGTAGCGGGGGATCTTACCTGTGGGGGTGTCGTACGCTTCGTACTCTCCGTGGATGCGGCTCTCTGCCCAGTGTAACCAGACCTTTTTGGCCAGCTTGCTGGTCATGAAATTGCCCTCGGGGCTTCTCATGAAGTAATTGTTGCTGAAAATCTTGGGGCAGTCCTTCACCGACTGGCCGAAGGCGATGTTGTTCATGGTATAGCGCCCCAGGGGGTAAGAGACGAAGTCCATGTTGGCCATGGGGCTGGCGTCCCGCACGCCCTCGGCTCCAATGGTTGCCGAGGTGGTCTCCGATTCCAGGGTTGCTGCCTTAAGGAGGATGCCATCCTTCCAGTTCGGAGATTCCTCCACCGGCACCGTGGTGTCGCTGTCCCTGCCTCCGTAGAGTATGCCCTCGACCTTGACGCCGTTCTTGGCCTCGAAGCCTTCCTTGTCTATGTTGGCCAGGTAGTCCAGGCGCATGGTGTACCGGGCATTGCCGTGGGCCAGAGGTACTTCCTTGCCCTTGGAATCCTTGATTCCCTTGTGCCACTGGCCGAAGTGGTTGCGGCCTTCTTCGGGAGTAGCGACGCCCATCCCCAGCCAGTAGGGCTTGCGGTCGGGGCTCATGAGAACGTTGGAGAAAATAACCTCCTGATTTTTCATGAGGTTTTCAAAGATTAACGGATCGTCTTTGGCGTTCACGTCCTTGATGATGCCGAACATGCCGAATTCCACGTTGACAGCCCTAAATTCACCATTGATATTGCGGAAGTAGGCTATGTCATCGCCCACAATCTGCTCGCCGGGAATCATGGCGGTGGAGGTCTTGCCGCAGGCGGAAGGGTAGGCGCCGCAGAAATAGGTCTTGCGTCCCTTGTGCTTGTTGAGGGCGGCCATGATGAACATGTGCTCGCAGAGCCAGCCCTCCTTGCCTGCTTTATTGATGGCCAGGCGCATGGAGTGTTTTTTGAGCCCCACGGAGTTGCCAGCGTACTGGTTGTTCATGGAGTAGACAATGTTGTTCTGCGTATCCATGTAGATCCGACGCTTGTCCAGGTTGACTGTGCAGTTGTGTGCGTCCAGGACACCCGCGGAATGGATAAAGCGGAAGAACTGGCTCTTTTCCCCTTCCTTCATGCCCAGGAAGTGATGATAGGCCGAGCGGTAGAGGATGAACTCCGAGTGGGCCACGTACCAGGAGTCGGTAAACTGTACACAGGGCATGGTGAAGGGGCTCTCGGTAGGTCCTTCGGAGAAGAACTGGAGGATGGCATCCTTGCCCGCCATAATTCCTTTGGATATCTCCATGATCTCGGCATAGCCTTTTTCATACTCAATAGTATTAAGGGCGCCCATTTCTTCGAGATTTTCTTTGTACACCATGAAGCGAGTGCCGTTCTTGTCCCTGCCCTGATCGTTATAACCATCCCAATGAATGGTCTGGGCTGAATTGGCTAGCCGCTCTTCCTCACCCTTGGCCAATGCCTGGTCTCGAACGAACTGGACATCCTTTTCGCTGTCGTCGCAGACGTAGATGGACTTGGGCTGGCAATGCTCCGCAAAAAAACCGGCAAATTCCACAACGGCAGGATTCTTAAGAGCCATCAGCTTGCCGAAGCTGTCGGGACTCATGATGTTCTTCAACAGAGCTTCATACTTCAGGGACATGGAATCCTCCTTGCTTTTATACGTTCTTGCGGTCTTCGCAAGCGCTGATACCTCGTATAGTTGCGTTCGATCATGATAGAACGCTTATCAAAAACGCGCAATGCATACCTGCCTGGAAATGGTTCCTGTGGGGCGCCAGGATTGCGGCTCTCTTGGGCTCGCGATGAGCGACATAGAAAATTGTGTTTTTCCATTTGAAATTAGCAGGTGTTATGTCGTATATTATTCTTATGAAAAGATGGGATAAATTGATTCTCGAGTCCAAGACTCCCGAAGAGTATGTGGACCGGTCATTCCGCTCCGGCCTGTCCCCGGCAGAGAAGGCCAGACTCGCCCGTCTCTGGATGGAGGCTACAGGCTACGATAAGGAAGATATCCTCCATGCCAGGAACCGCCATCCGCACTGGAAGAAAAAGAAACAGGAAGGTTCGGAAGGCAGAACGAGGCGACGGCTGGACAAGCACGATTATTCCCGGACTGCGCCCATCCAGTGGACCAAGGAACTGCTCGCAGAATTCCTGGACATGAATGGCAAAGATTCATCGGGGCGCTATCTCCACAGGGACTGGGAGCTGGCGGAACATTTTAGAAGCACCATACCCTCCATCCAGTACCTTCGCAGGAAATATCTGAGGGTACGGGAGCTGCTGGGCCCCCGGGCTAGAAAAGAAAAGATCCTGGAATTCATGGCGAGTTCCGAGATTGTGCTCCAGAACGGCGGTCCTCGAAAGTAAGGCATTTCTCCTAGCCTCGTTACTGGCTTTCTCAAGCCGAGGAGGGGAAAACTGCCATTCTAGGCTTCTTTGACCGCAGATCGAGTATCCATGATTCTTCTGTACACCTCGTGAGCTGGAAAGAGGAGGGAGGGATCTTCCTTGACCACGGAAAAAGCCTCCAGCCTGGCTGATTTCAACAGCTCGAAATCTCTCAGAGGATCAGCGATTAGAAGACGCAGGGTACCGGATTGGGCTGTTCCCAGAAGCTCGCCGGGTCCGCGGATCTTCAGATCCTCCTCGGCCAGGGCGAATCCATCGGTGCTGGAATAGAGAGCCTTGAGCCTCTGGACCGCTTCCTCTCCTATTTCCTTTGAATACACCAGAAAACAGTAACTCTGGTGGCCTGACCTGCCGATCCTGCCCCGGAGCTGGTGGAGAGCAGAAAGTCCGAAGCGCTCCGCATGCTCGATGACCATCACCGCCGCATTGGGAATATCAACGCCGACTTCGATAAGGCTGGTGGCGACCAGTATCTGGATTTTCCCCGCCACGAAGGCGTCCATTACCTGGCGCTTTTCCTCCTCCTTAAGCCGCGAATGGAGGAATCCCAGGGAATACTGGGGATAGACCTTTCGGGCGAGGAGCGAGGCCATCTCCTGGACATTTTTCAGTTCCGACTTCTCTGATTCTTCGATAAGGGGATAGACGAAGAAGGCTTGACGCCCCTGGGCCACCATTCTGTCTACAAATTTATATACCTTAGACTCGTTTCCCTCCTTAGCAAGGTGGGTTATCACCGGTTTTCTTCCGGGAGGCAGGCTTTTAATGGAGGAAACCGCCAGATCGCCAAAAAGGGTCAAGGCAAGGCTCCGCGGTATTGGTGTCGCTGTCATCATGAGAAGGTCTGGGATGTATCCTTTTTTGTACAGAGCCCCGCGCTGAACGACTCCGAAGCGGTGCTGTTCGTCAATGATGACTAGGCGCAGGTCCTTGTAGAGGACATCGGAGGAAAAAAGCGCGTGGGTGCCCAGGACTATGTCCACCTCTCCCGAGGCAAGGGCTTTGAGCAGTGGAGGACGGGAAGCGTCGTCCACGTTGCCAGTGAGAAAGGCCAGCCTGACGCCTAGGGGTTCCAACAGCTTGGCGGCGGTGGCGGCGTGCTGGCGGGCAAGGAGCTCCGTAGGTGCCATCATCGCCACCTGGGCACCCCGTTCCACCGCCCGAAGGGCGGCCAGCAGGGCGACTATGGTCTTCCCGGAACCTACGTCTCCCTGAAGGAGCCTGGCCATGGGTTGGGGACGGTCCATGTCGGCTTGGATTTCCTGTAAAACCTCAACCTGGTCCTGGGTGAGGGAAAAGGGGAGCCGTTCCAGCAGACGCCTGCCCAGAATACCCTGGATGGGTTTTCGTTCTACGCTCTGCAGCTTCCGGGCTTGAATCCTCATGGCGATTCCCAGCTGAAAATGAAAAAGCTCTTCGTAGGCCAGGCTGGTCCTGGCCAGGGACTTTTCGGTCTCTGATTTTGGAAAATGGATGGCTTGCAGGGCTTCGGCCTTGGCCATGAGGCCCTTTCGAGCAATCAGCTCCGGACTCAGTTCGTTTTCCACCCTTCGGCCGTACATCTCCAGGGCTCGCTTGACGAGCTTGCGAAGGGCTGTCTGGCTGAGGCCGCTGGTAAGGGAATAGAGGGGCAAGAGGCCGGGAAGGGGATTCGAGCCTTCACGGTAGACTTCGGCGTCGAACGCCGAGGACTGGATCTCGCCGTAACGGAACTGGAACTTGCCATGGATGAGAATCCGGGCTCCCACCGGGAGACTTTTTTCCAGGAAGGGTCGATTGAAACAGATGAGCACTGCTTCGGAGCTTTCATCACGTACCCTGATCTTCAGGGTTCGCATTGCTCCGTAGCCGAACCATTCGTGGGCTGCCACCTCGGCGATGGTGTGGACGGGATTCTTGTCGGTAAACCGGGACAGGGGCACGAAGGCGCTCCTGTCTTCGTAGTCCCTGGGGTAGTGGGTGATCAGATCCCCGACCGTGCTGATACCCAGTCTGCCCAGTTTGGAGGCCAGGGCGGGGCCTACGTTTCTGAGACTTTCGACCGGCTGCTTGAGTTCCTGGAGAAACACGATGGGATTATACCCTGGGGGAGGCTCCGTTGTACACTTTTTATCACTGTGTTAGCATTCATACCGATTTTATAGCGATGGAATGCTAATAAACCATATACGTAAGGAGTCGCTATGGTCGAGGCGATGAAAAAACTCATATCCCTGGACAGGGAAAGAAATTTGCTGAGTCACATTGGGGCTCTCCTGGGCTGGGACCAGGAGACCTACCTGCCCGAGGCGGCTCTGGACGAAAGATCCGAGCAGTTGGCCTTGATGGAAGGTTTAGCTCACGAAAAAGCGGTGAACCCCGAGATCGGTGAACTGTTAGCCAAGCTCGAAGGCGAAAAAGGTCTCTCGGAGCAGGAAAGGGCGTATCTTCGCGTTTGCCGCAGGGAATACGACAGGGAAACAAAGCTTCCTGCCGTCCTGGTGAGCGAGATGGCCAGGCAGACAAGCCTTTCCCAGGCGGCCTGGGTACAGGCCAGGAAAAACAACGACTTCAAGGGTTTCGCCCCTCATCTGGCCACCATGATAAGGCTGAATCTGGAAAAAGCATCGGCCTTGAATCCCGATGCCCCGCCCTACGATGTCCTTCTGGACCTTTACGAGATTGGAAGCAGCGAAAAGACAACCGCCGAGGTATTCGCCGTCATGAAGCGGGACCTGGTGGAGATTCTGGGCTCAATCCGCTCCAGTCCGCAGACCGACGACAGGTTTCTGCGCCGCAGGGTAAGCGCTGCCGCCCAGTCGAGGATGAGCGATTATTTGATGGCCGCCATGGGATTCGACAAGCGAAGGGGGAGGCTCGATACGACTGCCCATCCCTTCACCACAACTCTGGGGAGAGATGATATCAGGATAACCACCCGCTATATCGAAGAGTATTTCCCCTCCAGCGTGTTCAGCACCATTCACGAGGCCGGCCACGCCCTGTACGAGATGGGGCTGGATGTAGGACCGGATTTTTCAGGCACCAGGCTGGCCGACGGGGCATCCATGGCGATCCACGAATCCCAGTCCAGAATGTGGGAGAATATCATCGGCCGCTCGCTTCCCTTCTGGGATGCCCATTACGGAAAGATTGTACCAATGGCCGAAGGGGCCCTGGATGGTGTAGGGCTGGAAGATTTTTACAGGGGAGTCAACAGGGTAGAGGCGAGCCTGATACGCACCGAGGCCGATGAGGTGAGCTACGGTCTCCACGTTATCCTGCGCTTCGAACTGGAGTCAGCCCTCATCAAGGGAAGCCTGGCGGTGGAGGATCTGCCGGAAGCCTGGAATGCCGCGATACGCGAAACCTTAGGCATAGAGGTGCCCGATGACTCCAGGGGTTGTCTGCAGGATATCCACTGGTCCATGGGCTCCTTCGGATATTTTCCGAGCTATGCTCTGGGCAATCTCTATGCGGCCCAGTTCTGGGCGGCCATGCAGGATCAGATTCCCTCCCTGGAGCGAAGCATCGCGGCTGGAGACTGTTCTCCGGCTTTAAGCTGGCTCAGGGACAAGGTGCATCGGGAAGCGGCCGCCCTTCTGCCTTCGGAGCTGGTGCTGAAAGCCACCGGCTCTGCGCTCGATCCTTCGCACTTTACCCGCTATCTGCGCAAGAAGTATTCGGCGATTTACGGCTTCTAAAGCCGATGCTCAGAGTCCACACCTCTCGTAAGCTTCGGAGCATGGCAGGGGGCGGCCTACCCGTTTTATAGACAGCGCTCCCTGATCTCCGCCGCCCTGGCGTGACCTTCCAGGCCTTCGAGGCGCGCGAATGCCGCTGTGTCGGTAGAGAGCAGGCTGGGCTGGTCGATTGTAAGCCAGGTTCTGGCCTTGAGAAAATGCAGCACCGAAAGCCCTGCGGCGAAGCGAGAAGCCCCGGCGGTGGGAAGGCTGTGGTTGGGACCTGCCCCGTAGTCGCCGAAGACCTCCGCCGAGCCCTGGCCGAGGAATACCGCGCCGGCGCAGCGTATGCTTTTTTCCCACGCCTCGGGCGAAGCGACTAAAAGCTCGAGATGCTCGGGAGCGCAGCGTTCGACGCCTTCTTTCGCCATGGCATCGTCAGCCGCAACCAGGATCCAGCCCTTGGCCAGGGAGGCGAACGCTGTGCTCCGGTTGGGTTCAGGAAGACTTTGGAGCGCCGCGGCAAGGGCTTTTTCCACATCCCGGGCGAAGGCTTCGGAACGGCAGATAAGGGCGGGGAAGGCTTCTGGGTCATGCTCCGCCTGGGCGATAAGATCAGCGGCGGCCAGGGCAGGATTGGCCTGGCCGTCGGCGATGATGAGCAGCTCCGAAGGCCCGGCGGGCGCTTCGGTGCCCACCGTGCCGAACAGTTGGCGCTTGGCGCTGGCCACGAAGCGCCCGCCGGGCCCCACTACCACGTCGCAGCCCGGCAGCCCCACGCCGAATGCCATGGCGGCGATCGCCTGAGCCCCTCCACAGCGCAGGAAGCCCCGGGCACCCCCCAAATAGGCCGCCGCCAGGCTTACCGGATCAGGCTTGGGACCGGCGCAGTAAATCTCTTCGACCCCGGCCACGGCTGCCGGCACTGTCGTCATGAGGGCCGTGGAGGGCAGGGGATACCGCCCTCCTGGCACATAGCAGCCAGCCCGCTTTACGGGGATGAATCGGTGTCCGGCACTGCCTCCGGCAACAGGCATGGACAAGTCCGACAAGCAGGAGCGCTGGGCTGCGGCAAAATCGGCGATCCGTTTCTTGACCGTCTCGAGCAGTTTTTTCAAGGAAGGATCCAGGGTCTCCCAATAGGCTTCCAGCTGCTTTCGGTCGAAGAACAGGTCTTCGCCTGGCTTCAGTTCCCCCAAGCGTTCAGCCCAGCGCCGAAGGGCTTTTACCCCGCCTTCCCTGACCTCAGCTATTATTGTAGCCGCCTTTTCCTCCACGTCGGGCGCAAAAAGGCGGCCTGAAGGGGGGGGGATTTCCGCAAGGCTGATGCGCCGCATGGAAAAAGCTTTGCTATCGGAATTTTTCAATGAATTCCCGTCCAACGACTGCCTCCCTCTCCATCCTCGTAGCCCGGTTTTGCGTTGCCTGGCCTGCGCTGCACCTTATAGGATCTGCGCTCCAGCTCAGCTTCGATGTCTTTAAGACTGACTCCCTCTGTCTGTGCCTTGACCAGGGAGAAGTAAATCACGTCGGCAGCCTCGAAGGCAGCTTCGGCAGCGCCGGATGCCTTGGCCAGCTCGTCGGCCTCCTCCCGAAGCTTGGAGGCTAAAAGTCCGGCATCGCTGAAGAGTCTTCTGGTGTATGAACCCTCAGGAGCTTCCTTGAACCGGGCTTCAACGGTTCTGGATAGCTTTTCGATGCCGAAGCCCTTGTCAAAGCAGTTCCTGCGCCCCAGATGACAGAAGCCCTTTCCGTTCTGTCGCACGGTGAAGCGTATGCAGTCTCGGTCGCAGTCCAAATCGGCGCGTATGAGATCCTGGTAATCGCCCGAGGTTTCGCCTTTTTTCCATAGGCCTCGGGAGCGAGATTTATAGACCCCTCGTCCCGATTCAAAGGCGGCATCCAGGCTTTCCAAATCAGAATAGACCAGGCCAAGGAGTCTGCCTCCCTCGTCGCAGACCGCGGTCGGCCAGAGGCCGTCGGGCCTGTCTGACTTTAAGGGGGCGGAAAAAGCCCGGGCAAGGCTCAGCGCTCCGGTGGCGATGGCCGTGCCGGCCTGCACATCGGCGCCCATGGAGTCCAGGCGGGCGATCTGTGCTGCTCCTTCATCACCCCCCGAGGCTCCGCCTGCGAAGGTGACGCGCCTGTCGGCTGCCGCCTTGATGATGGCTTCTGCCCTAGTAAAATCAAAGCCGTTCATCTCTCCTTCCCTGTCGATTGTCGTGACCAAGAAGCCGCCCACATAGGGCTTTAGTTCCGCGATTCTGGCAAAGAGATCAGCCTCGGTCTCTTTCGTCCAGCCTTCGACCATGATTTTCTCATTATTCGTGTCCAAGGCGGCGATAAGGCGCTCGGGCGGGAACTCGGCGAGGAACTCAGGGTTTGCCTTAGTGCCGATCATCACCGCCCTGGCTCCGAGGTCCAGGTATTCCAAGGCCAGTTCCCTGCTCCGTATTCCGCCGCCTACCCTGCAAGGGTATCGTGCGATGATCCGCCTGACGATGTCTTTATTGGAACCCTTGCCCTGGGCTGCATCCAAGTCCACGACGGCGATCTCTCCCGACCGGGAGAGTTTTTCGGCCAACAGCTCGGGATCCCCGACCTCGAGGACCGGATGGCGACCGCCCCTCAGCTGAACAGCCTTTCCTCCCAAAATATCTACGCTGGGTATTATCATAGTCTTACCTCCATGCTCGAAGCCGAAAGGCTTTGTTTCAAGGTTCGGATGCTCAATTCTCCTCTATGAAAGGCTCCGGCGCCCAAAAGCGCGTTGGCTCCAGCTTCGGCTCCCTTCAAAAAATGGGGTATTTGGGTCGCGCCCCCCGATGCTATCACCGATATGCCCGAAGCCCTGGCGACAGCGGCTATAAGCTCCTCATCGTAGCCGAGGCCTGTTCCGTCCCTGTCTATGGAGGTGAGGAGTATCTCTCCCGCTCCAAGAGCGGCACATCGTTTGGCCCACTGAACCGCGTCGATACCCGTCCCCTTCTTGCCTGCTTCGATAAAGACTTCCCAGCCGCCATCAGCCTTTCTGGCGGCGTCGATGGCCACAATGACACATTGTACACCGAATCGCTCGGCGAGGTCCCGAACGAGCTCGGGATTCCGTACCGCCGCGCTGTTCACGGACACCCGATCCGCCCCTGCATTCAATAGGCGTTCCGCATCCTCGACGCTGCGGATCCCTCCACCCACCGAGATGGGAATGGACAGTCGCTTACGCACCGCCGCCACTGAATCGAGAACTGTTCGACGCTCCTCGATAGTTGCGCTTATATCCAGTAGGGCGATCTCATCGGCTCCTTCGGCTTCGTATCGGGCGGCCAGTTCCACCGGATCACCCGAATCCACCAGGTTTTGGAATTTTGTGCCCTTGACGACCCTTCCGCCCTTTATATCGAGGCAGGGGAGAATGCGCAGCGCCGTCCTGTTCGAAGAAGGGGTAGGGTCCGATATTCTATCGGACCGCTCTAAGCCCTCGTTCGCTGCAATCTCGACGCTGTCCGCCTTTAAGCCCATCCATCGCCTGAAAAGTCGCTGGCCCCAGGCTCCGGAGAGCTCGGGGTGGAACTGGCAGAGGAGAATGGCGGGTATTCCGCTTTCGGCATCAAATCCTGCGGTAAGCGCGGCGATAAAGCGCTCACCGTACGTGCTAAAGGCGCAAGAGTAACCTTCGGGAACCTCGGTAATCCTGTAACTATTGGCGAAATACGCCCAGCCGGCTTCGACAAAACCTTCCACCGGGCAGGGACTCACCCTGTTCCAGCCCAGCTGGGGCAAGGCAAGTCTTGGAGAGAAGCGCTCAACCCTTGCTGGCACCGCAGCGATGCCGGCCACGCCCGGGGCTTCCTGGCTAGTTTTACAGAAAAGCTGCATTCCCAGGCAGATACCCATGGTGGGTTGTCGTTTTTCGATCCTCGACGCCAGAACCCTGTCCATACCCCCTGCGGCAAGACTTTCCATGGCCGCACCAAAGGCGCCCACGCCGGGAAGCAGCAGCTTTTCCGCATCGGCAGCGAGTGCCGGATCCTTGGTGATGACAGGCTCGACGCCCGTTCTTTCGCACATGGCCACCACCGAGGCGAGGTTGGCTGCCCCCGTTGAGGCAACAACGAGTATGGGTTTTTTCATGAAACCTTCCCCGGGCTAGGTTCTTTGACCCTCGATATTGAAACGCTCGGTCTTCCCTTTGTGCTGTTCTGCGGGCCAGCGCCGCCTTCCGGTACACTCCCAAGATCCTCGTTCTGATCTCCTACGCTGCTTTCCAGGGGCATAAGGGCGCTGCGGAGCGCCAATGCCATCGCTTTAAAGGCAGCCTCAGCCCTGTGGTGATCATTTTCCCCTTTCAGAACGTCCACGTGGAGGCAGATGCCGGCGTTCATGGCAAAAC
The DNA here is from genome assembly GCA_002383375.1 of Spirochaetaceae bacterium UBA4077. GTDB lineage: Bacteria > Spirochaetota > Spirochaetia > Treponematales > Rectinemataceae > UBA2256. Next base: position 12,906 of record DFYR01000068.1, read on the forward strand.
TCTGCAGTACATGGCCAATGTTCTCGGCGGCAAGGCTCCCGATCCTCTCCCGTTTCAGCCCCAGGTCTACCTGAAACCAGGGTCTTCCAGACAGATCGACCACAGCCCTGGCCAGCGCCTCGTCCAAAGGCGCATAGGCGGTACCGAAACGCCGGCAGTTTACTCTGTCCGCCAGCGCTTCCTTGAAGGCGATTCCCAGCACGATGGCGGTATCCTCGGCGCTGTGGTGTTCGTCCACCTCCAGATCTCCCCGGCATTGCAGCTGTAGTGTCCAGCCTGAATGGTGGGCGAAGCTTGTAAGGAGATGGTCGAGAAACCCGATGCCGCTGTGTATCTCCGAGGTTCCCGGCGAAAAGCGCAGCCTCAGCTCAATATCTGTCTCCCTGCTTTTCCTCGAAACGACTATCGTATCGTTGTTCATCGTATTCCCTCCACACGCCTGAGCGCGTTCATAAGTCGGTTGAATGCCTCAACCTCGCCAGGGCAGGTTATCCGCACCAGTCCTTCGGTATCCAGATTGCCCGGCCAGCGCCGTATGAGGATACCCTTTTTTCGCAAATCGAGGCAGAAGGCCTCGGCGTTAGCCACGAAGGCACTCACAAAATTGGCTTGGGATTCCCAGGTCTCGGCTCCCGCAGCCTGTAGTGTATCCTTGAGCTCGGAGCGCTCCTTTTTTATCCGCTGCACGAAGGCAGCCCGGACCGCATCGGTTTCCGCAAGGGCTATTCTGGCAGCCTCTATGGCCGGGGAGGAGAGTGAGAAGGGCGGCCCCGCCTCTCGCAAAAATCCTATGAGCCCAGCCCCTTCGCTCCCAGCCATGGCCCAGCCCGCCCTGAATCCGGCCAGTCCCCGGGATTTGGAAAAGCTGCCGGTGATGAGTACTCCCGGTGTTTCAAGCGCACGCTGGAGAATCGAGCTGTCATCGGCAAAATCCAGGTAGGTGAGGTCGAGGAGAAAGACAGCGCCCTCGCTCCTGCAGATTCCGCTGATGAGCTGGAAATCCTCGATGCTCAAGACCCTTCCGTCGGGATTGTCCGGAGATGCGATGACCACAAGGGAGGGCTTGTCACGCTTTATGCGTTCGCAGATCTCCCGGGCGGGCAGCGCCGTGCCGGGTCGTTTTTTTACGCCGATGAATTCGGCCTTGGTCCTCACGGCGGCGTCTAGAAATTCGACAAAACCTGGGACTGTGGTCAGTACCTTGGATCCATGCCCTGCCAATATCCTGAATGCCCGCTCGATTGCGTCGTCTGCACCCGCCGTGGCGATAAGCTGCTCCCTGGGCAGTCCGAAATAAGCCGCCAGGTCTCGCTCCAGCAGTTCCGCCCTGGGATAACGCCGGGCGACCTCCGGGGAAAGGACTCTTGCCAGCTGTGAGGGACTTAATAAACAGCGGCCCTCATTCGCGTCCAGCTTGAGCCATTCGCTCTGTTCCATTGATCCGACCTCCCTTCAGGGTACCAGCTGGCTCAGCTGGATGACCAGTATGTCTGTTCCGCCCCTTCGCTTTATCTCGGGGATCAAGGCCGCCAGCTGGTCCCTGGGTGCGGCGACGCGAACGGCGTACGCCTTGCCGCCTTCCAGGGGCGAAAGCGTGGGCGATCTTAAGCAGGGGAGGATGGCGATAAGGTCATCCAGCTTGGATTCTTCCACATTCATCTCCAGCATGACTCTCCGGCGGGCTTCCATGACAGAGCGCAGGATCAGCACCAGGGCTTCGGCTGCCTCTTTCTTGGCAGGGTTATCCATGGCTTTCCGGGAGGCGTAGAGCCTGGTGGAACTCTTCATGACCGTTTCCATGATGACCAGACCGTTAGCCTTGAGGGTGCTGCCGGTGGCGCAATTGTCTATGATGATATCGGCGTCCTCGGGGGGGAAGACTTCGGTCGCCCCATAGGAGCGGATAAAGACGGCATCTGGCAGCTTTTCGGCTATCCATTCCCTGGCTATGGTTTCGTACTCCGAGGCTATGATAGGACTCCTACCGCAGGCTGTCTTCCATGAAGTTCTGGGAGACCCGACCTGGCCGATTCTCTCGACCAGTCCTGATGGAGCTGCAACCACCACGGAGACAGGATCCATGCCTGTATCCAAAAGCTCAACCAGGTCGGCTTTAAGCTCCCTGACCCAGTCGGCGCCGGCGAAGCCTACGTCTCGGCTTCCCGAGGAGAGCATCTCGACTATGTTTTGTGGCTTTAGTAGCTTTGTTTCGTAGCTTAGCTGTTCCGCCTGAGTCTTGAGGTTGGAGCCGTTTCCCAGGCGAGGCCTGTATTCCCGCTCGTCAATGCTCACCGGCAATCCGGCATCCGCCAGAAGCTGTACAACCTTTGACTGCATCCTTCCCTTGGGAAGTCCAACTCTCAACACCGAATCCGCTGTATCCATGGTCTCTCCTTTAATTTCCGCCCCCCTAAATCCAGGCTGCGCTTTTTAGGAAGACCAGGTAATCGGCCTAACAAAAAAGCGCCGGCTGGATCCAGCCGGCGCTTTCAATGTACGCTTGATGCCTTTATGAACGGATCAAGCCCCGCAATGCCCCGGCTTCCCTGCGATGGTGGCCGTGGTGATGATGAAGGGCTCTGCATCCCCTGGGGACGGTATAATTCCGATTCATTATGGACAGCATAAAAGCACAGGTTGCAGAGCCATGTCAAGCCCGTCTGACCGCTGTCATGCATATCTATTCTATATTCCGCATTTTTATACAGAAAAATCTCTGGGTACCGCGGGTGCATAAAATTGATCAATCTTGAATATGCAACGGCCTTGGCGATATTATGGGTCCATGTTCAGCGAAGAGATCGTCAATCATAAGCGAGGGAAGGATGGGGCTTCGCTGGTATATCCTGTTTTTTCCAGGCGCTCGGGGGGACTCTCTCTGGGCATCAACCTATTTCCCGACAGGAAACGCTGTAACTTCGACTGCCTATACTGCGAGGTTGCTAAAACAGTCTCCTGCGCAACATTCGATCTCAGGCATCTTGATTGTGCCCTGGAGGATTTTTTCGAGCGTAGATATCACGAATACTGGGCAGCCGTGCCGATCATGGATATCTGCATATCGGGCGACGGCGAACCGACCCTCTCCCCTCATCTGGAAAAAGCTCTCGAACTCTGCGCCGACTACAGGCGGCGGTATGCCCGCATGGCAGGCTCTTCGGAGCTGGTGCTTATCACTAATTCCACAGGCTTTCTAGACCAGCACGTATCGGCGCTGCTCACTCGCTCTGTCGAGGCTGAAGGTCTCAAAATCTGGGCCAAGCTGGACTCAGGAACCCAGGAGGGCTTCAGCGCCCTCTCAAGATCGGATTACAGGCTTGAAGACATGGTCGACGGCATAGGCCGCTTCGCCCTCAAGCAGCCTATCATACTTCAGACCATGCTTTGCAGATTGAACGGAAGGGCGCCGGGAGAAAAGGAAGTTGCTGCCTACGCCGCAATTCTTCGGGCCTTATTATCCCGCAAGGCAAAAATCGAAGCTGTCCAGCTCTACACCGTCGCCCGGCCCCCTGCCGATCCCGTTGTCCAAGCCCTGTCCGACGTAGAAATCCTGGAATACGCTGCCCGACTCAGCACTCGCATCGAGGATGGTCCTCCCGTCCTGCTTTTCGGCCGGGACGGGGCGATTCGGGCAGCCCGTACATGATCGATCTCCACACCCATTCCAGCGCTTCCGATGGCGAGCTGAGCCCTTCCGACCTGATCGGCCATGGGGTAAAAAACGGATTAAAGGCGCTGGCGCTCACCGATCACGATACCGTCGCGGGCATAGCCGAGGCCAGGGCCAGGGCGGCGGAACTAGGCTTGGACTTCGTCGCTGGTGTCGAAATAGAGATAGACTTCGACCCTGGGGAGTTCCATCTTCTGGGCTTGGGCTTGGACGAGAGGAATCCCGAGCTTCTGCGGGCATTGGCCGAGCTGGCCGACGCCCGGGCTTCCCGCAATGAGCAAATCGTCGAGCTTTTTCATCGGGAGGGCATCTCCATAGACCTGGAAGAGATCGGCTTTCTGGCGGGGACCCAGAGTATCGGCAGGCCCCATATCGCTGAAGCCTTAGTCAGAAAAGGCCTTGTCCGGGGCAGGCAGGAAGCCTTCGATAAATACCTGGGAAAGGGTCGGCCTTTCTACCTTCCCAAGGACTGTCTCGCTCTCGAAGTCGCGCTGAGGCTTATCCGAGTCGCCGGAGGGCTCGCGGTGGTAGCCCATCCCTATTCGCTTTTCATAGGGAAACCCAAGCTCGCGGCGCTCATGGACGAATGGAAGACAATGGGCGTCGCCGGCATCGAAGCCTATCATCCGGCAGCGAAGCTAGGGCAATGCAGAATCCTGGAGCGCATGGCCAGGCAGCGGGGCTTCCTCGTAACCGCCGGCTCCGACTTCCATGACTTGAAGAAACCCGAATGCGGCATAGGCCGATCGGCGGGAGGCCTTGCCATCGACGATTCCTATTACGAGGAACTTGTTTGCTTTTTGTCTGGCTCGGCGGTCTGAATATCGTCGATCTGTTCGTAGAGCCCCGCGGCGGCGAAGAAGATCACGACGATAAGGGGACCTAATAGCAAGCCGTTGATGCCGAATATTTGAAGGCCGCCGACTATGGCGAAGAATATGAGAAGTGGGTGGATTTTGAGTTTTTCTCCCAGCACCATCGGGCGGATGAAGTTATCGGAGAACGCCACGAAAAACGCGGCGAGGAGAAAAAAGGCCACCGCCTTGCCCACTCCGCCTGAAAATCCGAGGATAATCGAGGTGGGTATCCATACCAGCGAGGTACCGACCATGGGTATGAATGAGGCTATGGCGGTCAGCACGGCCAGGACCAAGGCTCTCTTCAGCTTGAATACCAGGCAGAGAATGAACATGACCAACGCTTGGTAGATGGATACCAGGAAGTAGCCTAAGATGAGCTGTCTCCCAGATTCGCTAAACTTTTCCATAAACATTTTTGTATAGGTCCGTTCTATTGGTATGGCAGAAATCACGAGACCAGCTAGGTGCTTTCCGTCCACCAAGAGGAAATAGAGAGTGAAGACCATGAAAGCCAGGGTCATGACAAGGCTGGCGACATTCTTGATAAGAGTGCCTGAAAACCCTAAGAGCTTGCCCGAGCTGGCAAGAAGAGCGGTCTTGATCTCATGCACGATATTTATGTGGCTGAGGTCGATGGCTCCTTCCGAAAGTCGGTACAAGAGTCCTCCCACCGGACTATTCGGACTGAGGGATAATAGCTCGGCGTTCTTATCGATGAAGTTCAGTAAATCGCTTGACAAGCCCACCATCTGCTTCACCAGCTCGAGGGTTAGAAAGCTTAGAGGCACGACAATGACGAGAACGCCCAGGACCGAGAATACTCCTGCCAGGATCTTTTCCGAGAAGGGACGCTTGCTCCTAGCGGCTTTGCCATGCTGAGGCCGTTTAGTGCAGCGCTCGTAGAGTGGGTTGATAAAGGCATAGAGAAGCCCCGACCAGAGTATAACCGTCATGAAGGGGTAGAAGAGCCGCGCCACGAGAATGAATAGAGCGATGAAAAAAACGAGGAAGATGTACTTCTTTGTAATGCCTTTACTCATTAAAGAAAAATACTACTAATCAAGCCCCTTGTCGAGGTTCTTCGGCACGAACGGAGGATGAGGAGTGGAAACGGAACCCTACCGCCCTATTCCGTCGGGCTTTCATCCTGTAGAATCGGTTTTGTGATAGGCGAGGCCTAAATAACTGGACCAAAGAGGTGGAACGTGGGTGTTCTTTATATGGTCGGGACTCCGATTGGAAACCTGGGGGACATAAGTCTGAGAGCACTGGAAACGCTCAAGGACGCGGATGTGGTCGCCTGCGAGGATACCAGGCATACCCTGGGCCTCTTAAACCACTTCTCCATCAAGAAGCCCCTGGTCTCCTGCCACGCCAACGACGAAGAGCGAGGCTCCCTTCGAATATTGAGGCTTTTAGAGGAGGGCAAGAAGGTCGCATACTGCAGCGACGCCGGCACTCCTGGCATCTCGGATCCCGGCGCGCAGGCGGCCAGGCGGGCGAGGGCAGCCGGACACAGGGTAGTCCCCATCCCCGGCCCCTCAGCCCTGGCCACCCTCGCCTCGGCCTCCGGTTTCGCCGAGCGGGGCTTCCTCTTCGACGGGTTCCTGAGCCCCAAGCAAGGCCGCCGCCGGGCGAGGCTGGCCGAGTTGTTGGCCAGAGAGGAGGCTTTTATCCTCTACGAGTCCCCTTTCAGGATACGTCGCCTGGCCGCCGATCTCGCGGAGCTGGCTCCGGATCGCAGGGTTTGCCTGGGCAGGGAGCTGACGAAAATACACGAGCAGATCGTGGAATGCGGCGCCGCCGAATTGGCCACTCGCCTTGCCGAAGGTTCCGCCGATCCCATACCTCAGAAGGGGGAATTCGCCCTTCTGGTATCGGGCAGGGCAGGGGAGCAAGACAGGGAGGAGAAGCAGGCTGGTGCCGGGATGCCGGTTGATGCCGGAATGCAGGCCGGGGCGAGGGACGCGGCAAAGGTGGGAAGGAAATCCCTGTCTGGGAAGCCGACAGGGACGGAAAAGTCTGCTTTCACAGGAATGGCGGGAGAGGAGATCGATGAATGATAATCCAGCGGATATCCAAGCTCCACGGCCGGTCGCGCACCCGCAAATGCGCCCTGCTGCTTGAGAGAGCGGAGCTGGATATAGCCGAAGGCAGGGGCTGGGACAAGGCCAAGGAGCTAGCCCTCGCGCTGGCAGAGTTCCTGGCTTCTGACGCCGAATCCGAGGAAGGGCTGAAAACCGCGGCAGGCATCTGTGTTTCCTCGCTCTCCAGGGCGGGGGATCCGAAGCTCATCCTGCGGGGCATCAACGATTTCAGGCATTTTCTCGTCCGCATTTCCGGCCAGGCGCCGGCGGACTGGGACCTCCACGATTACCGCGTCCCTCCATGCCCGGCGATCGAGGAAGAACCCTCCGCCGGAGCTGGAAGTTCGGGATTCGAAATTGTCGAGGCAATTGTGGCAGAGGCGGCGGAGGAAAGAACGGCAAGGCTCAGGGCGGGGCAGGGCGAGACGAGATCTTTCTACCCGGGCTTTAGGGTATTCCTTGAAGATATCCGCTCGCCCTTCAATGTGGGCTCCATACTGAGGACAGCCGAAGCCCTGGGCTTCGAGGAAGTCCTCCTCTCCCCCCTTTGCGCCGACCCGCGGCATCCCAGGGCAGCAAGGTCCTCAATGGGCGCCGTGGAGCTCATACCCTGGAGACGCTGCGAGCTGGGGGAGTTGCCCACCTTCGGTCCTCTTCTTGCCCTGGAGCTGGGAGGAAGAAGCGTCGCTGAATTCGCCTTCCCTCCCCGGGGCGTCCTCCTTTTGGGCTCCGAAGAGCTGGGATTGACCCGATCAGCCCTGGACCTGGCCGGCGTGAACCGGATTAGTATCCCTATGAAAGGAATAAAGGCCTCGCTCAACGTGGCCGTGGCCTTCGGCATAGCCGCCCAGGCTTGGATAGGAACGATACCTCGAGCCTGAGCGGAGATTATTCCTGCTTTGAACCGACAGGAAGCGATTTTACGTTGACCCCGGCGCTCCGTGGGGATACACTAGAAAAACTAACATAAACCCCATAAGGGAGGAATCATGGCTCAGGTAGAACTAAAAAAGATCGGAAAGGTGTACGACGGCAATGTGCAAGCCGTGTCGGACGCTAACATTTCCATCAAGGACAAGGAATTCGTAGTCCTCGTTGGTCCTTCGGGCTGCGGCAAGACAACGACATTACGCATGGTCGCGGGCTTGGAAGACATCAGCGAAGGTGAACTCTTCATCGACGGTAAGCTGGTGAACGATGTGCCGCCCAAGGACAGGGACATCGCGATGGTATTCCAGAACTACGCCCTCTATCCCCACATGTCGGTCTACGACAACATGGCCTTCGGACTCAAGATCCGGAAGCTGCCCAAAGAAGAAATAGACCAGCGAGTCAAGGAAGCTGCCAGGATTCTGGATATCGAAAAGCTCCTGGACCGCAAGCCCAAGCAGCTCTCCGGCGGCCAGCGCCAGCGAGTGGCCGTGGGACGCGCTATAGTACGCAAGCCAAAGGTCTTTCTCTTCGACGAACCCCTGTCCAATCTGGACGCCAAGCTAAGAGTCCAGATGCGCGCCGAGCTGATCGAACTCCACGACAGGCTCCAGGCCACCATGATTTACGTCACCCACGATCAGATCGAGGCAATGACCATGGGCGACAAGATCGTCGTTATGAAGGACGGGCTCATTCAGCAGATCGGAAGCCCCCTGTATCTCTACAATAACCCCATCAACAAATTCGTGGCAGGCTTCATAGGCTCTCCCCCCATGAATTTCCTCAACGTGAAAGTCGTCGAGGCAAATGGGAAAATCCTCCTGGATGAGGGTTCTTTCCAGCTCCAGCCCGACCCCGCCCATATAGACCTCCTTAAACCCTACGTGGGCAAGGAGCTTGCCTTCGGCATACGGCCCGAGGACCTCAACGTGATTTCCCAGCCAAATCCGCTAGGTCAGATACCTGCCAAGGTGACCGTTGTAGAGCCCCTGGGCGCCGAGATACATCTCCAGGCTGCGACCCCAACCCAGGGCATGGTGGCGAGGATCGATCCCCATCACCTGTACAAGCACGGGGACTCCATCGTGTTCGATCCTGTCATGTCCAAGGCCCGGTATTTTGACAAGGACAACGAAAAATCCATTGTCCCCGTCAAGTGGAACGAGCAGGAAGACTGAAAGAAAGCTCTAAGGAGGTCTCATGATGTACGCTCGACGAACGACCGCGGCGTCCGTGGTTTTCCTGCTCATGATAGCCCTGGCGCCCATCGCCGCCGCCCCGAGCCGCAGTCACGCCGCCGTGGGGCTTATGGCGGTCAGTCCGCCTTTAAGCGATACCCTGGCCTCCTTTTCTATCGCCGAGGCCCTCTATGGAGGGACGGTAAGCTACGCCCTCAGCCCCTGGTTTTCTGTTGGGGCTGAGGTCCTCTATCTGGGGGATATCTACTACGGCAAGGACTCAGATGGAGCTTTTTTCGGCCCCGGCTCCTGGACCAAGATTAAACCCGATGCTACGGGGGCAGGGGAAAAGGCCGACTGGGATTTTTTCGAATCCCTGATTTACGCGCCGCTCACCTTCAATCTAAGCATTCCGCTGGGCTTTTTGCGTCCCTATGTAGGCGCTGGCCCAGCCTTTTATTTCCACTTTCCTTCCACGAACCAGGACCCAGCCTTCGATGCTTATCTCGCCTCCCGCTACGGCGAAGGCCAGCGGATGCGCACGGGCCTCACCGCGAGGGTCGGCCTGGATATCTTCCTGGCCGACTCCTTTGCCCTCGGCCTGGGCTATATCGTCAGGGAGGACATCCCCTCCAAGCTGTTCGATGATCTCTCCCAGGAACTCTACTACAAGGAAAACGGCTACTTTTTCGTGACCGGCAGGTTCATCCTCAATTAGCGAGGGGCGGCCGACTCACTTTTCTCCTCTGCCCAAACCATAGATAGTATAGCCATGACAATGAGCCCAAGCTCCAGCCGCGAGGCGGACCTGATCATCACAGCCCGGGGAATCTACACGGTGGACCAGGCTTTCGGCCGGGCCGAGGCCTTGGTTGTGAAAGACGGCAGGATCATTGCCGTCGGAAGTCGCCGGGACATAGATCAATACTTTTCGGCCCCCCGCCGTCTGGATCTTGGCGACGCCTATGCCTATCCGGGATTCATGGATCCCCATTGCCACTTCCTGAGCTACGGCTTTGCCCTTCAGCGCCCCTGGCTGGCGGAGACTGCTTCCTGGGATGAGGCGGTATCGGTCATGGTCGCCGCAGCGCCGCCCGCGTCGGACTGGATCCAAGGCAGGGGTTGGGACCAGAATCGCTGGAAGGATAAAGATTTTCCCGATGGAAGCCTTTTGGACAAGGCATTCCCCAATAATCCTGCCATAGCCATCCGTATCGACGGCCATGCGGCGGTGGCCAATGCCCGGGCCTTGGAGGCGGCTGGGCTAGAGAATGCAAGGAATGTGGAAGGCGGCAAGGTGATGCTGCGGGACGGCCGCCCTACAGGACTGCTCTTGGACAACGCCGTGGATCTGGTGAGAGCGGCGGTGCCAGCGCCCTCGGAAGCCGAGATGCGGCAAGCCCTCCTCACGGCGCAGGCTAGCTGCCTTTCCCTAGGCTTGAGTTCTATTTCAAACGCCGGCACCGAGCTGCGGGAAGTCCTAGCCATGGAAAGGGCGCATGAAGAGGGGGTGCTTGACATCCGAATCTATGCCATGCTCGCTCCCACGGCTGAGAATATCCGGATCCTGGCGCGCCAAGGCCCCCTGGTTAAGGACAGACTCACGCTGCGCTCCTTTAAGATGTACGCCGATGGAGCGCTGGGCTCTAGGGGTGCCCTTCTCCTGGAGGATTACGCCGATGAGCCGGGTAACCGGGGCCTGCTTACCCTCGAGGAGGGCGAATTGGACAGGGTGTGTGGAATAGCCCGGGCTTGCGGCTTTCAGATGAATGTCCATGCCATCGGGGACAGAGCCGTAAAGCTTGTCCTAGACGTCTACCAGCGCCACCTTGAACCGGGCAATAACCTTCGCTGGAGAATCGAGCACGCCCAGCTGGTAACCGACGAGGATGTGGATAGGATAGCCAGGCTAGGAATAGTACCGTCGGTCCAGACGAGTCACGCCGTATCCGACATGGCCTGGACCGAAGATAGGCTCGGTCCCGGACGGATGCAGCGCTCTCACCGCTACCGCGACCTTTTGGAGCGCTGCGGCTGGCTGGCCAATGGCAGCGATTTTCCTATAGAAAAAGCCGATCCCCTGCGCGGTTTCAGGGCGGCGGTGTTCAGAAAGGATGACAAGCAGCTGCCCGAAGGCGGCTGGAGGCCTGACCAGGCAATCGATAGGGTAGCCGCTCTTAAGGCCATGACAATCTGGGCTGCCAGAGCTAATTTCGAGGACGATTCCCGGGGCAGCCTGGAGGTGGGCAAGTGGGCCGATATCGTCGCCCTGGACAAGGACCTGATGGAAACGGACGAGAACTCGCTCTGGGATGTAAAGGTTATAGCCACCATCGTGGGCGGGAAAATCCTGTACGGGAGTTGAGGAATCAGGCAAGTCTTATAGGAAATCAGCGCTCTTTTTCGTAAAATATATCCTATATCATAAAAGTTTTCCTTGACAGGAAAAAAAAGCCGTCCTAACATTGCTCATCTGTTGATGAGTGAGTCGATTCAATAGGAGGCAAAGATGAAGAAGTTCGGAAAAGTAGCGGCCTTGCTTATCCTCGGCTTCGTGGTCAGCGGCCTTGTATTCGCGCAGGTCGGACCGGCTGGCATGAAGGGAGGAACCTATACTTGGGTGGCAGGTGGCATGGGCGGCGGTTGGTACACAGTAGCCGGCGGATTCGCCAGGCTGGTTAACGAAAAAGAACCCCGCATCACAATCAAAGTTATTCCCGGCGGCGGCGTAGCAAATCCTATAGCCCTTCATCAGGGCGATGCGGACATCGCCTGGGGCGTCGGCTACGTGGATAAGGCGGCCTACAATGGCATCGCCCCCATCTATGACAAAGCCTATAAGAATATCATGGCTTTTGCCGGAACCCTGGCAGTGGACTACTACCACTTCCTGGCAGCCAAGGACCAGGGCGTTACCACCCTGGACGAGTTCGTGGCCAAGGTCAAGAAGGGAGAGAAGGTCAAGGTAGCAGCCCCGATGACCGGCACCTCCGAGTATGTCATGACCTCTTTCGTGCTCCAGTACTACGGACTTTCCTACGACAAGATCAAGCAAGCCGGCGGTACAGTCATCCAGGCTATCTACGGCGACATGCCTAGCCTCTTCAAGGACAGGCACGTCGACTACGCCTTCACCTGCGTTGGTCTCCCTGCCGCTATCATAACCGAAATGTCCATGGGCAGACCCGCCACCCTTATGGCACTCTCCGATGAAGTGATCAACCACTGCGCCACCACCTACGGAACGGTAGCCCTGGATTCAGGCCTGGCCAAGGTTCCCGGCGGCACCTATACCGGCATGCCCAACGATATCCAGACCCTCTGCCATTCTACCGAGATGCTGGTGAGCCCCAAAATGCCCGAAGATGTAGTCTACGTCCTCACCAAGGTTCTCAATGAGAACAAGGCATTCCTGGTCCAGCTCGGCGCCGGCTACAAGGTGTTCGAGCCCAAGAACGCTGGTACCACGGTGCAGGTACCCCTACATCCAGGCGCTCTGAAGTATTACAAGGAAATGGGATATATCAAATAACGCCTTAATCAGAGGCGTCTGAAGCAAGGGTTTCGTCCGGCTCGCTACGGGACGGGCGAAACCCGTTTTTAAACAAGGATTTTTCATATATCACATGATGTATGAAAAACCTTCCGATGGAATGTGTACGTTTCATCTATTTTCATGCTCTAGCATGAAAAATAGGTGAAACTACAAAACCAATTTTGAAAGTTCATGGACTTTTAAAATTGTCTCAAGCTCTTTCGTTGTCTCATTTAAAGGGGAATTTATGCGTAATCTCAAAGCACCGCTTAAGTGGATAGTAGGAGCATGGTCGGCCTTGATCGCCCTATTCTATCTCTATACCGCGGTATTCGGCATAATGCAACCGCGCATCCAGCGGGGCGTACACATGCTCTTTCTCCTTCCCATGGCATTCCTTCTCTTTCCTGCAACCAAGAAAAATTCGCCGGTGGATAAGCCAAGCGCACTGGATTGGATACTGGCGCTGGCATCGATTATCCCGGCTCTCTACATAATTTATTACAATGAACCGCTGAACATGAGAATGCAGATGGTTTCCTCTGTGAGCACCCTTCAGGTGGTTCTAGGAGTTATCAATATACTCTTGATAATCGAAGCCATCCGGCGTGTGGTAGTACCCGCCATGGCCATTCTCGTAGCGGTGTTTCTCCTTTATGTCTTCGTTGCGCCATACCTTCCAGGGATATTCTATTCACGGCCATTGCGCTTTTCCAGGCTTGTGGAGATGAATTATCTGCTTACGGATACGGGCATTTACGGAGGGATAACGGGGGTCACCGCAACCTTTGTAGCCGTCTTCGTTATATTCGGCTCCTTCATGGAGACTACGAAGACCGGCGCTTTCTTTACCAATTTTGCCACCAAGGTAGCCGGCCATGGTCCCGGAGGTCCGGCCAAGATCGCCGTGGTTAGTTCCGGCCTTTTCGGCTCCATCTCCGGCGTCGCCTCGGCCAACGTTTACGCAACTGGAACCTTCACAATCCCCTTGATGAAAAAACTGGGCTATAAGCCTCAGTTCGCCGGCGCCGTTGAGGCAGCCGCTTCCACAGGGGGCTTGATCATGCCTCCCATCATGGGAGCAGGCGCCTTCGTGATGTCGGAAATCACCAACATTCCCTACGCCACCATCGCACTCGCGGCAGCCCTTGGTGCGATTCTCTATTATGTGAGCATCTACTGGCGCGTCCATTTTATGGCGCTTAAGGACAATCTCAGGGCTATGGATCCCAAGGACATGATTTCCTGGAAGCAGGTGCTTCTGGATTCCTACCTCCTTTTACCCTTAGTCGTCCTCATAGTATTTCTCGTAATTGGTTATTCGCCCTTTGGTGCTTGCACCTACGCGATCGGGACATCCTTCCTCCTGAGCTTCCTGCGTAAGGACACAAGACTCTCGCCTAAGAAGCTTTTTGAGATTTTCGAGAAGTCGGGTTACAACTGCATAATGCTCGGTGTCACCTGCGCAGGGGCAGGCATGGTGGTGAGCGTCGTCACCTATACCGGCTTGGCTTTAGGCATCGCGACAGCCATACAGAGCTTCTCCGGCGGTTTCCTCCTGCCAGCCCTCATTCTGGTGATGATTACCTGCTTGATTCTCGGCATGGGACTGCCTTGCACTCCGGCGTATATAATCGCTGTCACAATCGGCGGACCGGCCATGATGGCCCTGGGTATCCCTACGTTGCCGGCGCATCTTTTCGTCTTCTACTTTGCCATAATGGCAGAGGTGACTCCTCCCGTCTGTATAGCTTCTTATTGCGGGGCCGCTATAGCGGGCACCAAGCCCCTAGCTACGGGAGTCGAATCATCGCTCATCGCTATCATGGGCTATTTAATTCCCTTCATATTTGTCTACAACCCCGCCCTGATACTCCAGGGGACTCCGTTGGATATTATCGCCACCTTCCTTCTGGGAATCATCATATCGGGACTCTGGGCGGCAACCTTCTCCGGCTACCTCTTCAGAAATCTCAACATGGTGATTCGCATCCTGCTTGGACTTATCACCGCGGCACTTGTGGTGCTGGTCTGCAACGTTAAGATCATGAGCCAGCTCCTGCCCCAAATCGCCATCATCATTATCGGAATTGCCGCTATCGCGCTCTTCCTTGTGGTGAATAAAAAGACGGTAAGGGCCTTAAAAGTTGCGACGGAATGATTGTAAAGGGCGGCTACGGCAATTACGGCCAGGACCTGGGCATCCTCATGCTGGATACCCGGTTTCCCCGTATCCCCGGTGACATTGGCAATGCCACGAGTTTTCCTTTTCCTGTCCGCTACAAGCGGGTATTAGGGGCTTCACCCAAACGAGTTGTGGAGGAGGCCGATCCTGCACTGCTAGAGCCCTTTATCGCCGCGGCTCGGGAACTGGAAGCCGAAGGAGTAAAGGCAATTACCACTAGCTGCGGCTTTCTTGCCCTCTTCCAGAGGGAGTTAGCCGCTGCGGTGGATGTTCCTCTTTTCAGCTCCAGCCTCCTGCAGATTCCTCTGCTCTATGAGACCTTTGGAAGGCGGGGCAAGGTAGGGGTTCTGACAGCCAGGGCGGCCTCATTGACGGAGCGGCATTTTCGGAACTGCGGCGTCCAGGGCATTCCCCTGGCTGTGGCAGGGATGGATGAGAAGCCTGAATTCACCAGAGTTTTTCTGGAAAAATCAGAACCAGGGATAATCCCTGTGCTGGATACCGCTAAGGCCCAGAAAGAGCTTTGCGCCGCGGCTTCCACGCTGGCGGAGCGGGAGCCTGAACTGCGATTTTTCGTGCTGGAGTGTACTAACATGCCACCTTTTAGGAAGGCTATACAGGAGTCCTGTGGAAAGCCTGTATTCGACATAATCAGCCTGGCCGGGTTCATCCATTCCGGCCTGCTGGCAAGCTGAGGCGGTTTATGACTGAGCATCGTTGTGATGTTGCGATACTTGGAGCGGGGGTCAACGGCTGCTCCATTGCCTACGAACTATCCAAGCGGGGCAAGAAGGTAATTCTGATTGATAAAGTTGTTTTAGGAGCCGGGGCTTCAGGCTCCTGCGACGACATGATTCTTCTGCAGTCCAAGAAACCGGGCATACTCCTTGAAATGGCGTTTAAAAGCCTGGATCTTTTCGAAGGACTCAAGACCGAGCTTCTCTCGGACATAGAGTTTGAAACCAGGGGCGGCACGATCCTCATAGAGGATGAGGAACACCTCTCTATCATGGAAGAATTCGTCGCCAGCCAGAACAGATACGGACTGGAAGTGGAGATAATCGACCGGAAACGTCTTGTGGAACTACAACCGCTGGTGGCCGAGGATATCATCGCCTCCACCTACAGCGCCAGGGATTCCCAGGTAAATCCCATGCTTCTCATGAAGGCTTTTTTGCTCGGCGCCAAGCAAAAAGGGCTCCGGTATATCTCCAGGACCACGCCAGTGGCTATAGAACAACTCGCCTCAGGCTGGAAGCTCCTCCTCGATACCGGCGATGTGGTGGAGGCTGAGGTTCTGGTCAACGCAGCAGGCGCCTGGGCGAATGATATCACCAAGCTTGTGGATTTCCAGGTTCCCATAACTCCGCGCAAGGGCCAGGTAATTGTCACCGAAGCCATCCCTCCCCTGGGAGAGACCAATGTGTGGAGTGCCCAATACATCGTCTCCAAGCTCAAGCCCCAGGAGGCGGTAAAAACCTCAGCCGGCGAATCGGCACCAACCCAGACGCCTGCCGAGCGCTTTGGCCTGGGCTTTGCTTTTACCGGCACTCACAACGGAAATTATCTCATTGGCAGCACCAGGGAAAACCGGGGATTTGATAAGAGCACCGATCCAGAGGCCATAGCCCTGCTTTCGGCCCAGGTGGAACGATTCTTCCCTGTTATGTCCAAGATAAACTTTATACGGACCTTTGCAGGCCTTCGGCCTTCGACCCCCGACGGTATGCCCTTCCTGGGAGAAATCCCAGGTGCTCCAGGCTTCTTCATCGCCGCTGGCCATGAGGGGGACGGTATCGCCCTCTCTCCCATAACCGGGCTTGTAATGGCAGATCTTGTAACGGGAAAGAAACCTATTTTCCCCATGGAAGCATTCGAACCAGGCCGCTTTGGCGGAAAGGCGGGATTGTAAGGTATGAAGATAGACCTTGATGAGCGCGACTTGATGCTCCTCGAATGCATCAGATCGGCGGGAGAGCCCCTGGGCTCCTGGAGCCTCGTCGAGGAGATGGAAAAACAGGGCTATAAGGTGAGCTCGGCCTCGATTGGCAGGATTCTCTACAGGCTGGAATCCCTCGGCCTGGTGGAAAGTCAAGCCAACAAGGGCAGGGTCCTCACAAAAGACGGCCTCAAGGCGATCACAAAAGCAAGGGTGAGCAGGTCGATAAGCCGGCACAGCAAGGAACTGGAAAAGCTGATCGACTCGAGCATTCTAGACGAATACATCATGGTTCTCCAGGCCAGGAGGGCGATAGAGCGGGAGACTGCCAGGCTGGCGGCGGAAAATATAAGCGAAAGCAGGCTCAGACTGCTTGAACAAATAATTGAGGATCAGGAAGATAAGGCTTCGCGGGGCGAAAGCATTGCCGATGTCGACATCGCCTTCCATAGGAACATAGCCGAGGCTTCCAAGAATTCGGTCCTTTCCGCAGTCTATGGAATTCTTGCCATGCTTGGGCAGCAGACCGAACTTTTCGAGTATATGCGAAAGAGCGTGGGCGCTACCTATAGGACTGCTCATCGGTCTATTCTGGACGCCCTTAAAAAGCATGATCCGGACGAGGCAGAGCGTTGCATGCTCGCCCATGTGGACGGGCTCATGGAAAACGTCAGGAAGTACTGGGAACATTACAGGGAGTAGGAGATGGACAAGGACAGGGCTGTGGGAGACGAAAAATATATCTGCCGCTGCGAAGAAGTCACCGAAGCTGAGATCAGGGAAGCTATCAAAGCCGGTGCCCGCAGCGTGGTGGAGATTAAACGCTGGACAAGGGCGGGCATGGGTATCTGCCAGGGCAGATCCTGTCGCCGCTTGGTGGAACGGATCCTGGCCGACGAGCTTAAACTCAAACCAGAGGAGATAGAACTCTCTTCATTTAGGCAGCCGGTGCGGCCTGTTTCGATCAAGGCGATGGACGAATAGGGGCTTCTACCCGGCTATTCCGGACCGATAGCCATGACAATACTGAAGCATAGAAGAGGAGGATAGCATGGAATTTGGAAGATTAATGGTTGCGATTGTCACTCCGTTCAAGGATTCGCTGGAACTGGATATCGAGGCTACGGTAGCGCTGGCGAAGCGATTAGCCGGCGAAGGGGTGGAAAGCTTTGTGGTGAGCGGCACCACCGGAGAATCTCCGACTCTATCCCGGACGGAAAAAGTTGATCTCTTAAAGGCTATTAAAAAGGCGACGGGGCTTCCCGTGATTGCCAACGCTGGTACCAACGACACCAGGGTTTCTATTCAGAACGCCAAGGACGCCGAAGAAGCGGGCGCCGATGGTCTTTTACTGGTAGCTCCCTACTACAATAAGCCCGATCAGGGCATGCTCTACGACCATTTTGCCATGATCGCCTCCTCAGTGAAGATTCCTTCCATGCTCTACAACGTCCCGGGCAGGACGGCTATCAGCATAAGGCCTGAGACGATAGTAAGGCTTTCTAAAGATGTGCGGCAGATCACCATGCTCAAGGATGCAGCGGGTAATCTGGATGACACGACGGTGGTCATCCGCGATGCCGCGCCGGGCTTTAGGGTGTATACCGGAGAAGATGCCCTGACCCTGCCCACTTTAGCTATTGGCGGCTACGGCGTCGTATCCGTGGCGGGTCACGTGGTGGCTCCCTTCATGAAGAAGATGATCGAGGCCTATCTGGCCGGTAGATATGCCGAAGCGGCGACGCTGCACGTAAAACTCCAGGCGATCAACAGGGCTCTTTTCCTCCAGCCCAACCCTGTCCCGGTAAAGCGAGCCCTCCAGCTCTGTGGATTCGAGGCAGGCCCCTTGCGGCCGCCTCTAAAGCCCGCATCGCCTGAGGTGACCGAGGCGCTTAGAAAGGCGCTCAAGGATCTGGGGCTGGGAAAATGAACGCAGAAAAATCCCCCGACTCGAGGATTGTCAAGCACGCTGTCCTCGGGGATATGCCAGCCCAAAAAGAAGTGACAATCTACTTCGAAGGCAAACCTCTGAAGGCGCTGGAGGGCGAACCGATTATGGCAACCCTGGTGGCCGCAGGGGTTACCGTGTTCCGTTATACCAAAAAGGGCTCGCCCCGTAGGATGTTCTGCGGCATCGGGCGCTGCACCGACTGCGTCATGACCGTGGACGGAGTGCCGGGGGTGAGAACCTGCGTCACCGAAGTACGGGAAGGAATGAGGGTGGAACGCCAACAGGGAGTGGGAAGCTGGAAAGTCCAGGCGGAGGCCAGCCATGCGCAATGATGGAAAACCCGCCGTCGTGATAGGTGCCGGCCCTGCCGGGCTCTGCGCTGCCATAGAACTCAAGAAAGCCGGCGCCCCTGTGGTGCTCATGGACGAAAACGCAAAGCCGGGCGGCCAGCTGTTCAAGCAGATACATAAATTTTTCGGTTCCCAGGAGCATAAGGCGGGAATCAGGGGTTTCGATATCGGAAAGGAGCTCCTAGCCGAATCGCTGCGCCTGGGCATCGATGTCAGGCTCAAGACGGAAGTGGTGGGCATAGAGGCGGGACTCAAGGTCTGGGCTGTGGAGGATAGATCCAAATCTTACACCTTTGATGCGGGGACCCTCATCCTGGCCACAGGAGCCACCGAGAACGCCTTGAGCTTTCCCGGATGGACTCTTCCCGGAATCATGACCGCCGGCTGCGCCCAGACCCTGATCAACGTGCACAGGGTCCTGCCCGGCCAGCGGGTCCTCATGGTGGGATCGGGCAACGTGGGCGTCATCGTGGCCTATCAGCTCATGCAGGCCGGGGCTCAGGTGGCCGCCGTCATAGAGGCCCTTCCCAGGCTGGGCGGCTATGGCGTGCATACCGCCAAGGTGCGCAGGGCAGGGGTGCCCTTTTACTGTTCCACTACCATAATCCGTGCCGAGGGTAGGGAAAGCGTCGAACGGGCAGTGATAGCCTCTATCGATGCAAAATTCCAGCCTATTCCGGGCACAGAGCAGACCCTGGATGTGGATACGATCTGTCTTGCCGTGGGGCTTACTCCCTCAATCGAACTGGCCTGCATCGCGGGATGTAAGCAGATATACATTCCGGAATTGGGCGGCACCATGCCCGCCCATGATGAATTCATGCGATCGAGCCTCGAGTCGGTTTACGTGGTAGGCGATATCGCAGGGGTCGAAGAAGCCAGCACTGCCATGGAAGAGGGCAGGCTCGCGGGCATTCATGCAGCCTGGGCAATGGGATATATGGACGAGACGACGATGAAGACCAAGACCGAAGAGACAAAGACAAGACTAAAGGCGCTCCGGCAGGGAGTTTTTGGCCAGAAGCGCTTTGAGGCCAAAAAAAGGATCGTAGAAGGGAGGAAGGAAGCATGAGCGCACAGCAATCGCTCAAAACCAGCGGAGCCCCCTCCCTCGAAGAACTGAAGGCGGTGGGGCAACTGGCCTCTGAAAAGGATATGGAAGGCCGCGGCTGCCTTTGCATCGAGTGCATCGAGGAAATCCCCTGCAATCCCTGCCAGACAGCTTGCCCCCAGGGAGCCATAACCGTCGGCTTTCCCATCACCAATCTGCCGGTAATAGACAGAGCCAAGTGCACGGTCTGCGGACTCTGCATTCCCGCCTGTCCCGGCCTTGCCATCACCATCAAAAGCGTCAAGGACGATACGGCCCGCGTACGCTTTCCCTGGGAGTATTTACCCTTTCCCGCGATCGGCGATACGGTGCGTATGGTAGACAGGCAGGGTCGGGAACTCTGTGATGGCACTATCAGTTCGATTACTAATCCGGTCCGTAATAATAGAACGGCGGTGATCACCGCCGAATTCCCCAGAAAATTCGTGCAGGATGCCATTAGCATCGCAAGGAGAAGCTAGATGTATAGAGTCGCAGTCGTAGGCGCCCTGGGCGCCGTAGGCACAGAGATGATCAAAACCCTGGAAGGCAGGAATTTCCCTATCTCCGTCCTTATCCCCATGGACATACCCGAGTTGGCTGGCAAGAAGGTAAAGTATAAGGGAGCCGATGTCGAAGTGAGGGCCGCAGTCAAGGGAGCGTTCAAGGACGTGGATATCGCCCTCTTCTCCGCCGGCGCGGACGCCAGCCTGGTGCTGGCCCCAATAGCGGCCTCGGAAGGTGCCGTGGTAGTGGACAACTCCTCGGCCTGGCGCATGGATCCCGGCGTTCCCCTGGTGGTGCCCGAGGTAAATCCCGACGCCGTGGACGCCCACAAGGGCATCATTGCCAACCCCAACTGCTCTACCATCCAGATGCTGGTGGCCTGCAAGCCCCTTCACGACGCCTACAAGATCAAGCGCATCGTGGTCTCCACCTATCAGGCGGTCTCCGGCGGCGGCGGCCCGGCCATGCGGGAGCTCGACGCCCAGGCAGGCCAGTACGTCAGGGGCGAAGAACTCAAGGTATCGGTATTTTCCCGGCAGATTCTCTTCAACGCCATTCCTCAAATCGACGTTTTCCTGGACAACGGCTATACCAAGGAAGAGATGAAGATGGTCCACGAAACCCACAAGATCATGGATCCAGCGGTCCAGGTAAGCCCTACTGCGGTCAGGGTGGGAGTTTTCAGAGGCCATTCCGAATCGATCAATATCGAAACCGAAAAGCCGATAGATATCGCCGAAGCGAAGCGTATCTTAGAAAAGGCTCCAGGGATCAAGGTGATGGACGATCCTTCCAAGCTCCTCTATCCGACAGCCCTGGATTGCGATGGCCAGGATGCGGTCTACGTGGGCAGGCTGAGAGCCGATCCCACGGTGTCGAACGGGCTCAATATGTGGGTTGTGGCCGATAACTTGCGCAAGGGGGCCGCCCTCAACGCAGTTCAGATCGGAGAGCTTTTAGTCAAGAAAGGCCTTAAAGCCCGGAAAATCTAGAAGGAGAGCCTGTGGCCCTTATCGTCCAGAAATTCGGCGGCACCTCCCTGGCCGACCCGGCTTCAAGAGAACTCCTGGCTTCCAAGGTACTAAAGACCCTGGAGGCCGGAGACAAGCTCATCCTTGTGGTTTCCGCCATGGGGAGAAGGGGAGATCCCTACGCCACCGACACACTCCTGGACCTTCTTGATCAGTATCCCGGCGGCGCCGATGGGCTGAGCCGGGATCTCATCGCCTCCTGCGGAGAGGCGATCTCTGCCTGTCTCGTCGCTACCTTGCTCAACTCCAAGGGCCTAAAGGCCCTGCCCATGACAGCCTCCAGCGCGGGCATTTCCGCTGCCGGGGATTTCCAGGATGCCAATCCTGGGAATATCGATACTTCCAAACTGCGCAAAGCCTTGGACGAGGGTGACGTGCCTGTGGTGACGGGCTTTCAGGGCATCGATGCCTTGGGCCGCGTGCTCACCCTGGGGCGGGGCGGGAGCGACACCAGCGCCGTGGCTATAGCGGGGGCTCTGGGCGCCGATTTCGTGGATATCTATAAGGATGTGCCGGGAGTCGCCAAGGCGGATCCAAGACTCATTCCCAAGGCGCAATTTATGAAATTTTTAGACTACGATTCCATGTTCAGGCTGGCTCGGCACGGGGCCAGGGTCCTCCACGACAAGTCGGCGGACCTGGCACGGAAGCTGGGTATACGCATCAGGGTGCGCTCCACCTTCGACGACGGGCCGGGCACCCTTATCGGGCCTTCGGATTCACAGGCCGCACCTGCCGATTTTCTGGGCCTCTCAAGTTCGCCGAACAAGGAAGGCGGCATGAAGCTGGTAGCGGTTTTCGCATCGGGTAAGGGCTTCCGAGGCCGCCGGATCGCCGAATCCTTTGCCGAATCCTGGATAGGGAAGGCTGAATCCTTGGATACAGGGGATGCTGACGCATGCGGCTTCCTTCTGCCGCAGGATTCATACAGGGAATTCGCGCTGGGACTCTTCGATGTGCTCGAAACAGGATTTAACGGAAGCTAGGAAAATCTCCTGGTCCCCGGGGATAGGAGGATCGGCTTCGGAAGAAAAGTAAAAAGGGACAGCTTTGGATGTTTCCAAGGCAGCCCCTTTTTGCATTTAACGGCTCATTCCTCGGTCTTGGATTCTTTCTTGGCCTTTTTCTCGGCTCTTTTTTCCTTCAGACTTTTTTGCGGCTTCTTTTTTTCCGCCGCCTTGGGCCTGTCCTGTGATTTCATATACTTCCTCCTACAAAAGAGAGTCTGCTTCTATAGTATCGACAGCCCTAGCCGGTTTTACAACGTCTAGTCTTCCATTTTCTTGTTCGGTTCTCCCGAGCGCACCTTGCCCATGACCAGGAAGGCCGCCAGCATGCAGGCCGAGCAGAAGAGGAAGATGCCCCTGTAACCTGCCAGGTCGATGATAGCGCCGGTGAGCACCGGTGCGAGAATCGCCGCGCCCTGGCTGGCAGTGTAGTAAAGCCCAGTGTAGATGCCCATGGTGCCCCAGCTGGCCATCTGCCAGAGCATGGGGAAGGAATTGGTCACTATGGACACCCAGAACATACCAAAGGCGAACATGATGAGCCAGAAACTGTAGAGCCTCAATGAAGCCGAGAGCCCCGCGCTCAAGGGATCGTGGAAAAAGAGAAGAACCGTAAGCCCAACGATAACCAGAAGACTCGTGCGGATAGTCTTCTTTCGCCCCTTGCGATGGGCCACATAGCCCGAGGGCAGGGCGAAGATAGCATAGGCCACGCCCACCATGCCCGCTGCCAAGGCTGCGGTTCCTGAGGAGGTGCCTAGGACGTCCAAGGAGTACTTGCCGATAAAAGGCAGGACTCCCTGATAGCCCAGGAACCAGAGGAAGAGGGAGATCAGTATGAAAAAGGCGCTCTTGTCTTCCTGCCCGGCTATGGCCTTGAGGCTGGCGAGAAGAGGTTCCTTCTTTTCCACTGCTGCGTCCCCGCCCTGCTTCTTTTCCTTTACCAAAAGGAATAGAAGCACTACAGCCAGAACCACGAGGAGTCCTGCAAGGGGGAAGGGGAGCCTGTCCTTGGTCCTGCCTAGGAGAGGAAGAACGATGTCGATGTCCATGAGGCGGGCAAGGCCGATGGTGCCCACGATGGTGGCCACACCGCCCATGGTGTTAATCACTCCGTTGGCCTCGGACCTGTATTCCGCCGGTATGAGGTCGGGCATGAGTGCCACCACGGGACCCCTCACAGACTGCTTTACTATATTGAGGCCGAAAATGAGGGCCACCAGGGCGCCCAGCGAAATCTCGGCCGCGTAGGGCAGGGAGCCGAAGAATATCGCGGTCAGGGGCAGAAGGGTGATTATAAAGGGCATGCGTCGCCCAATCCCTGTCCTAGTCCTGTCCGAGATGACGCTGGACAGGGGGATGAGGAAGAGTGCAAAGATGTTGTCCAGGGTCATGATAAGGCCTACGACGGTCATGGAGGACACGTAGCGTCCCAGGAAGATGGGCACGTAGGTGTCGTAGAGGGGATCCATGAGTCCCATGGTGAAAAAGCCGAACCCAATGAGAAATGTGAGTCCCAGGTAGGGCTTGAAACCCTTCTTGTCGTCCTTCATCGGCTGCTCCTTAAGGGGTGCTCAATGCATACGGCGCCGTAGCGCCTGATTTTAATCCAGTACAGGGAATGGATTCCGAAATGCCTCTCCATGAGAGCTTGGTATTCTTCCTTCCGGTGCGCAGGGATATAGGCCTGAATCGTGCCCGCGAAGCCGCCTCCGTGGATCCTGCAGGCTCCCGTTTCGCCCAGGAAGTCCTCGGTGAGCGCTAAAGCGATGGCTAGGCTCTGGCCTGTATCCTGCTTTGCCGCGCCGCCAAAGCCTGCGCTTTTTTCAGAGACTTCGCCACTGCCTCGATCCGCAACGCTTCGCTTCGTATCCATGAAAGTGGCAGAGGAAGGGTAGATGTTCTGGAGGTACTTGTAGCTCGAATCGCCTGATGCCCGAACGACCTTTAGATAGGCTCCAATGTCCTTGGACTCTAGGGCCTTTGCGAGGGCCAAGGGGCGCAGGGTTTCTCCGGTAAAGTGCCAGGCCCTCAGGAATGCTCTGTCGCCGCAGGAAGCCCTGATCTCGGCAGCCCTGGACAGCAGCTGGCTTCTGGAGATGCCGCAGAGCCTTTGCTTGCCCAGAAGGGCAGCCACGGCCTTCATCTCCCCGGGAATGGATGCGTAGTCTTCCGTGAGGTCGGCATGGCTGTCGCCGGTCCCGACTATGGCCAGGTTATAGCCGAATTCGCCGGGATCGAAGGAGAGGAGGTTTATCACGGCCTGCCGCGGATCAGCGAAATCGATGAGAGCCAGACTGCCCAGGGCGCAGGCGGTCTGGTCCATGAGGCCGCTTGGTTTTCCAAAGTGCCGGTTTTCGGCCTCTCTGCCGATCACGGCCAGCCGGGCGGGCGAAACCTCAATCCCCGCGAATACCGCAAAAATGCTGCCGATGAGAACCTCGAAGGCAGCCGAGCTGGACAAGCCCGAACCAGGCGGCACGCGGGAATCGATGCAGGCGTCGAAACCTCGCACGGCCATGCTGCCCTTGTCCGATCCCTCGCCGCTGGAAATTCTCTCGGGCGGAGTGGATTCCTTGCCGGGTAACTTGGAAAGTCCTTCTGCCATTCCCCGCACCAGGGCTTGGGAGCTGGCTTTTTCCTCAGGCCTGGGGAAAAGCTTGCAAAGATCCAGCTCGAAGCTGCCGAAACCTTCGGAGTGGATTCTCACGAGGCTGTCGGGCCTGGGCAGGGCCGCGGCGACCATGTCCAGATTCACCGCCGCCGCCAATACCATGCCGCCATTGTGGTCTGTGTGGTTGCCGCAGAGCTCGGTACGTCCAGGGGTGGAGAAAAAGAGGGGGGATTCGGCTGATCTTTCGGGGAAGCGCTTAAAAAAGCCCGCTTCGATTCGTTCATAGCGTCGCATCTGGACGGTCAGCTCATCCGGATCGTAGAGATCGGCCAGGAACCTGAGCTTAGGAATGGATTTCGAAATGGCGAGCTCCACAGCGTCCTGTCCGGATCCCGGTCCGGACGTGAGAATGCCCTTCGAGTTCAAGGTCTCTGGTCCTCTTCTTTTTGTGAATCAAGGCTAGCGAAGGAAGATAGTTGTTTGGTCAGAAGCTTTTCGTGGGCTGCGGCCGCTGCCATCTCACGGTAGTTCTGGGCTGTCTTTTGTATTTTTTCAATCTCCGTATCTTTGACAGTCCGTACTATTCTGGCCGGATTTCCCAGCACCAGGCTGCGGGGAGGTATTTGCTTGCCCTCCGTCACCAGGGCTCCGGCCCCGACGATGGAATCCTCGCCGATCTCCGCCCCATTGAGGATTATCGCTCCCATACCGATCAGGCAGCGATCGGCCACCCTGCAGCCATGAACAATCGCCCCATGGCCAATGGTTACATCTTCTCCGACGATACAGGGAAGCTCGTGTGCCACGTGGAGTATAGCCCCGTCCTGCACATTAGAGCCCCTGCCCACCACCACGGGAGCCAGGTCGCCCCTGAGGGTAGCATTGTGCCAGATCGAAGCATCCTCTCCCAGGCGCACATCTCCGGTTAGCGATGCGCTGGGAGCCACATATGCGACAGCTTCGAGAGCATTGCCTTTTTTCTTGTCCTTCATGATGCCATAGAATCCCCCGGCCAGGCATGGCCAGTCAAGCTGGACTACAAGCAAAAAAAGGCGGCCCTGAGGCCGCCCTATACCACCGGACCGCACGTATCGATCCGGCGCGTTTAAATTGCCACGAAAAATTCTTACTTGGCCGCCTTCAAGGCTTCCAGGGCCAATCCCACTGCATTGGCGTAGATGGAGACGCCGGACACCGCATCGGCCTTGCCGTCTTTCTTTACTACAATCTTGGCGGGATCGCCGGCCGCGACGATTGCTTCACAAAGGCGAGCAGACTGCTCGTACCACTCGCCATTCTTGGCGCCCATCTTATATTTTCCGGTGGCACTCTCAATGATTTTAGACTTGCTGCCCGCCTTGTTGGAAACGCCGTTCCACACAAGGTCTACAACAGAACCGTTGACCACGGTCACGAGAACGGTTTCCTTCCAGCCGGACTTGTCGAAGTCAGGCTGTTCATAGTAGTACCAACCATCCTTGTAGGGACCCTTGGCGACAGGCTGTCCGGCTATGGCTTTGCGCACCAGGGTGAAAAACGCGGATACAGACATGGATGCGCCGGAGATGGCATCGGTCTTGCCGTCCTTGCCATACTTAGAAAAATTAACATCCTGGGTGGAAACGAGGTAGGCAGCGGTCGATTTGGCCTGGGCATCCCACTCGGCCTTGATCTTGGAAGCCTTGATCATGCCGTATTGGCCGGCTGCTGCCTGGGTCATCTTGTCCTTGGCATAGGCTGCATTCGAAACACCGTTCCATGTAGCCTCAATGATCTTTCCGCCGGAAACCTTGAGTACCGCCTGGTTCTTCCATCCGTCGGAAGGAAATGCATCATCTTGGGCAAAATAATAGCCGTCTTTCACCGAGCCGAGGGAAACCTGTGCGCCGAGTGAAAAAGCAGCGATCGCAAGAAAGAATAGAATAAAAATCCTTTTCAAAAGAGTCCTCCGAATAATAAGGTTACTATAGTGACGGAAAATACCATAATGTGTATAACCTTGACAAGGGTGCTATATAGTGTAATTTATATTTATTTGAGAAATTCATGATGCTTTTATATCTTCCTTGCCATTGAGAACCAGCTATGTCCTCGACGGAGTCGTAAAAACCTGAGTAAACCTCGTTCCTTGACAGATAGTCATACAGCCTTTAGGATTGGTATACTTTGTCACGTTTTAAATCCCAAGGAGTAGCAGATGAACCAGTTGGCAGTAGAGCTGAATGATATTTTGGCCGGCTCTGCCGCGAGCCGTCTCTTATCGGACATGGGTACGAGAATGTACTTCCCTAAGGGTATACTCACCCAGAGCGCCGAGGCGGGACAGAAGGCTCACCGTTTCAACGCCACCATCGGCATGGCATACGAGCACGGAGAACCGATGATGCTGGATGCCTTGCAAGAAGCCCTGCCCGGCTTGAATAGGACGGAAGCCGTGGCCTACGCCCCCACCGGAGGCGTGGCGGCCCTGCGCAAGGAATGGAAGACATCTCTCTTCAAGAAAAATCCCTCCCTTGAAGGAAAATCTTTCTCCCTCCCTGTAGTAGCCCCCGGCCTGACGGCGGCGGTTTCCTATCTCTGCGACATGTTCCTCAATCCGGGCGACGCGGTGGTAATGCCCGATCTTTTCTGGCCGAATTACAAGCTCATCGTGGAAGAGAGAAAATCCGGCAAGGCTTATACCTTTCCCACCTTCTCAGGCGAAGGCTACAATATTGAAGGTCTGGGCGTCGCGCTCAAGAAGGCTATCGCCGAAAAAGGCAAAGCGGCAGTCATTCTCAACTTCCCCAACAATCCCACCGGCTACTCGCTCACCCTGAAGGAAGCCGACACGATAGTGAAGCTTCTAGTCTCCCTGGCTAAAGGAGGCGCGGATCTTCTGGTGATCGCCGATGACGCCTATTTCGGCCTCCAGTACGAGGAAGGGCTGTTAAAAGAATCTATTTTTGCCCGCCTGGTGGATGCCCACGAGCGAATTCTCGCCGTAAAGGCCGACGGTCCGACCAAGGAAGATTATGTCTGGGGATTTAGGGTGGGATTCGTCAGCTTCGGTGGCAAGGGACTCACCGAGCCCATGCAGGAAGCCCTGGTCAAGAAAATGATGGGGGTGATCCGCTCCTCGGTCTCCAGCTCCAGCGGGCTGGCTCAGCACCTGCTCCTGAAGGCGCTACTCTACCCAGGCTACGAAGCCCAGAAGGCTCGCTACAGAAAAATCCTGGAAGGCCGCTACAAGGCAATGAAAGCCTACCTGGCCGGACATAAGCTCCCTGCATCGCTCAAAGCGCTGCCTTTCAACTCAGGCTATTTCATGAGCTTCGAATGCACAGGCTTCTCCGCCGAAGCCCTGAGACAGAAACTGCTGGATGAGCTCGGAATCGGGACTATTTCAATGCAGGATAAGTATTTGAGAATTGCCTTCTCCAGCGTCGAGGAAACCCAGATGGCCGAACTCTTGGATGCCGTGGTGGCCAAAACCCTAGAGCTTTCCCGCTAGCCTTTCTCAGCGTTCAGGAAGGACTATCTCGGCCAACAGGAGCCTGTGATCCGATGTCGGGATAGTCCCCGGTCCCTTAACCGCTTCGATGACATGGATGGATTCCTCACTCATCCCGGAACTCAGACTGGGCGAGACAAGGATATGGTCCAGGACGCTCTTATACCGCGAATCGACAAAGCTTGGCGTGTTTGGCTTGAATTGATAATTGAGGGCGAGAAAATCGTTATGCGGATCCTCGTCGCCCAGGCTGCGCAGGGTAAAGAGGGTAGAGCCTGCCCCGTCCAGGTCGCCGGGATTCGCCGTATTGAAATCCCCCGCCACGATGATCTTGTCTTCTTCCAACGCGCCTGCGTGCCGCTCCGCCAGGGCTTCCGCCACGGCAGAGGCCTGGGCTTTTCGAGCCGCCTCAGATTTTGCGTCCCCCATGGCTTTGAAATGAAATCCGTAGAGGTGAATGGGGATTTGTGCGACCTCGATCCTGGCATAGATGCCCGGCCTCGGCCAGGGGTCGGCGGCTGCGGGCTCGAGGATGCTTTCCTCCCCCTCGATTTTATATCGTGAGAAAACCGCAAGATCATCCTCGCCCTTGGCATTGATCACCGCAGTATAGGGCATCGCCCAACCCTGCTTGGCGAGGGCGACGGAGAGCAAGGCGATGTCCCCGCCCTTGCTTTCGTCCGACTGGATCTCCTGGAAGAGCATTACATCGGCCTGGGCATCCCGGATGGTGGCGGCCACATAGTCGTGGAGGGCTATTCTCTCCTTGGCCGCGTCGTCCCAGGCTGCACAGTCCCGCACATTCCAAGATCCGACACGCAGCTTTCGGCTTGTGCTCTTTTCATCCTCTCCTGGTGGAGAAGAAGAGAAAGGCGTCGAGGCTGCGGGAGTATTAGGAGATGAAACCTCCGGGGCTGTCCTAACAGTTGTAACAGTCAAAACTGCTGGAGCAGGTTCCGTTGCGGGCTGAGATGCGGGTTCTTGGCCGGCGTGGATGAGCACAGTCCCGCTGTGGCCGAAGAGGGGGAGGATGGCCAGCCCGAGGATGGCCGCCACGCCCAGCAGAATCAGGCTCGCGGCGGCGGCGGAGCGGAATTTCACTGCAGTATGTAGGAACTGAGAGGCGGGAATCCGTTAAAATAGACTGAAGAGTAACTCTGGGTATAGGCTCCGGTGGTCAGGATGTAGATTCTTTCGCCTATCCGGGTGGTTTCCGGCATGGTATAGGGAGCTTTTTCGTACAGGATGTCCATCGAGTCGCAGGTGGGTCCCGCCAGGATAATGTCCACCGCCGCTCCCTCTCCTTCGAAGTAAATGGGATACTTGATCGCCTCGTCCAGAGTTTCTATGAGGCCTCCGAACTTTCCGACGTCCAGGAAAACCCAGGGATAGCGTTCGTGTACGGATTTTTTGGCGATATTGATGATCTCGGACACGATTACCCCGGCGTCTCCGGCCATGGATCGTCCCGGCTCGATGATTATCTCCTCGGGCCAGTCGTTCTTGAAGGAGTTGTCCAGAAATCGCTTGATGTCTTCGGCGTACTGGGCAAGGCTGTCGGTAGGCTCGGTATAGTTGGCGGGAAAGCCGCCGCCCATGTTGATCATCTTCAGCTCGACCTTTAGATCTTCCCTGGCCCAGGTAAAAAGCTGAGCCACCGTGGTTAGGGCTGAAGACCATTGACCGACGTCGCGCTGCTGGCTACCTGGGTGGAAGGAAATGCCATAGGGAACCAGGCCGAAGCGGACCGCGGTTTTTATAAGCTGGCGGGCTAAGTCGGGGTGGGAACCGAATTTTTTAGACAGAGGCCAGTCGGCGCCCAGACCTTCGGTGAGGAGTCTGAAGAAAACCTTGGAGCCCGGGGCTGCCCTGGATATTTTGTCCAGATCGGTTATTGAGTCGGTGACAAAGAGCCGTACACCTTTTTCGTAGAAATAGGCTATGTCCTTTTCTTTTTTTATGGTGTTGCCAAAGCTCATGCGTTCGGGCTCTACACCCAGCCTCAGGAGCTGGTCCAGTTCATAGCGCGTCGCCACGTCGAAGGAGGAGCCCAGATCCCGTAAAAGCGCGACTACCGCGTCATCAGGGTTGGCTTTGACCGCGTAGTATACCTTGGCGAAGGGCAGGTAGGTCCGCAGGTCCTGGTAATTTTTTCGGATTACATCCAGGTCAATGATCAGACAGGGAGTTTCCTTGTCCTTGGCAAAGGCCTTGATGCGTTCGAAGCGCTCGCGAGGCATGAAGTTCTCAAGCGGAAAGCGGTACTGGTCTTTCATTGCCGTACCCCTTCAAGCTGTGTGATTAACCCGGCCTGAAGCTCCTGGCTCGGGGGCGATCCGTCGCTTTAGTCGGGGCGGCGACGCTTCCAAGACTTACAATACTTGCGTACTTGTCCAAAGGTCAAGCGTGTAGTATAGACAGTGTATGATCGGGTTTTACGTCAAGAAAACTTTCTGGGACGGCTGGGATAATGTCCTTATCCTTGCTCTGTTCAACCTCGGTCATGTCCTCATCGGCAGCCTAGCGTTCTTGCTGCCCACCATGCTTGGAGCCGAGTCCTTCATTCTGCTGCTGTGCATCGGCTTGGGGATACTCGGTCTCTCGGTATGGCAGGCGGTCATAGCCTTTGCCATGCGGAAGGTCGCCGACTTTGGAATGCCCGGCTTTCGGGAAAGCCTTTCTTCGATCTCAAAAGCCTGGAAGCCTGGCCTGGCGCTCGGCGCCACCATGGTCGTACTCTTTTTTTCGATACTGATAGGCTTACCATTCTATCTCTCCAGGGGAGGGTTTCTGGGCGTTATCCTGGCCAGCCTCCTGTTTTGGACCTGCTTAATCATTCTTCTGGCCAGCCAATACTTTTTGCCTTTGGTAGCCCGGAGGGAAGGGACTTTGCGCAAAAATGCCAAGCACGCTCTCATTTTGGTGGCCGACAACCCAGGGTTCAGTGTATTTCTCCTTTTCTACCGCCTGGCTACCATTCTTCTTTCGGTGCTGATGGCCTTTCTCTTGCCTGGACTGGCAGGCATAGCCCTGGGGGGAGCCGAGGCGGTAAAGCTCAGGCTGAAAAAGTATGAATGGCTGGAACAAAATCCCAATGCGGATAGGAAAAACCTTCCCTGGGATTCTCTGCTGGAGGAAGAAAAAGAGCTTCTCGGTAAACGTACACTGAAAAACATGATTTTTCCCTGGAAGGATTGAGGATGAAAAAGAACAGCGGTAGCGAAAAAAAAGAAAAGTCTATAGCCAAGACCAAGGATCGGAATTCCGACAAGGCGGCAGACGCCCTCGCGGGAGTGCTTTTCATACAGATCGACCCGGAAAGGCTCAAAGCGCTGGGCATAGAGGGTTGGGAGGCTGCCTCCTCGCTTCCTGTGCAGACTCCGGGTCAGCTGCAGCGTTTTGATCCGGCTATGATCAGCCTGGAGAGCATTGTTGCCGGCATCCTGAGAGTATTGGCCTGGCGGCCAGGGCACCCATTGGCAGTCCAGTACAGAAAGCTTGCCAAAGCCCTCAAGCCCGATCTTTTGGCCCAGCTCTCCGACGCCGGGGTGGCTAGGGCACAAGCCAAGGACTGGGATGTGGCCCAGGAAATTTTCCTCGCCCTGATCGGATTGTACCCCGAATCGCCGCTGCCCCTTCTCGACCTGGCGCTGATGCGGGAAGAGCGGGCAAAGCTGCTCAGGGAGGAAGAGCGGGAAGATCTTGCCGAGGAGGAAGAAGACCAGGCCTATCAGAACTACACCAGTCTTTTAGAGATGGAACCGCCGTTTGCTCCGGCCTACTATCACGCCGCCCTATTCTTTATTAAAAAGCGCAACTTCGACAGAGCCGTGTCCCTACTCACCAGCTATATCGGGCTCGAAGACGACAGGGAAAAAGTGGAGAAAGCCAAGTCGATCCTGGCCAAGCTCCAGGACCTAGGCCTTTTGGACAGGACCTTCAAGGAAGCCTACGACTTTATCCAGCTGGGTCAGGAAGAAAAGGGACTGGAAAAGGCCAGGCAATTTATCGCTCTTCATCCAGATGTCTGGAATGGTTGGTTTTTAGCCGGCTGGTCCCTGCGCCGCCTAGGCCGTTGGCAGGAAGGGGCTGATGCGTTTAAAAAAGCTATCGAGCTCAATTCCGGCGACACCGACAGCCTCAATGAACTCGCTCTCTGCCAGACCGAACTGGGAGACTTGAGCGCGGCTAAGACCAGCCTGGAAAAAGCCCTGCGGATCGAGCCCGAGAATGTGAAGATCATCGTCAATCTCGGGGCTCTGTCTCATAGGATGGGCAGGACCGGCGAAGCCCGGGGCTTTTTTATGAGCGCCCTGGAATTCGATCCCGACGATGCCCTGGCCAGGGACTGGCTTGCGCGGATAGGAGAATAAAAGGGGAAGAGCGTGAAGGGGACTGCGGCTTTCCGTGACCAGGCCGAATCCATAGTCCGGCTTCTCGGCTCCTTCGTCGATGCAGCTAAAGCCCCGGAGCCGCAGGTCTTTTTCACCCAGGTGGAAGAGGCCGTCGAAGCCTTGGAGGGTGAATCCGATAAAATTCGTCCCCGTACCCCGGAGGGAAGGCCGGGAGGCCTGGTCCAGATCGATAGTCCGTGGATCCTGGTCGTGCCGGACCTCCATGCCAGAATCCGGCTGTTATGGGGAATTCTCCGCTCGCGACTGTCCCAGGTTCCTGAATATTCCGTCCTAGAACTGATTCTTCAGCACAGGCTTTGTCTTCTCTGCCTGGGCGATATCCCGCACAGCGAGGGAAGCCAGGCGGCCCGGCGATGGTACCGGGCCGCAGAGTCCAGACTTAGCGATCCCGGTACTGCGGGCATCTTCAACCCGTTTATGGAAGAGGAAATGGCCCTATCACTGGGATCCCTTTGCCTGGTCATGAAGCTGAAAACCATGCTGGGCGGCGGCTTCCATTGCCTTAAAGGGAATCATGACAACCTTTCCAACAGCGCCGAGGATGGTGATCTGCCCTTTTACAAATACGCCCAGGAAGGCCCCATGGGAGCCGAATGGCTCGAGCTGCGTTACGGCTTGCCGGGATTACAGCTGCTCAGGCGCTACGAACTGCTGCTGCCCCTGGCCGCCCGGGGCAGGAGTTTCTGCGCCAGCCACGCCCAGCCGGCCTTCGCCTTTGGCTATGAAGATATTCTCGAGTACAGGAGCAATCCTAGGCTGATCAGGGCGCTTATCTGGACGGGGAATGGGGAAGCCCTGCCCCGGGCGGCCGAACAGAGCCTCAACGCGCTTTTGCCATCAAATCCTTCTCCGACGGCACTGCGGTGGATCTCGGGGCATAGGCCCGTGACGGGAAGCTATGCGCTCAAGGCCGAGGGCAGACTCGTGCAGATCCATAACCCTGAACGAAGCCAGGCCGCTTTACTGAAGGATGATGCCGATGCGGCGCATGCGGAGCTTTCGATTGTCCAGCTGGATGAAAAAGCCGGGCTTTTGCGGCAAAGCGCCCTCGTCCCTCCCTGGGTATAAATCAACAGCCTCGCAGCGAGCTGCGGAGTATGAAACCCGCGTGCAAATCAACTGCCCACGTGGTATGAAGCCTATTCAGGAGGCTTTCCTCGGGCTTGACCCTTCCAGGGTGCGGGACTAGTATTTTTGCATATGGCTGTCAAAAAAAAGCGAAAAAAGGGCTCCAGCGGTAGTCCGGGCTGCCTCATACTCCTCGTCGGCCTGATCATTCTCGCTATCGTTTTTGTCATCAAACTTCCTGACATTAAGAAAATTCTCGACAAGACGGATTTTCTCGAATTAGTACGTAAGAATAACGCCAAGCAAAAAGAAGACAGTCCCTCTGCACCAGGGGTAACGAGCTCGACGCTCGGGCAGGAGCCAGGCAAAAAAGTCCAGGATTCTGTCCCTGCGGCAAGAGATTCTATGCCACCGACGCAGAAGGGTGACGACCATAAAAGCCCGGTCGCCCCTGCGGTTGAGGATACGACCAAGGCGGTTTCCGGCCAAGAGAGTCCGGGCCAGCCTTTATCCAGCCCGACAACAGTCGAACCTGCGACACGGGAAAGCAGCCTGTATTTTGTCCGAATCGGTGAGGATGGGCAGATTTCTCGCCATGAGGTGAAACGGCGCATACCATTGAGCGACTCGCCCCTCACCGACGCGATCCAAGCCCTTCTGGCCGGTCCCTCGGAAGGAGAGATCCGAAGCGGCCTCGTCTCGCTTATTCCCAGGACTACCAAGCTCCTGGGGATCGTGATGCGGGGGAATACCGCCTTCATAGACCTGAGCGAAGCCTTCATGTACAACCATTACGGAACGGAGGGCTTTCTCGCCCAGCTCAGGCAGATCGTGTTCACCGCGACTTCCTTTTCGTCGGTGCTGGATGTGCAGATTATCATCGAAGGTCAGAAGAAGGATTATCTAGGCGGCGAGGGCGTCTATATCGGCAAGCCGCTTTCAAGGGCCTCGCTATAGTACGGCTTTATCGACTGCTTCCATTGACTGCGATTGATCGGAAAGGCAAGCATCGCTGGGAAATCCGGGGTTCGTTGCGGATATTCCGATGCGATGCTATAATCGAATCGTTCTCGATACCCTTCCCAGGAGGCCATTACGCACACGACAGCACTCCATGATTGGCATATTGGACAGGGGGCGAAGATGGCTGGCTTTGCCGGCTACGATATGCCCATTTCCTACCCATCCGGAGCCCTAGAGGAGCACGCCGTCACCCGGCGATCCGTCGGGCTTTTCGATATCGATCATATGGGTCAGTTCGAAATCTCGGGACCTTGGGCTGAGTCCTTTGTTTCCCGCATGGTGAGCGCCAGGATCTCGGATCTCAAGGTTCCAATGTCCAGGTACTCCCTGCTTCTAAACGAAGAAGGCTGCGTGCTGGACGACCTTTTCGTCTATCGCCTTCCCGAATCCTGGTGGATCGTGGTCAACGCCTCCAATCGGGAAGCCGACCTGACATGGTTCAGGTCCAAGGCGACCGGAGGCGTCAGCATTGAGGACAGGTCGGACGAGACTTACATGATCGCTGTACAGGGGCCTAAGGCTATCCAGCTCCTGGATGCGGTGGGGACGGTGCCGGCTTCGGCTACGGAACGCTTCGGCTGGTGCAGGACAGAAATAGGGGGAGTACCGATTCTTTTCGGAAGGACAGGCTATACGGGCGAGGACGGCGGCGAGCTCTTCTTTCCCGCCGAAAAGGCCTTGTTCCTCTGGGAGTACCTTTTAGCCAAGGGAAGCGAACTGGGGATCGAAACGAAGGCCATAGGGCTCGCGGCTAGGGATAGCCTGCGTTTCGAGGCCGGCATGCCTCTGCACGGCCATGAGATCAGTACCTCGATCAACGCCCTGGAAGCCGGTTTTAAATGGGCCTGCGATTTTTCCAAGGACTTCATCGGCAAGGCTGCCTTGGAAGCTATCGCCGCCCGGGGGCTTACCCGAAAGCTTGTCGGCCTGGAAGTGTCAGGCGGCGTGCCCAGAGAAGGCTACGAGGTTGCCAATGCCCAGGGCAGGATTGTGGGCAGCTGTGTTGCGGGAATGTTCTGTCCCAGCGTAAAAAAGTATGCGGCCAATGCCTTCGTGGAGCCAACCCTGGCTGTGCCTGGTACAGCGCTCAAGGTCATTATCCGCGGGCAACCCAAGGATGCGGTGGTCGTTAAGCGGCCTCTCTATATTCCCGCCTATCGGCGGTGATTACCATTAAAAGGAGAAATCCATGAGCGTCGATGCAAAGGCGAGATACGCCCAATCCCACGAGTACGCCAGGCAGGAAGCCGATCTCATCGTGGTGGGTATTTCGGATCATGCCCAGGATGAACTGGGGGATATCGTATTTGTCGAGCTGAAGGAAGCAGGAAAGAGATTGGAAAAGGGCCAGGTTTTCGGCACGATAGAATCGGTCAAGGCTGCCAGCGACCTTTATATGCCCGTAAGCGGCAGCATCGCTGCAGTCAATGAAGCGCTCCAGGCCGATCCTTCCCTTGTGAACCGTGAGCCCTACTCGGGCGGTTGGATGATTAAGATAAGGCCCGACAATGCTAAGGATCTGGAGACTCTCCTGGATGCCAAGGCCTATGCTTCCCTGGTGGGGGAGGAATAAACCGTGCCCTTCATTCCCAACGCGGAATCCGACCGGATGGCAATGCTCGAGGCGATCGGCAAGAAAAGCATCGAAGCACTTTTCGCCGACGTTCCTGCCCGGAAACGATTTCCTAAACTGAAACTCCCGCCAGCCCTTTCCGAGCAGGAAGTGCTCAGGGAGATCGGGGCGATGGCCGCAAAAAACCGGGGAGCCGACAAGGTTTCCTGGTTTTTGGGAGCAGGAATCTACAATCACTTTATTCCTGCCCTGGTGCCGGCTCTTGCGTCCCGGGGGGAGTTTCTCACAGCCTATACGCCTTACCAGCCCGAAGTGTCCCAAGGCACCCTGCAGGCGATCTTCGAGTACCAGAGCATGGCAGCCCGGCTTTTCGGGGTTTCGGTAGTCAACGCCTCCCATTATGACGGAGCGACCGCCCTGGCCGAAGCGGCGCTCATGGCCTGGAAACTGGACGAGGGGCGCAATAAGATTCTTCTGCCCGAGGATCTGCACCCCGAATACAAGGCGGTTCTCAAAACCTATTTTTCTTCCTTCAAGGTGGAAATAGTAGAATACTCCGGGGCTCCGGAGAATGCCGCCCTTGACTCGGGCTGCGCCTGCCTCATAGCAGGCTACCCCTGCTTTTCCGGTGAACTCTACGGGCTCAAAGCGGCCGCCCAACGTGCCCACGAAGCGGGTGCGCTCTTCATTGTCCACGCCGACCCATTGATGTGTGCGATCCTCGAGAGCCCCGGCGCCCAGGGTGCTGATATTGTGGTTGCAGAGGGCCAGAGCCTGGGCAATGCCATGAATTTCGGCGGCCCTGGGCTTGGCATGATGGGTGCGACGGAAAAACTCATGCGCAGGATGCCCGGCCGCATCGTAGGAGAAGCCAAGGACCATGACGGCCGCAGAGGTTTCGTGCTTACGCTCACGGCGCGGGAACAGCATATCCGCAGAGAGAAGGCGGTATCCAACATCTGCTCAAACCAGGGTCTGGTAATGCTCCAGTCCTGCATCTACATGGCGGCTCTGGGCGCCGGCGGCATGAAACAGGTTGCTTCGCTCTGCTACGACAAGGCTCACTATGCAGCCTCGCTCATCAATAGCTTGAAGGGTTTCAAGGTTAAAAACCGTAGTTTTTTCAAGGAATTCCTGGTCTCCACTCCCATTCCGGCCCAGGTTATCGTGGACAGGCTCGCCAAGCGAAAAATAATGCCTGGACTCGCCTTGTCGCGGTATGACTCGAAAAAGGAAAAGGAGCTTCTCATCTGCGTAACCGAGATGAACAGCAAGACTGAAATAGACCGACTGGTCGCGGCGCTCAAGGAGGCTGTCCTATGAACCTAAGCCCAGAACCTCTTGTCTTCGAGCTTTCGCGCCCCGGCCTGGTCGGCTGTTCGCTGCCAGTCTCCGATGTCCCCGCTGCCCAGCTGCCTAAGGATCTTGTCCGTTCCAGTATCGATTTGCCTGAACTGGACGAACTCACGGTGGTGAGGCACTTCACCAGGCTTTCTCAGAAAAACTACTCCATCGACACACACTTCTATCCCCTGGGTTCTTGTACCATGAAGTACAATCCCAAGGCCAACGAGGCAGCCGCGGCCGAGTCGGGTTGGAAAAACATCCATCCCCTGGCCGGGCATTCCGAGGCCCAGGGCGCCATCGAGCTGATCTACAGGCTGCAGGAAAACCTGGCCGAGATCGGAGGATTTTCCTCCGTCTCCCTCCAGCCCGCGGCAGGAGCCCACGGCGAACTGGCCGGCGTTCTCATGATACGGGACTGTCTCAAGGCCAGGGGGCAGGGGCAGCGCACAAAGATGCTCATCCCCGACTCGGCCCACGGAACGAATCCCGCTTCCTGCACCATGGCCGGTTTTACCACTCAGACTATCCCCTCGGGCAAGGACGGGAATATCGACCTCAAAGCACTCGAGGCCGCGCTGGACGACAGTGTCGCCGGTATTATGATCACCAATCCCAACACCCTCGGACTCTTCGAGCGCAATATCACGAAGATTGCCGCCATGGTGCACGAAGCCGGCGGCCTGGTGTACGGGGACGGGGCTAACATGAACGCCCTCACCGGGGTCTTTCAGCCCGGCAAGAGCGGCATCGACGTCATGCACTTCAACCTGCACAAGACCTTCTCAACGCCCCACGGAGGCGGAGGCCCCGGCGCGGGAATGGTGGCGGCGGTCAAGGAGCTTGCTCCCTTCCTCCCCGGTCCTATCGCAAGGAAAAGGTCGGGGAAGTACGAGCTGGCTATGCCGGAGAAAAGCATAGGCAGGCTTAAGGCTTTCTATGGTAACTTCGGCGTCCTGGTACGCGCCTACTGCTATGTGAGGATGCAGGGAGCAGAAGGCCTGCGCCGCATAGCGGAAAACTCGGTGCTCAACGCAAACTACCTGCGGGCGAGACTGGAGAAAACCTACAAGCTCAAGTACACAAGGCCCTGCATGCACGAGTTCGTGGCCATGGGCGATGTCGCTCCAGGAATCCGCACCCTGGACATCGCCAAGCGCCTGATCGATTACGGTTTCCATCCGCCCACTATCTACTTCCCCCTGATAGTACCCGAGGCGCTGATGATCGAACCTACCGAGACGGAGAGCAAGAAAACCCTGGATGATTTTGTGGAGGCTATGCTGTCCATCGCAGCCGAGGCAAAGACCACTCCAGAGTTGCTCCACAACGCACCCACTACGACCCCCGTCGGCCGCCTTGACGAAGTAGCGGCAGCCCGAAGCCCTGTGCTCTGCTTCAGGGGATAGCAGGCAGCATCGGTACAGAGGTATTATAATTGCATGCGAAGGGGCTGCCCGATTTAACGGGCAGCCCCTTCGCTTTCTCATTCAAGCCTTAAAATGTTCTATTCCAACAATATGCCGCTGCTTCAGTCTTTCTTTTCGCTCTTGCCCTGTTTGGAATAGAGAAAACGTTTGATTTTCTGCGTGGGGGTTTTTTCAAAAGGCTGGTACTGCAGCATTATGCTTTGAATCCTTGAAAACGAAGAAAGCTTCGAGTTGGTTTCTTTGCGAATACCCTCGAGAAGTTGGGATACTTTCTTCTCCGCTCCTTCGAAAGCCTGACCCAGACTGCTGGCCATGCTCTTTTCAGCATTGGCGATGGCGGTTCCCAGCTTAGAGGAGAGTTGGCCTGCCGCATCCAATCCGTCCTGGATTCTCGCCTCGAGGTTTTCGAGTACCTCGCTTTTAAGGTAGACGAAGGCGGTAAGGCCGGTATCACCTTCCACTACAAGGGATTCCACAACATAGGGCGACTGGTTCAGTACCGCTTCGATCTCTTCAGGATAGATATTCTCTCCCGTGGCGCCCAGTATCATAGTCTTGATCCGTCCCCGCACGAAGACACGGTTTTTCTTATCCACAAAGCCGAGATCGCCGGTTCTGAACCAGCCGTCCTCGGTGAAGGCTTCGGCTGTTTTCCCCTGGTCGAGATAGTAGCCCTTGAAAATGTTGTCGCCCTTGGCCTGGATTTCTCCCTCTCCAGTGGATGGATTAGGGTCGGCTATCCTTAACTGTACACCCTTGAGCGCCGGTCCTGTGGAGCGGATAAAAGTCCTGCTGGGAGGGCAGCCGGCAAGGAGAGGGGAGCACTCGGTGAGACCGTATCCTATGGCGTAAGGAAATTTAGCCTTTTTTAAAAAGGTTTCCACTTCCGCCGCCAGCGGCGCACCTCCGACACCGAAAAAGCGGATTCTTCCACCAAAGGTTTTCTTGAGTTTCATGCCCGCGAAGCGGATTAAAAGCGGCTTGAACAATTTATTCGAGTAGAGCTTCATCCCCTCCAGGGTGGGCTTTATGCTGGAACGGTATATTTTTTCTATAACCAGGGGGACCGAGAGCATTATCGTCGGCCTTATCGCTTTCAGGGCCGGAAGGAGTACAGTAGCCGAGGGTGGCCTATCCAGGTAATGGATATGGGATCCCGCAAGAAGAGGAATTATAAAGCCGATGGTGAATTCGTAGGTGTGGGCCAGGGGGAGGATGGAGAGCACCTGGTCTGTGCGGTGAAGAATGATTATTGAACGGCAGGCTAGGGCGTTTGACAGGACATTTTTATGGCTTAGCATGACGCCCTTGGAGCTGCCCGTCGTGCCCGATGTGTAGATGATCATCGCCAGGTCATCTTTTCCGGGCCTGAAAGAGGTCCTAGGCTGGTTTTTTTTCGAAGCCCCGGTCTTGTCTGAGGTCTTGTCCCTTGGCTTCTCTAAAGTGCTGTCCTTCGCCGGTCCTTTATGCTTC
The DNA here is from genome assembly GCA_002383375.1 of Spirochaetaceae bacterium UBA4077. GTDB lineage: Bacteria > Spirochaetota > Spirochaetia > Treponematales > Rectinemataceae > UBA2256. The sequence continues at coordinate 53,662 of DFYR01000068.1, forward strand.
AGTTTCCCGTCGGTGACGCCGACTACCGCAAGGCTGCCGAGGGAAGGTTTAAGCTTCGGCTCAAGCTTGTCCGAACAGATCACAGCCTTTGCTCCCGAATGCTTTAGGATGTTGGCGATCTGATCGGGATTGAAATCCACCAGTATGGGAACAGCCACGGCTCCGGCTTTGAGTATTGCGAAATAGGCGGCACCCCAGTAAGGAGAATTTTCCGCAAGCAGCGCTACCCTGTCTCCGTCCTCAACCCCATAGGCAAGCAGCTTTTGGGCAAAGGCTGCTGAGGCTTGTTCCAATTGGGCATAGCTGAAGCCGTCACCGCCAATCATGCTTAGGGCAGGTCTGTCCTGATAATGCGTTGCACCCCTCTCGACAAGTTCCACCAAGGTCATTTCATCCAGAGCGTACATGGCTCCTCCTGGTCACCGCAGAATACAGGCAAATGGCATCTATGCCTAGTAAGCTCTGGGCAGGTCATGGGTTACAGGGTATTTCCAAAAACGGTGATTTTTCCCATACTGCCCCCTGCTACTAAAAACGCTCCCCGGCAGAACGAAATCGAAGATGGATCAGCCAATCCAAGAGGGTCTCCAGCCTCTGGATGGACTAATTGCGAATTGATCTTGCTCCCATCCCCGGCAATATCAATAAACTCAAGGTAGTCACCGCCTCCTGCAAGAATTGTTTCGCAAGAGACTGAACCGGTATCGCCCACGGCTAGTAATGCAGCCCCTTCGCTCTCCGGCGACAGAGAGATGAGACTGTCCTGGACATAGGGCGATACAGGATCGGGCCTTGAAAAGCGCACTATGCTGTCTTCATTGCAGAGCGCGTAGAAGGAATCCCCCTGGCTTGAAAGGGCGAGGGCTTTCGGTTTATTCAAGCCTGGGTTGGCTTCAGAATTATCAAGGCAATAGAGGGTCCCAAGACTTGCTCCATCCTGAAGTATGAATACTTCTGAGGCCTCTGGGGCACTTATCGCAAGCTGCCCTGAGGCTGTGATGATCATATCTGAAAGCGTGAAGTCCGCATTTTTCCCAGAGTTTAGATCGTTTGAGTACAGGTATTCCAAAACTCCGGCACAAGTCGAGAAGGCAAAGACACCGTCATAGCCAGAAGAGGAGCAGGCTGCATAGAGCCTGTCCCCCGAGGGCGAAAAGCAGAGGGCTTTTACACTTCCAAAACTGCCTAGATCACCGCTGGATGAGCTGGTGAGAAACGATGTCGTAACAATCTCCCCATTTTCACCTAAACGACACAGCCAGATCCATCCAGCACCTGTGGCTGCGGCGGCTATAAACCTGCCGTCATGGGATAGTGCAAGCCTGTCCGCCGATTTAAGATCGCCGGCTCTGATCCGACTTCGCCAGAGCCTGAGCCAGGATGCCGAACTGGGTACGATTTGCATTTCTGCTGAACCTGTATCGTCCAAGGCTGAACCGTAGGCAGCGATAAAAGCATGGAGGTATTTATCGGCATCGAAGTCAGAAACGACTATCAATCCGCTTTCTGANNCCTCCTGGGCAGAGAGAAGGCCCCATCGCCGCTCGATAGTCATATACCGCCATGGCCTTCCAGGGACTAGCGCCTACCGGGTTGCAGGTGTCTAAAAGCAAGGAGGAAATTCCGAAACGGTGACTGGTTTCGGATTCCTCTGTAAAATCGACCCGGTTTACGCTCGCTTCGTATTCCATGCCAGCCGGCGGATAGAGGAAGCAGTTCGGCGGAAGCAAGGCCGGTCCGTCTAGAATCTGAACAGCCAGGCCTGCTTCGCTTCCATTCAGATACCATGTTCGCGTGATAGTATCCCCAGGCTCTACATTTAGGCCAGAAACAGCCATGGGTAGCGCTCGCTCTCCCCGGGGAACGCTGTGCGCAACCGACAGCAAGGCCTGCTCCAACGGTTCTTTGGGATAGAGTTCCAGCTCGATGTCGGCTATAGGCGTCCCCATCTTGATCTCGCAGATACCGCTACTGCTATAGCCGGCTAGGATCAGGGCGACTGCGGCGCAGCCGCCGGAGACAAAACCATCGGCAGTCTTGAGCTCGAGGCTCAATAGATAGTAGCCGGCCCCTAGCTCGGGAAAGTCCAGCTGGCCTTCCGAAGCAGGCAGATCAATCGGAATGCTTTGCGGATCGGCAGGACTCGGCCGGCCTGGCAGGCCTTTAAAGCGCAGTGTGCCTATCAGCCTTGCCCCGGCCGGCATGTCGATGTTTTTATTTATTTCCACCGACAAAGACCCGTTCCCTTCCAAAGGATAGAGCACTATTTCCGCATTGATGGTTTTTCCAGGCTGCAGAACAGAAACGCATTCGCCTCGGGCTAATTCCTTGTTGTCCTCCGAGATGACGGTAGCGTTGAGCACCCACTCCCCGGACGCGCACTCCTGGCTGAATACGCCGCTCTGCGCCTCCTGGCTGAAGCTTGCCCCATTGGGACCGCTTCCGCTGAGTACGAACTTGAGCGGTGTCCAGCCTCCGGCAGGGAGTATGGGCGAAGTGTTGCCCAGCGAAAGCAGCTCCTTGCTCCCTGTTCGCTCCAGCCCTGTTTCGAAGCGGACTGTGGCGTTTATCTTGCCCATTCCTCCTCGCTGGATGCCCGAACAGCAACCCAGCAGCAGGGCTGCTGCAGCGAGTGTAGAAAACAAGCACCCCTTTTGTCGCATGGTATGCCTCCTCCCATGCATCCTCGTTCCAGAATGAGGCTTCCGCTTCAAAAGGACAGGATCTTTCTCCGACTTTATCCTCATTGCGGCTTGTGGCCAGGACTTGTATAATTAAGGGGTGAAAATCTTGATGATCAGCAGCGAGGCTGTCCCTTTCGCCAAGTCCGGCGGCTTGGGCGACGCGGTCAGCGCCCTTGCCGTAGCCCTGTCCGAACTCGGCCACGATGTGCGGCTTCTCATTCCCCGATACTATTCCATCGCCAGAGACGGACTCAAAGCGCTGGAAGGCCCCATGGGCGTGCCCATGGGAGACTCGGAGCGCTGGACGGAAGTGTTCAGCGCCCTGCTGCCTAATTCCCACGTCCCGGTCTATTTCCTGGACTACGAAGCCTTCTTCGGCAGGGCAGGGGTATACGGCGCCTCGAGCAGCCAGGAGTATCCGGACAATCCCCAGCGTTTCGCGCTGCTCTCGAGAGCCGCCTTCCAACTCTGCAGAAAACTAAGCTGGATCCCGGACATCATGCATGCCCACGACTGGCCTTCCTCTCTCGTTCCCGTGTATCTATCAACTCTGGAGAGAAAGGACGAGTTCTCCAATACCGCCAGTGTCTTGAGCATTCATAATCTGGGGTATCAGGGGGTCTATCCAAAGGAACACTTCCCTTTCTTCGGACTGGACTGGGTTTCTTTTCACGGCGCGGGCTTCGAATTCCACGACTCCATCAACCTCTTGAAGGCGGGCATCTGTAGCGCCGACTGCCTGAGCACCGTCTCGCCCACCTATGCCAGAGAGATCCAGACCCCGAGCTACGGCTTCGGCCTGGATGGACTGCTACGCTACCGGAGCAGGGATCTGGTGGGCATCCTGAACGGGGTTGACTACAAGGTCTGGAATCCGGAGATCGATCCTCACATCCCTGCGACCTATTCGGTGCATAGGATGGAAGGCAAGGCAGTCTGCAAGCGAGCCCTCCAGGAGAGCTTCGGCCTGCCCCTGGATCCCGGCATACCTCTCGTCGGCCTGGTGGCTAGGCTGACAGAGCAGAAGGGGATCGAGGAAATGTTCGGCAGGGGCTTCGGCGCCATTCCCGAAGTGTGCCGAAGCATGGCGCTACAATGCGCAATCATCGGTTCGGGAGAAGCCTGGTGCGAAGAGGAACTCAAAAACCTTTCGGAGCGCTTTCCCAACTTCAAGGCCAAAATTGGTTATGACGACGGGCTCGCCCACCTTGTCGAAGCCGGGAGCGACTTCTTTTTGATGCCCAGCCGCTATGAACCCTGCGGCCTGAACCAGATGTACAGTCTGCGCTACGGAACCCTACCCATCGTGCACAGGACAGGGGGGCTTGCGGACAGCGTTCAGAACTATGTGCAGGAGACAGGAGACGGCACAGGCTTCATGTTCGACGACCTGACGCCCCGGGCGCTGTACAATACTATCGGATGGGCTGTCTGGGCCTGGTACAACCGGGCCAACCATATCGACATGATGCGCACCAAGGCTATGACCAGAGTATTCTCCTGGGATAAATCAGCCCGGGAGTATACGGCGCTCTATAGCAGGGCTCTCGCTCTCGGACGTTCCCGTTTTCTGTAACCTTGGGATTGCGCCTTGCTTTAGTTTTATAGATTAAGATCAGAGGTAAGGGTGAAAAAAGAAGAAAAGGTTTACGACTACAACAGGCAAAAGGTCAGAGACAGCCTCCTGTCAGGCTTTAAGAAGACCAGGGGCGAGTCCACCGTCGCCGATATCGCCGCGCTCACAGGCCTTCCCCTTCCTCAGATAAACGCAGAGCTGCCGGCCCTTTCGGACGAATACGGCGCCAGGCTTAAGGTCACCGAAAAGGGCGAGCTCCTCTACTCCTTTCCCAAAGGCATGAAGAGCCGCTACAAGGGTTTCGGTCCGAGCGCGAAACGCTTTTTGAGAACCCTGGGCAAGGCCGCGGTGGAAGTATCCAAATTCTTGTTCAAGACCTGGATCCTGGTAATGCTGGGCGGATATTTTATCATCTTTCTTGCCCTCGCGCTTTTTGCCATGCTGGCATCGGTGGCTGTCCAGTTCGGCGGCAGCGGGCGCAGCGACTCCCGAAGCAACTCCAGGGGAGGGGGCTTGGGCGGCCTCTGGCTCACCACCAGGCTCTTCGACAGCCTGATCCGCGTCTGGTTTTATTCCGAGCTTTTCAAGCCGCCCCAGGAACGCTTCGGGCAGGCTAGGGCGAAAACCCAGCGCCGGCCCCTACACAAGGCTGTCTTCTCCCATGTCTTCGGCGACGGGGATCCCAATGCCGACTGGGATGAAGTGGAAAAAAAGACCGTCATAGCCTTTCTTCAGACCCACAAGGGCATCATGAGCATGGCGGAGTTCATGGCAATAACCGGTCTGGAGCCCGCAGAGGCCGAAACTGCGATCAACAAGTACCTGCTGGAGTTCGAGGGCAGCCCTGAGGTTAGCCCAGAGGGCAGCATCTATTTCACCTTTCCCGGCCTATTGCGCCGCATGGGCAGCACCCCTGAGTTCATCGGGTCCAGCGTAAAGCTCAAACGGCTGCACAGTTTTTCTTCCAACAGCCCCAAGGCCGACAGAACCTTCAGGCTGATAAACGGCGTAAACCTCCTATTCGGCGGTTACTTTCTCTACCACGCCTTCAGCTTGGGCACTGCCTTTTACATTTCTACGCCCAGGGGACTTGCTCTGCGCGGCGGACTGCCCATCATCTATTCGGCCACAGGCTACCTTTTGCAGAGCCTGGGTTCTTTAAATCCCGTCTCCATAATTCTCTGGGGTCTCGGCGTCGTCCCCCTGGTCTTTTCGGCTTTCTTCTTCGCTATACCAATCCTGCGCAGGCTTAAGCAGAAAGCGGACAACGAAAAAATCAAAACGGAAAACTTGAGGAGAATCGTGTATCGGAACGTTCTTTCAGGCGACAGCGCTGCCGGTTCCCAGCTGAGTGCGCAGATAGAAGAAGCCAGACCCTCCGATCCTAAAGCGATGGATAAAATCGGCATGAGTCTCGCAGCCTGGTCGGGAGCCGAGCCTAAGGAGGGCGGCTACGAATTCGCCGAACTGAAGCGGATTCAGGCCGATGTGGAAAAACTCAGGGCTTCGGTGGATCTCGAGAGCTTCGCCCCCGGCAAGACGGTGTTCGATACCGAGTCCTGATCCCCGCCCCGGACGTCGCCTACTAATCCTTTATCCGTTCCAGCTTTCTCGTATACTTGGGAAAAAACTGGGCTATCTTGCCGGTTTCGAACTGGACGATCACCAGGGAGCCTGAGCTTTCGGTCATGCTCACCTTGATTACAGAACCCCTACCATATTCGTCATGATAGACCGCTTGTCCCCGTTTCCATTCCGGACTAGCCCCTGGACCGGTCTCAGCCTGAGCGCTCGATTTTGAGCCGGTTAAAGCAGCCGAACGATTCGAAGCCAAGGAAGATGCAGAGGGCAGGGGTCTGGATCCGTAGCTTCCCGCCTTGGGAATCAAGGAGGCGCCAGCCGATCCGGCTGTACGCTGGGTTGCGGGAAAAGTCCGCCGCGGGAACGATCCTGCCTGAGGCCGCGAGGCGCTGGCTCCCAGCTTCCAGAACTCGTAGAGGCTTGGGTCCATTTCTGTCAGGAAGCGCGAGGGGCTCGTTTCAATGATCCTCCCCCGGATCCGCCTCCAGCGGCAGGCACTTAAATAGAGCCTGTCCTTGGCCCGGGTCAACGAGACATAGAAGAGCCGCCGCTGTTCCTCCAGATCCTCTCCCTCTTCATCGTCCCGGGGGAAGAGCCCCTGTTCCAGTCCGCTGACGATAACACAGGGAAACTCAAGTCCCTTCGTATTATGCATGGTGATGAGCGTTACCGCATCCTTCAGCTCTGCGTCAGAACCGGCCTGGAAACTGCGGTCGAGCTCAATGGTCTCGAGGAATTCCGCCAAACCCTCACTGGCCAGAGGATAAAGGGAAGATGCGTTGATGAGCTCGTCCATGTTCGCCAGCTTCTGGGTGCCGGCTATCTCATCCTGGTCCCTGTGGTAACCCACGAGCCCGCTCTCCTTGACAATGGTTTCCAGCAAAATGGCCAGGGAGGCGCTTCCCGCGTCCCCGCCGATTGCCTTGCCGCCTTTCGCGTCGCTGTTTTCACCCTTAGTGCTTCTCTTTCCTCCGTCCGAGAGAGAGTAGGGCTCATCCTGGTACATCATTGTGCCGAGCAAGGCTGTCGCTCTGTCCAAAAGCCCCAGGAACTGCTCCATGCCGGCTTTTCCCCGGCCTCGGAGCAGCTCCTGGCTTTGGCGGCAGGCTTCGATGGGCGAAAGCCCTTCCCTGGCAGCCTTGTCCAGAATGCTTTCCACACTCCCTTCCCCCAGTCCTCGGGCAGGCTTGTTAACGATCCGTCTGAAGGCGATCTCGTCCCTGGGATTGAGCAGTAGGGAGAGATATGCTAACAGGTCCTTCACCTCTTCCCGATCGTAGAACCGCAGGGCGCCGACGAGCCGATAGGGAATACCCCGGCGCGGAAACTCCTTTTCAAAGGCCAGGGACTGGGCGTTTGTCCTGTACAGTATGGCGATATCGGAGAGCGAGGCGCCTTTAGCCCTCATCTCCCCGATAATCCTGGCGCAGAAACTCACTTCCTGATCCTGATCGTCCAGGAGGGCTAGCTGTGGTTTGGCGCCTCCCGGCCTGGTGGCGCGGAGGGTCTTGCCCAACCTTCCGGAATTGCGGGATACGACATCGCCGGCAATGTCGAGTATCGATTGATAGGATCGGTAATTGCGTTCGAGTTTTATCGTCTCTGTCCCAGGAAAAATGGAGGCGAAGCTGAGGATGTTGCGGATTTCCGCTCCTCGAAATCGGTAGATAGACTGATCGTCGTCGCCTACGACACAAAGATAGGTTTCGGGGCTGAACAGCCGCTGGAGAAGGAGAAACTGAGCTACGTTGGAATCCTGGTACTCGTCCACCAGCAGCACCCTAAAGCGCTGCTTTGTCCGCCGTGCTATGACTTCGTCTTTTTCCAGAATTTTTGCAGGAAGGCGGATAAGGTCGCCGAAATCCACATTGCCCGTCGCCCGCAGCCGTTCTTCGTAGAGTGAGTAGACTCGTCTGAAGTCGTCGTCCCTGATGAGGGTGGCCAGGCTGGGCGAATCAGGCTCCAGCCCGTAGTCCTTGGCTCTGGCGATGAGGGAGGCGTAGCGTCTGCACTCGGGCTTGCCAAGGTTGGGCAGGATTGCCTGGACCAGGGAAGCCGAATCCTCGTCGTCGTAGATTACGAAATTCGAGTCGAGCTCCAGGGCCTGGGCATTGCGCCGCAGAAACCAGGAGCCGAAGGAATGGAAGGTCCGGATGACCGCCCGCTCGCAGGAGGGCTCTAGAAGGGCCGCCCGCTCGCGCATTTCCCGGGCTGCCTTGTTGGTGAAGGTCACAGCCAGGATCGATTCGGGGCTGATACCCCGTTCCTTGACCAGGTAGGCGATCTTGGTGGTTATCACCCTGGTCTTGCCTGTCCCGGCTCCGGCGAGGATCAGAAGTGGGCTGCCTTCGTGTAAAACAGCCTTCAGCTGTTCGGGATTGAGGTAGGCCAGGTAGGGCGGAAGTCTCTCTTGTTCTATCACGGCGCTGCAGTTCCGTCGGCCGCAAGCAAATCCGCTTCAAAATCGACGCCGTTGACCGCGCTTATCCGCACCGTCGCCCTGGCACCCGGCTTGAGGCTCGCCTTGACCAGGGTCAGGCCGTCCACGTCGGGTGCCTGCATCCAGCCCCTGGCGAGGCTTAAGGAAGATCCCTCCACAGCCTCCTCGGCCAGCACCTCGATCTTACTGCCGAGAAAGCGCTGCAGACGTTTCGTGGTGATGGGCTCCTGCGCCGCTTCGACGGCGGCCTTGCGTGCTTCGGCCAGCTTTTTAGGCACCCTGGCTTTCATGGAGTAGGCTGGGGTGCCCTCTTCACGGGAATAGCTGAATGTACCCAGCCAGTCCAGCCCTGCTTCCTTCTGGAACTGCAGCAGGGCGGTGAAGTCCTCCTCCGTTTCCCCTGGAAAACCGACTAAAAAGGTAGAGCGTATCATGGACTCGGGCAAGGTCTTGCGTATTCGCTCGACGATGCCCAGATACGTCTGGCCCGAGCCGCGGCGGTTCATCGCGCGAAGGATCTTTTCCGAGGCGTGCTGGAAGGGAAGATCAAAATATGGAAGAATTTTTCGGCTCGAAGTCATAAGCTCCAGCAAACCCTCGGGGAAATGGTCTGGGTGGATGTAGAGGACGCGAAGCCTGAAATCGCCTTCTACGCGCTCCAAACGCTCGAGGAGCCGCACCAGGCCGCTGTCTTCCGAACTGTCCCTGCCGTATGCGCCCAGGTCCTGCCCTATGAGGTTGATCTCAAAAATTCCCCTGGCGACCAGGGTTTCGAGCTCAGCGGCCACATCATCGATGCTCCTGGAGCGAAGGCCACCCCTTATAAGCGGAATAGCGCAGTAGGAACAGCGGTTGTCGCAGCCCTCGGTGATTTTCAGATGAGCAGAGCCGGGATAGTCGAATAACCTTTGCCGGGGATAATAATCAGCGGCGATGGCGCGAGGTTGCTCGACCACGATGCTGGTTCTTTGGCCCCGCTCTATATTTTTCAGCGCCTGGACGGCCAGGGAGAGGTCGGCGTTGCCCAGGACTCCGTCCGCCTCCGTCATCTCCGCCATAAGGGCTTCGGGGTAGCGCTGGGCAAGACAACCGGCGACCAGTACTTTTTTATCGGGCCAGAAGCGCTTAACAGCCAGCGCCGCGTCGATGGATTCCTTCTTTGCCGATTCGATGAATCCGCAGGTGTTGATGATTATGCAGTCGGCCTCGTCCCCGGAGGGTACATAGCAGTGGCCGGCAGCCTCAAGCCGGGCGGTCAGCTCCTCGCCATCCACCTGGTTTTTTGCGCAGCCATGGTGATCGATGAAAAATTTCAATGCTAACCTCAGTCGAGTTCGGATGAAGTGAGGGTCCAGGTCGCGCTATCAGCCCTGGACCAGGCGAGCCGCTTTACCACTATCTCGCCGGGAGCGCCGATCTCCAGGTCGACGCTGCGGCCGCCTGACGCCTGGACGGTGAGTTTGACTGCCTGGGCGTTGGAGCTCCACAGTGTAAGGGCGTTGGTGACGTTGATATTGATGCTCTCGCCCTTGGTATAATACTTCTCCACCCATTCCTTGCGGTCGGCTTCGTAACGCAAGAGACAATTGCCGCGGAAGCTGACCTGGACAATGAAGGGGTAGGGACCCCTGGTCGACCTGAGGACAACCGTATCCTGGGGCTTGGAAGGAGTTAGAGGCATGGGCGCCTGGGGCACCGTGACTTCTCCTGTGGAAGCAACTTCTTCTGAAGCGCCCTCCAGGAAGCTTACCTTCATTAGGGCGCCGGATGCGGAGCGGTCTTTTTGGAAATCCTCTAGCGCCAAGAGGATATCCGGAATCCCGTTCGCGTCCGGATCGAGTTCGGTCGATTCACCCAGCCTCAGCTCCCTGGCGCCGAAGGGGGTTTCGAGAGAAACCGTTTCGCCGATTTTTCCGAGGCTTATCCTATACACATCCTCTGCGAAGGGTATCAGGAGACTGTCACCCGGATAGAGGCGTTTCTGGAAATCCCCGCCCTCGACCTTGTACTCCGTTGGCCCTGGACTTTCCTGGGCGCCGGTTGAATTCCCATGAAGTCTTCCGCCGGCGATTACCCAGAGCACGGCTGCGCCAATTATAAGGACCACCAGTATCCCCATCACGATATTCCGCAACGGTGGCTTCTGGCCTACTGCTTCGGTTTTCTGTTCTTCGGCCTTGGGTTCCTGCGGAATCGATGTTTCAATTTTTTCGGGTGATTTTGGCGTAGCAATCGAAGGTTCTTTTTTCTTCTTGTGCTGCGTTGCGGCCTTGGTTGCCGGCTTGTGCTCGGCTTGGCTCGTATCTTCGGTCTTTTCTTGGGATGCTTCGGATCTAGTCTGTCCTGCCGGAGCCGAAGGCTCTGGAACTTTGACGGGTGCGGTTCCGGAGGTAGGGAATGTATTGGTTGTAGGGCTCGACTCTGTGGAGCTGGGCGCTTGGCCGACCGGTTCTTTTCCCAGTGGGCGATCGGCGGCCTTCTGCGAAATTTGAGAATCCCCAGCCGGCTCAACGGTCGTTTCTTTTGATCTGTAGCGTCTGATCAGAGCTTCGGCGTCCAGTCCCAGATAGTCAGCGTAATTCCTGATAAAACCGATAATGTAGGGTTCTCCGGGAAAGCCAGTATAGTCGTCGTTTTCAAGCTTGGAGAGAAAACGGACGCTTATGTTGGTCTCGTCTGCTATGCTGTCCAGCGTAAGGCCCTTGGAGAGACGAGTTTCTTGCAGAATCGATCCAATCTTCGCCATCCCGGCTATCTTACCTTTCTTTACTGAAAAAGGAAATTGTTATATACGTTCGCGCTGGCAGGCGCGTCGTACAGAAATCGGGTCGCGGGAATATTCTGGTTCAGCTTCATGGATGAAAGATCGAAGGAGATTTTCTCGTTGGCCACGGTCCAGCCCTCGAGCCTCACCATGAGAAGACTGGATTCCGAAACCGAGATCCGTACGGTCTTGAATCCCTCAGAGACGGTCTTTCGGGTGAGTAAAAGCCTTTGGACCATCTCACCCGATTGGCCATCCAGGGGCTCAGCCTGGGGAGGGGACTTTTCCCAGGCAATAGTGTAATTACGCTTCATCATAGAAAGACCTTCCCGCGAGGCGAGGGCAACCGAGGCCGCCCCAAGGCCTGCGCTTCCGGTCTCCTGCTGGAGCACAGCCCTGTACTGGGGTATGTATACCACCAGGCGTTCCCCGTCGAAGACAATAACCTGGTCAGCGGGTTGGGTGAAATCGATCCTGAGCAGCGAGGGCGACTTGAAGAAAAGCTTGCCCTTCATTATCTGGCCGCTGGAATTGATCTGTATAGCCGCTTCGTAATCATAGATTTCCGCGTAGCGATCCGAAACCTTGGCGAAGAATTGCTCTGCCGTGGCGATTTCCTGGGTAAAGGCCGCCGTGGAAAAAGCAAGAAGAGCCAATAAAAGGAATATTGTTTTCTTCATAGGCTCATTTACCTTCCAACTGTAAGAGGATGCTCGGCATGTCCGTCACCGCAGGCGGGCCGAAATACTGGATACTCCCCGGCAGCCTATAGTCTGAGGTCTTGGACCACTGATCACGCTGCTCTGCGAAAAGCTTGAACGGCTTGCCTTCGAGCTCCACCAGGGCTTTTCTGATTACCGGTTTGTCGGCGCCGTGGCGGCGTTCGATATTCATCATGGAGACCAGGGGTATGCCGCCGGGAATCCATTCGGAGGCGGGTGCTGCCAGGTTGCGTATAGAGGCAATATAGCCCGAAAGCCCGTTGAGGGCTAACAGGAAGGCCGTATAGCCCAGGGAGTAGCAATAATCAGCATCGAAATTGGTCGGGAATGCGCATCGTCCTTCGTAGCCCATAAAATGAGTCTGATAGTCGAACTTGCCCTTATACCTTCCCTGGGCAGCCATGGCAGCCAGCTTATCCTTTACCATGGCCACGAGAAGCTTTTCTGTTTCTATCCTTGAAACCTGGACGTTGCCGTGGGGATCCCTGTCCCAGCAGAGCTGGGCGCGGATGTCTGATGGGAGCGAGAGAAAGAGAGCCTTGGCCTCTGCTGCAGGCAGGCGCTGGGCGACAAAGTCTACCTGGGCATCCAGGGAGGAAAGGGCCTTGAATGCGTCGGCGTTTTTGGCCAGCAGTTCGTTGATGCCGGCGATCAGAGTTTTCATCTCAGGGATGAATTCGATGAGTCCCTCGGGAATGAGGATTACGCCGAAATTCTCCCCACCGGCAGCCCGCGCCGAGACCGAAGCTGCAATAGTCTCGATGATGGCTGAAAGGCTTATTTTTTTAGCCTCGATCTCCTCAGAGATGAGGGCGACGTTAGGCCTAGTCTGCAGGGCGCATTCCAGTGCGATATGGGAAGCCGAGCGGCCCATCAGCCTGATGAAATGCCAGTACTTTCTTCCCGAGGGAGCGTCCCGGCATATGTTGCCGATCAACTCGGAGTATACCTTTGTCGCCGTATCGAAACCGAAGGAAGCCTCTATCCATTCGTTCTTCAGATCGCCGTCTATGGTCTTGGGAACGCCTACGACGGCGATGGCCGCGCCGTGGGAGGCGAAATATTCCGCCAGGAGGGCCGCGTTGGTGTTGGAGTCGTCGCCGCCTACAACAACCAGGGCGTCCAGCTTATGCTGAAGGGCTACTGCCAGAGCCTTTGCGAACTGCTCCGGGCTTTCGATCTTGGTCCTTCCCGAGCCTATCATGTCGAAACCGCCGGTGTTCCTGTAGGAATCCACCAAAGTGGCATCAATCTCCTGGAATTTGTTGTCCACCAGGCCTCCAGGACCGCCTTTGAAGCCGATGAGCCTGGATTCGACCGAGGCTTTTTTTAGGCCGTCGAAGAGCCCGGCGATGACGTTGTGCCCTCCGGGAGCAGGACCTCCTGACAGCAAAACGCCCAGGGTCATCGATTTTCCGCCGAAGGGATTGCCGCCAGAACTGAATCTGACCGCAGGCTTGCCATAGCTGTGGGAGAATATCCGCTTCAGCGCTTCCTTATCTCGGGAAGGCTCGATGACGCTGACAGGGATGGCTTCGATCGCAGTGAGCGGAGCGCTAAGGATTTCGGGTATTTTGGGAATATAGGCGAACCTTGCGTTATGCAGTGGTGAGCGTTCAGCCATTGTTCTGATCTCCTACGGTAAATATGGTTAATACTATCCATTTGCCGCTAAAAAGAAAAGGGATGAGGAAGCCTGAAAGTCGAAAGGCAGAACCTCCGGCGGCGCTAAAACTGGTTTATCCTTAACCCCCTCAGGCTTTCAGCCGATACATCAAAAAGACATATGAGACGACGCGCAACATTAAGCATAGCGGCTGTGTTTTTTCTATTCTCGGCTGCATTTCTCGCCGCGGCGGAGGGACAGGTTTCGAGCCATATCCTGGCCAAGGGTGAGACCCTCTACTCTGTTTCGAGAAAATATAACATCCCCTACGAGGCCTTGGCTGCCGCCAATAACATCAGCGATCCTACTAAAATGCGGATAGGTACGGTATTGGTTATTCCTTCGGTGCACAGAGTGGCCAAGGGCGAGACGCTGTACGGCATTGCGCGGCAGTACGGCATCAGCCTTCAGGAACTGCTCTCGGCGAACAAACTGAACAGTTCTTACATTTTGAAAATCGACGATATCCTTGTCATCCCCGGAAAAAAAGTCGGGACGACGGTGGACAGCAACCTTATACCTCCTCCTCAGGGATCGGTGGCCAAGGTAGATACGCCAAGTCCTTCGACCGGCAGTAGTTCCAGTTCAACAACCATCCAGCTGCCGGCACCTCAACCCCAGCCTAATCCTTCGCCTGCTGTCCAGAATTCTTCAGCCCAGGCAAACGGCTCAAGCTCGCCGCCTGCGGTAAGGCAGACAACGACCACGGTCCAGAACTCTGCCGCGTCACAACAGCCCACGATCCCACAACAACCTGCTGCAGCCCAGCAACCAAGCTCCATCACTCCGCAGTCTCAAAGCGCCGTTCCCCTGCCCGAACCCGTAAAAACCCACGACAAGGCAGTGGATCCCAATATCGGCTGGCCTGCAAAGGGTCAAGCCATGTACCTGGACGGCAAGCTTGAGGGAGTCATGTTCAAGGTTGCTCCAGGCGAATCCGCCAGGACCGTCGCCTCGGGGACGGTAGTCTCGGCGGGGCCTTCCAGGGGCTTCAACCAGGTAGCCTTCGTCCAGGCTAAATCCGGCTATGTCTATGTCTACGGCGGCAACGAAACCCTTTATGTAAAAACAGGGGATCAGGTGAGTTCCGGTAAGGAGATCGGCCGTATAGGGCTGGATGCCAAGGACGGCTCCCCCATCGCCTATTTCTTCGTGTTCAGGAACGGCCAGCCGATAGACCCAGCCCTGGCACCCAGGGACTGAGAGAGCCGAATTCTCCTAATTCACTATTTCCAATAAAAAGCCAGGCGCAAAAGGCTGTTGCCTTTTGCGCCTGGCGGTGCGCCTATATCTCAATTTTTCAGCTACAAGGCCGGTATCGAGTAAGCAGGTTCAGAATAGAAGGATCGCCTTGTTCACGGAATCTTCCGGTGTTTTTATCCTGGCGATATTTTTAATCCTGGCGAGTTTTAGATTGAATTTCTTCTCCGCTGAGACTCACTGGGTTTGGGCCAGCGCTTCCTTGAAATGCTCGAGCAGCATTTGCCTTACCTTGGCAGGATTTTTTTCTTCTATGGCGTTTACCAAGGCTTCGTGGAGATCGACAAATTCCACCATGTCCTGGGTGCGGTATCGATTCATCAGCGTGAGGCTGCGCTGAACGGTGGCGAATATCTTGATGAGGCTCAAAAGAAGGGCATTTCCCTGGTCACGGTAAAGAGAAAGATGGAATAAGGTATGAAGCTGTATCATCGACGCTTCGGCTCCTCCGTCGGCGACAAGGCGGCGCATCGCGTCAATGATGTCCCGCAGCTGCTTGATCTGGCTTTCGCCATAATGTCCGGTGTAGCGCTCCAGGAAGACTCCCTCAAGGGAGATTCTGACGTCCAGGATGTCCGAGAAATCGTTCCCGTCCATATCGAGACCGTAGCTGAGATTCTCCAGGATGGCATCGAAATTGAAGGGTTTGAGAAAACGGCCGATCCCCGGGCGCACCTCAATGATCCCCAGCGCTTCCAGGCTTTTAAGAGCCTCGCGCACCGCGGTTCTGCTGACATTGAGGCGCGAGGCCAGTTCGAGCTCGGTAGGGATCGGATCTCCGGCCTTGAGCCCGTTTTTAATAAAGTACAGTTTGAGATTTTCCTTGACCATGCTCGAAAGGTTATGCTTTTCGATGCTCTGGAGTTCAGCGACCATACACCACTTCCCCGGAAATGACGCAAGTTTCGATTGTCAGCTTTCCCTCGTCGTGGGCTGGGCGGAATTTCGTCAGGCAGGCCGGGGTTCCGGGAACGAAATCTATCGTTTCCTGCGGAAGCCCGATCAGCCGCGCGGGAGTGACGGTGCAGAGTCCTATCGTCTGGGCGAGCGAAGCTTTTGTCGCCTCGGCGAATCGCGCTATGCTGCGGTCCAGAAGGTGGCCGGCGCCGGCGAGAAACTCGGTTCCCTTAAGGCTTAAGTGGCCATCGCGGTTTACTTCCACTTCGATGTCGCCCCAGTTATAGACCCCTGGGGGACTGCCGGCCAAGAACGCCACGTCGCTCACCAGGATAAGCCGCTCCAAGCCCTTCGCCCTGGCGAAGGTCTTCAAGACATCGTCGGGCAGATGAAAGCCATCGGCGATTATGGATGCCGAGAGCCGGTCTTCCGCCAGCTGGTTCCAGATATAATTCTTAAGGCGGGGTATCAACGCGTTGCTGCCGTTGCCCAGGTGAGTCGACAGCCGGGCTCCGGCTGCGACGGCGGCGCTGATAGCTTCCTGCGAGGCCGCTGTATGGCCTATGGATGCTATGACTCCTTCAGCGCTTATCTTAGCGATAAAATCGATCGCGCCTTCGGTTTCCGGCGCCAGCGTCACGATTCGGATTGCGCCTTCAGCGGCCTCCTGCCATTCCCTGAACTCCTCATAATCGGGATTTCGCACATGCTTTTTATCATGAGCGCCCCGGGGGCCATCGAGGGGTGAGATATAGGGTCCTTCGATATGAATGCCGGCGATGGCGGTTCGGGCGAGGGGGCTTTTTCTGCGCACACTGGCTATCGCGGCGCAGCTTTCGGTGATTCTGTCTCGGGAGCCTGTGATGATCGTGGCGAGATGCCGTACCGTGCCTGAACTACCGAGGGCTCGGATTACCTGCTCTATTTCCTGCCTGCCCAGGCCTTTACTCGAGTAGTCGATGCCTGCGAAACCGTTTATCTGCAAGTCTATGAATCCAGGGCAGAGGTACGGAGCATCCGAAGGCTCTGCAACGGTTTTCTTGCCAGGAGCTAGACGCTCGACGGCTTCGATGCTATCGCCCTGGATATGGACCCGAATCATTTCATTGGTATGTATCTGAATTCCCTCATATACCATTGCTTTCTCCTGAGCGCTGAATAGTTCGTTGTATGACATCCTACTCCGAGAATAAGAGCCTTATGCTAATCTGTCAAGAAGAATTAATTTAAACAATCGCGGATATTACTGGCCAAAGGAGAAGGCTTGAAGGGCGAACCCATCGTTAAGCATTTTTTCATATGTAAATGCTATTTATTTATTCGCTCGGTAGTGTTATTGTATGATAATAAACCGTATTGCTTCCGGGCAGCTTTGCAACGGCTGACATTTTTTAAAGTAAGGGCCGAACGAATATGGTACAGCTTTGGCCGTGTGACGATGTTTCGACCTCTAACAGCAGTCCAAGACTGCGAACTCCCAATCATGCCCCGTATAAAATCAATAAAAAATCCAGACGCGATAAGGCCGAGACGGAAGAAAAGGATCCTCTTTCCCTCTACCTTTATCAGATATCCAAGGTTGAATTGCTCAGCGCTGGCGAGGAACAAGCCCTCGGAAAGGAAATCAGCGAGCTTGCTTCCGCACTCGCCTCCTTGCGGGCGCAGTCGATCACCTCCGACGACTTGATGGAAGCCAAGCGGGAAATACAGGAAACGGAACAACGGCTGACCGACACCAAGCAAAAAATGGTAAAAGCAAACCTCAGGCTGGTGGTATCGATAGCGAAGGGCTACCAGCACAGGGGCTTGGGTCTTCTGGATTTGATAGACGAAGGGAACATCGGGCTCTTGGAAGCTGTCGGGCGTTTTGACTACAGCAGGGGCTATCGCTTTTCGACCTACGCTACCTGGTGGATCAGGCAGGCGATCATAAAAAGCCTGGCCGATCAGGGAAGGGTGATACGAATCCCCGTCCATATGCTCAACCTCATCAGAAAGTGCTATTACACCTCCAAGCAGCTTACCCAGGAGTTGAGCCGAGATCCGGGGCTGGACGAACTTGCTGAAAGGCTGAACATGAGCAGGCAGAAGCTGGTAAAGGTCATGGAATTCTCACAAACCACCGCAAGCCTCGATTCAGCCATCGACGAGGATAATTCGGTTCCCCTGTCCGAGCTTATCCGGGATGAAACAATAATTGATCCTTATTCGGAGGTGTTTAAAGCCACACTGAAAGAAGTGCTCGACTGCGTACTCATGGGTTTGAGTACCCGCGAAACGACCATACTCAAACTTCGCTACGGTCTTTCGGGCGAATCCACCCACACGCTCGAAGAGACAGGCAAGGTTTTGGGCATAACCAGAGAGAGGGTGCGGCAAATTCAGGAACGGGCGTTGGAAAAACTCCGGGAACGACAAGAATTGTCCGAATGCGGCAGCTGAATGCCGCAGTCTCTGCCGGGTACCTCGCCTGGCCTTGCCTTGTCCGGGACTGCCTGAGTCTCCAGGCTTGCAGTGCCGTCTCTTGGCAACAAGGTTCGAGGAACTAAAAAAAGTTCACAGACTTCTGAAATTGACTTAACAGCGAGCAAAAAAAGTCGGATGACTTTTTTTGCTCGCTTAGGAAGCCTAATTAGGCTTAGAACATCGCCTGAATGGCGCTCATGCCCTTTGTCGTGGCCACATCCTTGGCTGACTCGCCTGCGTTGTTGCGTGTGGTTTTGTTGGCGCCCATGGTCAGGAGGACCTTGACCGCATCAGCCTTGCCTGCACGCACTGCATAGTGCAAAAAGCCTTCACCCATTGCGTCTTTAGCCTCCAGTCCCGCGGCTCCGACAAAGTTTCTTAAGGAGGATTCGGAGTTTTCTGCCAGTACGAGGGCGATCGGACTCAATCCCTGATAATTGGGGGCGAAGGGATCGGCGCCTGAGGAGAGAAGCAGAGCGGTCGTTTCGGCATCCTTTTGCTGGATCGCCGTATGGAGAGGTGTATCGGCATAACGGTCTCTGCTAGAGGGATCGGCGCCTGCGGAGAGGGCGAGCTTGAGGGCGTCCATTGATGCCCGAGCCTGCACTAAGTGCCGCAAGGGAGTCTTGCCTTCAGAGTCGGCCTTGTCCTTGGTGGAATTGCCGAGGATTTCCCGCATCACTCCCAGGCCCTTTTTGAGGGATGAAAGAAGCACGGAGTCGCCGGCGGCGTTCTTGGCCAAGATGTCGGCCCCAGCCTGGACCAGGCTGCGGATGAGATCCAGCTGTCCGGAGTCCACTGCCTGGTAGAGCGGAGTGGAGCCGGCGTAATCCCGGGCGTCGATAAAGGCGCCTGACTTGATCAAGTACTGGGCAATCGGCGTCTGGGCTTCCCGGGCTGCTGCGGCCAGAGGAGTAAAGCCGCGGTTGTCCCGCACTTCCAGGGAGGCTCCTCGATCGACGAGGTAGGATGCGAACTCAGCGTTCTGTTTGCGCACCGCCTGATGCAGGGCCGCTTCGCCTGTGTAGTTCCTGGCATCCAGATCGACACCGGAAAGCACCAAAACCTGGAGACAGGTCTTGGCGCCCGAGAGAACGGCGGTGTTCAGCGGAGCATCCCCATTGCCGTCTCTAGCCGAAAGCACTGCACCGTTGGCGATTAAATACCTGGTAGCCTCGGCGGCGTCGGTTTTGACTGCCGCATGGAGCAGGGTTTCCTTGGCGGCGTTTACTGCCTCCAGGTCGGCGCCCTTGCCGCGCAGATAGTCCAAGCCGTCGGCCAGGTCCCTGCGGGCGGCCAGGTGGCCGACCGTGTCGCCGTTGGAATCCCGGGCTGTAATGACCGCTGGGATGAAGAACCAGTCGTAGGGTCCGTCCTTAGCCGCTAGGGCAAGGAAGACCGGCGTTTCGTTGGCTGAGTTGGAGGGGAAAATATCGGCTTTTGCCTTGAGCAGGAGCAACCCTTGCTGGGCAAGGTTCAGACGGACGGCGACATGGAGGGCGTTGTCGCCGGAGTTGTTCCTCGTATTGGGATCTCCGCCCTTGGCGAGGATGAGGGATATGACTTCAGGCGAGCCCTTCATTCCCACCGCGGTGGCGATGACGCTGTTGCCTACGTTGTCCCTGTTGTTGACGTTGGATTCCAGAACGATCTTGTCCACCGCCTCGGGACCGCGGCTAACGGCGATCGAGAGGGGGCTCTGACCCGCGAGATTTCGAAGGAAGACATCGGAACCGGCGTTTATCAGTGCATCGGCGTACTGATAGTTTCCTGCCTTGACGCAGATCATGAGGGGCGTGTCGCCTTCTAGGTTGGCTGAATTGACCGGGGTTCCCGCCTTGATGAGCTCCTCGACGATAAGCGGCTCGTAAGCCAGCTTGACCGCCTTGTGGAGCGCCGTGTTGCCTTCCTGGTCCTTGAGAGAGGGATCGGCCTTATAACGCAGGAGGAGTTGAGTCATGGAAAGCCGTGCCGTCGGAGGGGATGCCAGGTGCAAGGAGGTATTGCTCTTGGCGTCTCGTATGTCGGGATCGGCACCGTTCTTAAGCAGAAGCTCGGCTCCCTCGATCCAGCCCGTTTTTACTGTCGTATGGAGGGGAGCGTCGCCGTTGACGTTCTTGATGTTGGGGGTAAGCCCTCGGGAGAGTAGAAAATCAGCAAAGCCCAATTGGAAGCGAGAAATGGATTCGTGTAAAGGGGTATTGCCATTGCTGAACCGGACGGTATTGAGGTCGGTGGAACGTACCGTGGTGGCGAACCAGGCGAATTCCGGGAAGGAGGGGCTGGCGCCGCGAAGGATGAGCTTTTCGGCAATCATCGCTGCCTCTTTCCTGTCCGGGTAGAGGAGAGCGAGGTCCAGGGCTGTCCTGTCAGCCTTGTCTTTGGTCTGTACCGAAGCCCCAATGTCCAGGAGTACACCGACCTCGTTCACCATCAGCTTGTCCGAGGCTGTATGGAGTACTGTCCTGCCCTCCTGTCCTGCGGCGTTAATGTTCTTGGAATTGAATACAGCCCGGATCATCTCAGGTCCTGCCAGCAGTGCTGCTTCGGCAGGGGTCGATCCCGAGGCGTCGGCTACGAAGGGATCGGCTGATCTGTCCACGAGCATAGAAGCCATGGCCGGAAGTTTTCGGTCGACGGCATAGCGCAAGGGACTTTTACCGGCAGGGTCGGTCACATCGGGCTTGGCGCCCAGGACTATAAGAATCTCAGCGACCTGGGTATCTCCGCGCTGGACCGCGTAATGCAGGGGATAGAGCCCCTGGGCGTCCCTCTGGTTGAGCTGCTCCTGATTCGCGTAGAACTTCTTGATGGCATTGATATCCCCGGCGATGACCAGATCGGTGAGGCTCGTTTCTTTAGCCGGAGGGGCGCTTGCGCAGCCTGTGGCCAGTAATAACGCTGCCAACGCAGCGTATAATCTCAGGCGTCGAAGCCTTTCGGTAACTCTCATTCGTGCAGCTCTCCTTGGATACAGCGTATAGACAGGAATTGTCCTTATATGTATCGGCATGATAAAGCCGGCGGAAAATCCCTTTGCTAATCTATATCACATTTTTTCCAGGCCGCCCAACATCGACCTTAAGCCGATGTTGGGCGGCCCACCGTCTGCGAATCCCGATGGAAAAACCTGGGGAGGGAAGACTTGCCAAGACTCAAGTCAGGTTCTATCCTTAGCCCAACTTTTAAGCCTGGAGGTTATGCAAGAATGCATTTCGGTTCATTTATGCCGCTGCGATCTATCTGGGACGAGGGACTGCAAACCCTGGCAAAGGATTTTCCCGAGCACTGTTTTTCTCTGGGCTTGAAGCCCGATTCGCCAGAGGTCCCCGATCTCGACCTCATGCTCGCCGGAACGCTTCCCAAAGACATTTACTTGGCCAGTTCTAAACTCAAAGGCATCTTCCAGTCCTTCACCGGAATCAACCATCTGCCTTTAGCCCAGCTGCGCGAGCGGGGAGTCCAGGTCTTTAATGTCCACGCCAATGCCTTCGACGTGGCAGAAAAAGCCCTTGCCCTTTGCCTGGCCTATTATGGACGGATCGTGGAATACCACAACGATCTGAGCAAGGGGCTCTGGCACGGCTTCTGGGTTAAGGCTGGCGCCGAGGATAACTGGAACAGTATTTTCGGCAAGACCTGCACGATCCTCGGTACAGGTGCCATTGGCCAGGCTCTGGCTAAGCTGCTCAAGGCGTTTTCCTGCCAGGTAATCGGCTGGAGAAGAAAGAGCGGGCTGGCTGTCCCTGAAGGTTTCGACAAGGTCGTCCCAGATTTAAAAACAGCGCTCGATGAGGCCGAGATCATCTTCGTGACCTTACCCGCCACCAACCTCACCCAAGGTTTATTGAGCAAAGAACTTCTGGCGGGTATGAAGGGCAAGTTCCTGGTAAACGTTGGCAGGGGCTCGATTGTGGACGAGGAAGGTCTCTACCTGGCGCTGAAGGATGGAATCCTCCTCGGAGCCGGCATCGACGCCTGGTATACCTATCCCCAGAGCGGTAGGATTGGCGCTCCCTCACGCTTCCCCATCCATGAAATGTCCAATGTGATCCTTTCGCCCCACGTGGGAGGCTCCACCCACCAAGCCACAGCCCGGGCTGTGGATCAGACCCTGGCCAATATCAGAGAATACTTGAGGACTGGGGACTGCGTATCCAAGGCGGATCTGGAGGCGATGTACTAAAAAAGGTCTTCCGGGGCCTCGATGAGCATGTGAGGAAAATCGGCATAAAGACTCAAAAGCTGATAGAGTCTGTCGAAGGGGATTTTCTCCCTGTCAAATACCACGTAGGGGAGCAGGTCGTAGAGCCTTTCAGCGTTGTAGCCCCCCTTACCGGATATGACGATCATCGTTTCCAGATCCTGGGCTTCCTCTATTGCCCTGTAGGCCAGGGAGAAATTCTTAGTAGCGAAGAACATCCGCACCTGATACCCCTCCTGGGGATCAGGCGAAAAATAATGGGACAGCTCGTAGTAATGATCGAGAAACATGAAAGCATCCTGGATACGCTCCACCAGGCGCTCGGAGGGAATCCGCGTCTCGCTGCAGAGGACGATCTGGTACAGGCTGTACGGATTGTCCCTCCTGAAGTCCCTGGCTGCCCTGACAAGCCGGGACAGGCTTTCCGGATCGTCGGCATCGGCGAGGAGGGTGACCGAGGAAGCGAGTTTTCCGGGATTAAGACGCATCCAGTCGATGTTTTCCAGCTTTCTGGTATCGACGAAGGATCGGAAGCCGCTGCGCTCCAGGCCGAAATGCGGAGCCGGGGGAGAAGCCCATTCCACATCGAAGCTTTCCTCGAACGCTGCTATGGCGTCCTCCATATCATCCCCTGATATCCAATCGTTGCTGGTCACCCAGTAAGGAGGCTGTTCCATTCTGGACATGCGCCACTCGTCGGCCCTTTCTCTGGCATCGGTGCCGGGAAGGAAGGAAAGAGGGTATAGCTCTGCTTCCTGGCCGAGCCCCTGCATGCCCAGAAAGTCAAAGGTTTCGATTACCTGCTCATAACCGTCGAATGGAAGGCCGAGGATCAAGCCGGTCTTTACCAGGATCCGTTGCTTTTGAAGTATCTCGGCTCCCTTGGCAAAACCGCCCCTGTCCATTTTTCTGCCCACTGCCTCCAGGGCTTTGGGGTTGGTGCTCTGAAGGCCAGCCTCGATCGAGGCTACACCCGCTGCTTTTAACAGGGAGCCGAAATCCTCGTCCAGCATGTCCAGCCGGAGCTCGGCGTGGATGGGTATGGCGGCGGTGTTGGCCTGGGCAATTTCCTTGAGCATGTCGGAAGCCCTATCGCCGTACTGAAAGGAGGGATCCATGAGGTAGATCTCCGATACTCCGATTTCGGAGGCTCGGCGAACAAGGGATATGACTTCATCTTCGGGAAAACGCCTAATGACAGGATAGTGTTTGCCGTAAAAACAATAAGCGCAGCGATAGGGACAGCCCCTCAGGGTTTCGATATGAACTGGCTTGTCCTTGACCACAGGGAGGGTGCCCGCAAGGTAGGGGCTGGGCAGCTTGGAAAGATCCAGCAGTTCCTTTGCCGTATAGAGCCGGGCCAGAGGTCGGTGTTTTTCCATGTCCTTAAGAATCTCGGCGAAGGCGAGTTCTCCTTCGCCAAGAACAAGGGCATTGAAGGGAGATCTGTCCATGATCGGCATGCCCTCGGCTATCTCCGGGCCGCCGGCGATAAACCTCGATCTAGACAGTCGTTCCCTGGCCTTGCCTGCTATGAAGAGGTTGCGCTCCAGGTTCCATGCGTAGAGACTAAAGCAGACTAAATCGGCCTCCGAGGCGACTATCGCCTCGATGATCGCCGTATCAGAACCATAGGCAGTCGTTGTTTCGTCGAGAATACTCCACTGTGAACGGCTGAGAAGTCCTTGGGATTCGGCGTAGGCTGCCAGGTAGCCGGCTGCGAGGGGTACATTCGCCTTGGAGTCTTCGCCCTCAGGATCCTGAACGGGCAGCTGCACAAATAATACTTTCATCGTCCTACACTACCTGCCATGTACTGCACTCTATGAAAAAAACCACAATTATTCTACATCCGCGCCTGGTCTTCTTGTTTTTCTCCCCCAGGCTCAAAAGCCGGGCGAGTTCCAAGAAGCCGGGCGAGAGCTTCGCTGTGGGGAAAGTCCGGAAAAAGCTCGCCCCAGTTCCCCCTGTGATCGGGAAGGCCTAGGGCTTTGTCCAGTTTTGCCATATAGCTTCCCCTGGGCATGTCCACGCCACCCATGGTTTCCACGTAGAGGGTGTGCACCTGACTGTCGATGAGTAAAAATCCCCTGTCGAACAGCCAGAGCGCCAGGTTCAGGAATCCTGTCCTGGAAGCCCCGGAGCTCAGGCTGAACATGGATTCACCAAAAAAGGCTCCCCCCAGGCTGATGCCGTAGAGACCTCCGACAAGAAGACCATGCTTCCAGACTTCCAGGGAATGGGCATAGCCCAGCGCATGTAGCCTCGTGTAGGCTTCGACCATCTCAGGGAGTATCCAGGTGCCCTCCTGGCCCGGCCGGGGAACCTTTGCGCAAGCCTCTATGACAGCCCTGAAGTTCCTGTCCAGGCTGATGCGGTAATCAGCCTTGCGCAGAAGGCGTATAGAACTGCGCGAGATATGGAGAGTCTCGGGCAGGATGGCGAAACGCGGATTAGGGCTCCACCAGAGTATGGGCTCGTTTTCGCTGTACCATGGAAAAATGCCTTGCCTATAGGCCGAAAGCAGCATGCCAGGTGACAGGTTACCGCCGGCACAGACTATGCCTTCCGGCGATGCCTCCTGGGCCGGGGGAAATCGATAGGCCCTGTTAAAATCCAGCTCTTCCAGGCTGCCCAGAAAGCGGATCATGGTCGAAGCTTAGGGCTGAACCGCCGCAGGTTCTTCCGTCTCTTGGGATACCATCTGGGCTGCCTGAGGTTCGACGCTGAATACGATCTGGCCGTCCACCAGGTCTGCCACGGCGGTACCGCCTTTTTCGAGCCGTCCGAAGAGCACCTCGTCAACAAAGAAGGACTTGATCTTGTCCTCCACCAGCCTGGAAATATTGCGGGCGCCGAATTCCCTGGAATAGCCCTTTTCGGCAAGGAATTTTATCACCGAATCCCTGGCTACCAGCCTGACTTTCTTCTCGGCCAGTTGGAGGTTGAAATCATCCAGAGCCTTGGAGACAATGCGTTCGATTACCTCCATAGGTAGATTGCTAAAGTGGACAACCGCGTCCAGTCTGTTCCTAAATTCAGGGGTGAAAGCCCGTTCCACCGCCTCATCCAGGGCGGAATTACTCAGGGTTCTGTCGCCGAACCCAATGAGATTTTTTCCCACGTCTCTGGCACCTGCGTTGCTGGTCATTATCAGGATGACATTGCGGAAATCCGCTTTCCTGCCCTGGTTATCCGTGAGAGTGGCGTAATCCATTATTTGTAAGAGGATGTTGTAGATGTCCGGATGAGCCTTCTCGATCTCGTCCAACAGCACGACGGCGTGGGGATTCTTGCGGACCGTATCGGTGAGAAGACCGCCCTCCTCGTAGCCTACATAACCGGGGGGAGATCCGATCAGGCGGGAGACGGTGTGTTTTTCCTGATATTCACTCATGTCGAAGCGGTGGAGGCTAACCCCCAGCTGCTTGGCCAACTGTCTGGCAAGCTCGGTCTTGCCCACACCGGTAGGGCCGACGAAGAGAAAATTGGCCACAGGCTTATCAGGCGCCCTAAAACCAGCCCTGGAGCGCTTTACTGCCTTGACCACAGCATCAATGGCTCCGTCTTGGCCAAAGACCTCCTGCTTTAAGGAGCTCTCGAGGGTCGAGAGCCGTTCTTTTTCCGAGGATGATACCGAGCGCTCTGGGATCCGGGCTATCTTAGCCACGACGGTTTCGATCTCCGGAACCCTGATATCCACGATCATCTCGCCCGGCAGCGCCTCGCCGGAAGATCTCTCGCCGGAAGATGCCTCCGCTGAAGCGCCTTCAGTCGCAGCGCTTTCAGCTGGAACCCCCTTCTTCTGCCCCTGCTTGTATGCCCCGATCCTCGCCCTGGCCCCCGCCTCGTCGATCACGTCGATCGCCTTGTCGGGAAGTCTGCGCTCGGTGATGAACTGGGCGGAAAGCCGCACTGCGGCCTCCAGGGCATCATCGGAGAAATGAACTCTGTGGAATTCCTCGTATTTCGGCCTTAAGCCCTTGAGTATCTCCACCGCCTCGCTCTGGCTGGGCTCGCTGATGTCGATCTTCTGGAAACGTCTCGACAGTGCGCGGTCCTTTTCGAATATCTTGTTGTATTCGTCATAGGTGGTCGAGCCGATACAGCGCAGCTTGCCCGAGCTTAGGGCGGGCTTGAGAAGGTTGGACGCGTCCATGGAGCCGCCGGTGACCGCTCCGGCCCCCACGATGGTGT
>DFYR01000057.1 GCA_002383375.1 Spirochaetaceae bacterium UBA4077
CCACATTCGGGACTTCCATGTGAGAAAACCTATCCTAGGATGAGTCCCCTCCTGGCCAGGAAGGCACAAAACCTGTACTCTTAAAAAATGAAGTTGTTCCGCTACGCCGAAGCTCCCTCTATCCAGAGCATCATCTTCGAGAAAATCCTCTGGGCTGCAAAGGTAAAATCCATCAATGCCAGGCCG
Organism: Spirochaetaceae bacterium UBA4077; assembly: GCA_002383375.1. GTDB lineage: Bacteria > Spirochaetota > Spirochaetia > Treponematales > Rectinemataceae > UBA2256. The sequence goes on from DFYR01000057.1 coordinate 187, forward strand.
GCTCCGGAGTTTAATAAGCGGGACTACTCGAAAGCCCTCATAAGCCCCACCCCGCCCGAATACCTCAAATTGAGGATTCGGATCGGAAGTTATGACTATAAGACGATGAAAATTCACTGTCTGGAGCCCAAGGACACCGAGCCCTGCATGACAGTGCTTTTCCTGCACGGGGGTTCTTATCTCTACAATGCCACCAGGCCGCATTGGCGCTTCCTGGCGAGTCTTGTCGAAATCTCAGGCTGCAGAGTTCTGGCTCCGGACTACCCCTTGGCACCCGAGCACAATTACGCGGATGCTTACAGGCTGTTATTACCGTACTTCAAGAAGCTGAGCCGGCAGGTCGCGCCTGGGACCTTGATTCTCATGGGAGATTCAGCGGGCGGGGGCTTGAGCCTGGGCTTGGCCATGGCGGCCAGGGATGAAAGGCTCAAACCCGCCACGGCGGTTGTTCTTCTCTCCCCCTGGCTCGATGTCACCATGAGCAATTCCTATATCGAGTCGATCGACCCTGAGGATCCTTTCCTCAACGTTCAGGCATTGAAAGCCGCTGGTCAGGCATGGGCGGCCGGTGCTAATCCAAGAAAGCCCTGGATAAGCCCCCTCTATGGGAGTATGGAAGGGCTTCCACCCATGCATCTGTTTATTGGAACGAAAGATGTTCTCATCGCCGATGCCCGGCGCTTCCGCGGATTCTGCATCGAGGCTAAAGCAGATCTATCGTTCTATGAGTATGAAAACATGGTCCATGACTGGATGCTCTTGGAATTCAAAGAGGGAAAACTCGCCGCTGGGCGCATCGCGGCCATCGTCCGAAGCTACGAAGGCCGTAATGTATAGTACAGGGGTTGTGGGGCTGGATATCCTTACTGGACGAACACAAACGACGCCGGCCAGTGCTCTTCGGTCCATGCTTTAGATTGAACGCCGTTTCTGGTAGAGCCTTCATAGGTATCCTGGCCTGGACACATCTCAATGGTTACGGTTCCGCCTTGCTCGAAGCTGATAAGACCGGCATGGACCGCAGCGCTGCCGATGGAGGAATCATCGGTATAGATATCCACCCCCCAGATTTGGGATTCAATGCCCTTGGGCGGTAGGGTATGGGAAAATCTTTGCCCGATTTTATCCCGCCACTCGGTGGCATCCTTTTCCCAGGCCTGGAGGACTAGGTTTCTTGCATAGTCTGGGTCTTCTTCATTGAGCTCTGTAAGTTCGCTCGTATCCAGTTCTTCATCAGGTTCCTCTTCCGAGGCAGAGGTTTCCTCCTTAACAATTTCCGGTTCCGGAGAGGGCTGGGACGCCGGTAAAGGCTGCTGGGCTTGGGGCTGCGGCGCTGTCTGCTGTACGGTTTTGGGTGGGGAGGAACAAGCGCCTAAGAACGAGAGAGCCAGGGCGAATGCGATAACAGAAAAATATTTTTTCATCGTTGAATCCATATCAGAAAAACCTCCCTATCTGCTGATGCCCTCATTATAGCATTCCTTTAAAAGAGGCGGATAAAAAAAGCGCGGATCGGTTAGATGATCCGCGCCAAGCAATGCAGAAGTGTCAAGAAGAACTATTCATTCCCTTCAATGCTATTGGGCATTCTCCACAGCATAGACCCAATATCCCTCGTCATGGCCGTCGTCTACCTGATAGTCCTCGGGAAGGTCGGCCGCAAAGCTTGAAAAAGCGGGAATTTCACAGTTTTGGAGCAGCATGGGGTTGAAGGTTTTAGGTTTTTCTTCGACCGGGGCTGAGGTCAGAACCGAGCTTGAAGAAGCCGTACCAACGGCCCCTTCCGGATGCTCGCGCTTCCATTGGGCGATGCGCCGGCCTTTGAGGAACTTTTCTGCCACCGATGGAAAAAGCTCCAGGAGCAAAGCTTCCTTTTCATCCAGGGCTAAAAGGCTGCCGCCAGCTTCTGACAGCTCTGGGTTGGGCTGCTTTTTATAATTGGAGGTGTCGTAGGGAATTTCTTCCCTGGAACCGCAGATCTTTAGACGGAAATCAGGATCCACGGGCCATGGAGTCTTTCCATAGGATCCTTTTACCAGCTCTGCGAAGTTCTTGGATACGTTGGCGTAGCCGTCCTCGTGCTTGGTCCTGGAAACGACATAGTTGACCGCCTGGACGCCGACGATCTGGCTGGTGGGGGTCACGAGGGGAGGCACTCCCGCGTCGAGCCGTACCAGAGGTACTGCCTTGAGCACTTCCTCCAGATGCTGCTCCAGCTTTGCTTCCTTAAGCTGGGTCATCATGTTGGTGTACATTCCGCCGGGAATCTGGGCTTTCTGCACGATTGAGTCGGGTTCAGGATAGTTATAGGCGGCTTCGATCTTCCTGCAGAGCTCAAGCGCCTTGTCCAGTTTTCCGCCCACGGTGTACTCCAGGGCATCGTCGTAAAGACGGTTGAGCTCGGGGTTCAGGCTGTCCTTGGAGAGATCCACCACGGGAGGCATGCGTTTGTACTGGTCGTAGGCTGCCAGTTCACCGCGGATCTCTCGCAGGGCCTTGTCTATCTTGGCCACCGCGGAGTTGTCGACCCCTGTGTCCAGCCCCAGTTTGTCGGCAAAGACTCGGATAATCTCATAGCCCGGCGCTGCGGGGCCGCCGGAGAAGGAGAGTATCGCCGTGTCCACAATATCCGCGCCGTTAACCATGGCGGCCAGGATACTGGCTACTCCATAGCCGGGAGTGCAGTGGGTATGCAGGTCGATGGGTACGCCGACCTCACTTTTAAGGGCTTTGATAAGGCTGGCTGAACGGTGAGGGTCGATGAGCCCGGCCATGTCCTTGATAGTGATCATATCGGCGCCCAGGGCTTCCAGCGCCTTCGCTTTTTCCACGAAATACCGAATGTTGAAAATGTCCGAAGGAAGCTTTTTTCCCGAGAGGAACGCCTTGACCCGCTCTCTGCCGGAGAACTTCGGGTCTACGGTGTAGCAGACGGCGCAATCGGCCAGCCCTCCAGCTTCCTTGACGAAGCGGATGGAGGATTTCATGTTTTCAATATCGTTCAGGGCGTCGAAAATCCTCATGATATCGATGCCCGAGGTGACGGCGTTTTTACAGAAGCCTTCGATTACCGAATCGGGATAGGGATTGTAACCGAAGAGATTTCGTCCGCGGGAGAGGGCGGTGAGCTTAGAGGAATCCCCTACGCCTTTTTTTACGGATTCCAGCCTGTCCCAGGGGCTCTCGTTGAGATAGCGCATGACCGAGTCAGGGACAGCCCCACCCCATACTTCCATGGCATAGAAATGGGCCTTTTTGTAGTAGGGGAGCACCTTATCGACTTGTGCCTGACTCATCCTGGTGGCGAACTGGGACTGCTGGCCGTCCCGAAGGGTGAGATCCCTGATTTTTAAGCTGCGATTCATTGATTGCTCCCTCCCTGTATTATTCTCGATGGCACTGTAATAAGTATACCGATTGGGTCAGACTTCGGAAAGTAGGCTGAAAACCTCGCCATTTCTTTTGACAGAATAGCCGTATTCGGCTATTATCGAACAATATGCTGCATCTCCAGGATCCTCGACCTCTGCAGTTCCACCTATTTGTTGGCATTCAGGAGCGATGAGAGAGGATTGTCTGTGCCAGACGGCGCGGACGCGGCGGATTAAAATATAGAGCAGGATATGGCTGAACAAAAAAAGGGCTATTTCCACGTCATCAGGGAGAAGTACTGCAAGGGTTGCGGCATCTGTGTCGCATTCTGCCCCAAGCAGCTTCTCGTATTGAAAAACGGCAAAGTCTTTCCCGAGAGGCCGGAAATCTGCATCGGTTGCAGGATGTGTGAATTTCGCTGTCCAGACTATGCGATAGCGGTGAAACCCCTTGAGGACGATAAGCACCCTGTCAAGGATGTGAGTTCCATCGACCTCAGTCTTCCTCCGGAGGCCCACCATGGCTGAAAACGCAAAACTGATGCAGGGCAACGAAGCCTGCACTATGGGCGCCATCGCCGCCGGCCTGCAGTTCTTTGCCGGTTACCCTATAACCCCATCAACGGAAATCGCCGAGATGTGCTCCGAGGAACTGCCCAAGTTCGGCGGCAAGTTCATCCAGATGGAGGATGAGATTGGATCCATCGCTGCCTGCATAGGCGCATCCCTTACGGGCAAGAAGGCCATGACAGCTACCTCGGGCCCCGGGTTCTCCCTCATGCAAGAATCTATCGGCTACGCCAGCCTCTGCGAAATCCCTGTGGTCATCATCAACGTTCAACGAATGGGACCCTCCACCGGCATGCCCACCAGCCCAGCCCAGGGCGACATCATGCAAGCCCGTTGGGGCACCCATGGCGACCACCAGGTCATCGCCCTTGCTCCGGGTAATGTTAAGGAATGCTTCGAGCTCACTTTTAAGGCTTTCGAGTATGCCGAAACCTACAGGGTTCCGGTCATCGTCCTGGCGGACGAGGTGATCAGCCACATGAGGGAAAAGGTAATCCTGCCAAATCCCAGCAGCTACAAGATTCCCATGCGGGCCATGCCCAAGAATCCCGCTGGCTACAAGCCCTACGGCGCTGATCCCGATGGCGGCGTACCCCTCATGGCTCCCTTTGGCCAAGGCTATCGCTGGCATTGCACAGGGCTTTTCCACGATGAATCCGGCGCCCCCTCGGGCAAAGCCGCCGTTGCCGAGAAGCTCCTGCACAGGCTCGAGCGCAAGATTGAAAAGAATGCCCAGGCCATGGAAGACTACTACGCCGAGAGTATGGACGACTGTGATGTCGCGGTGGTCTCCTTCGGCTCCTCGGCTATGGCAGCCCTTTCAGCGGTGCGCAGGGCGCGAAAGGAAGGAAAGAAGGCTGGCATGCTTAGGCTCAAGACTATTTGGCCCTTCCCCGACCAGGCTTTACGCAGGCTTTGTGCCAGCGCAAAAAAGATAATTGTCCCTGAAATGAACCAAGGCCAGCTTGTCTTGGAAGTGGAGCGCGCCATCCACGGCAAGGCCGGTGTGATCAAACTCGGCAAGGTCACCGGCGAACTCTTTCATCCCGATGAAATCTACAGGGCTCTCAAGGAGGCCTTCTGATGGCAGAATTCCTGGACTATTTCCGCAAGGAGCGGCTCCCGCATATCTGGTGCCCGGGCTGCGGTCACGGCACCGTAACCGGCGCTCTCATCCGCGCCATAGATAAGCTGGGACTGGACAAGAACAAGATCGTCATGGTCTCAGGCATCGGTTGTTCGAGCCGAGCCGTGGGTTACCTGGACTTCGACACCCTGCACACGACCCATGGTCGTGCCCTTGCCTTTGCCACTGGTATAAAGCACGCCAAGCCCAGTCTTAAGGTCATTGTAATGACCGGCGACGGCGACTGCACGGCTATCGGCGGCAATCATTTTATCCACGCGGCACGCCGCAATATCGACATAACGACGATAGTCATGAACAACTCCATCTACGGCATGACCTCGGGTCAGTATTCGCCCACCACGCCTCACGGCATGCTGGGCACCACCGCGCCGTACGGCAATGTGGAGCACGAGTTTGACGTCTGCGAGCTTGCGAAGGCATCGGGAGCCAGCTACGTGGCCAGGGCTACAAGCTTCCATGTCACGCTGCTTACCGACCTTATTGAAAAAGCCCTCATGAACAAGGGATTCTCGGTAGTCGAAACTCTCACCCAGTGCCCCACGTATTTCGGGCGGAAGAACAAGATCGGCGGGCCGGTAGAACTTCTGAACTGGATCAAGGATCGTACGGTGAACGCCAAGGCCGCCACCGCCCTGCCGCCGGAAAAACTAGCCGGCAAGCTCCTCATCGGCGAGCTGTACAAGGCAGAAAGACCGGAATACTGCGCCAGCTATGCGGAAACTACCGCCAGGGTGCAGAGGACCTACAACGATTACAAGGGAGGTAACCGCGGATGCGAACTGAATTCAGACTGAGCGGTTCCGGCGGCCAGGGCCTGTTGCTCGCCGGCATTGTGTTGGCCGAAGCGGCCATTCTGGAAGGCAAGAATGCAGTGCAGACCCAGAGCTACGGCCCCGAAGCCCGGGGCGGTTCCTCCAAGGCGGAAGTGGTAATCTCCGAGGACGAGATCGACTATCCAAAGGCGACCAATCCCGATTACCTTCTCGCCCTTACGGCGGATTCTTATAAAACCTACGGCCCTCTCATGAAAGATGGACTGATCATTGTCGACAGTTCCGTGAACCTGGACTCGGAAATCAAGGCCAGGACACTTCCGTTGCCCATACTTGCAGCGGCCGCCGATACGGTAGGTAAAAAGGTTACCGCCAATATCGTTGCCCTGGGCGTGCTCGCGGGCCTGGCTGGGCTTGCCACAAGGGACACTCTCCGCAAGGCGGTAACCGCCAGGGTGCCTAAGGGCACCGAGGAGCTCAACCTCAAAGCTCTGGATGTGGGGCTGGGCTTGGCGGCCCAGTCCGGAGCGCCTGCCGGCAGCTCAAGTAAGGAGATTTCCCCATGAGCGATTCAGAAAAACTGAAAACAGCCGTGGAAGCCTGGAACGCCAAGGCCGACAAGGCCGCGGCGAGGTTTCCCGAGCGCAAGTCAGCCTTTGTCACAGGCTCCAACGCAGCGATCAACCGGCTCTACAGCCCCCTGGATACAGAAGACAAAAACTACCTGGAGACGGTAGGGCTTCCCGGTGAGTATCCTTATACCAGGGGAGTGCAGGCGACCATGTATCGGGGCAGACTCTGGACCATGCGCCAGTACGCAGGCTTCGCCACTGCGGAAGAATCAAATGCCCGCTACAAATACCTCCTGGCCCAGGGTCAGACCGGACTTTCGGTAGCCTTCGACCTTCCCACCCAGATAGGCTACGATTCGGACCACGCCCTAGCTGCCGGAGAGGTGGGCAAGGTGGGGGTGGCCATCGATTCCCTGGAGGATATGGAAACCCTCTTCGCGGGCATTCCCCTGGACAAGGTATCCACCAGCATGACCATCAACGCCCCGGCATCGGTGCTTCTGGCCATGTACATAGCCGTGGCGGAAAAGCAGGGCGTGAGCGCCGACAAGCTGGAAGGTACCATCCAGAACGATATTCTCAAGGAATACATAGCCCGGGGAACCTACATCTATCCACCCGGCCCCTCTATGAGGCTCATCACCGACATCTTCG
>DFYR01000041.1:0-8234 GCA_002383375.1 Spirochaetaceae bacterium UBA4077
CCCCCATGATCACTCCCAACCCCGCCGCGGCCGCCGCCGCCAGGGGCAGCGACAGCCCAAGCAGCAAGCCTCCCACCAGGCCCGCTCCCGCCGCAAGGAGATTGACCGCCCCCAGGGTGGAGCGGAAATACCAGCGAAGATATTCAGAAAAACCCATGTAACCTCCGACCCTAAGCGGAGGACTTCTTGCCCACTATCGCGTTATAGGTAGCCTCGTCTATGGGATATCGATCGATGAGGATAATGGCGGCGATAAAAATGACTGCCGGTATAGGACCGATGATCAGGCGTATGGCCCCTAGGGCGCCTTGGCTTTGCTCAGCCAGATTGGCGGCATAGCCGCCGGCGCCCAGGATAAGCCCGGTGAGGGCTATGGCCAAAGATGTTCCCACCTTGGAAGTGAAGGTCCACATACCATAGAAAGCCCCTTCCTTGCGGTTACCGGTTCGCACCGCATCCACTTCGATAGCATCGGGCACCATCGCCCAGGGCGCCACATAGCCAAAGCCCACCCCAATGCCAGCGTAGACCATCATGACCAGGAAAAAGCTAGATCCCAGCCTGTGCCCCAGAAAATAGATGATGAGGCAGGCCGATGCCATAATCGCAAAGCAGATCTGGTAGCAGCGCTTCTTGCCTATGCGCTTGGAGACCAGTACCGAAATGGGTATGCAGACCATGGCGGTCACCAAAAGGAGAATCATCGCCAGGGTCGTGAGCGCCTCGTCGCGGTATATGTACTTGAAGTAGTAGACCAGAATGCCCTGGACGAAATTGAGCGCCGTTAAATTAAGGGCGTAGGTGATCAAAACAATCACGTAGGGCTTGTTGCGGAATACCGCCAGGAAGGTTGGAAAAAACTTCTCGGTGGGTCTCGGTTCATGGCTGTGGTCGGGTTCCTTGACCGATAAGAAGGTGACGAGAGTGCTGACCGCCATCAGAACGCCCAGGACAGCCCCCATGAAGGAAAAGCCCGCCGAGCGGTTCTCCCCGAAAACCCCGACTAGGGGCAACACGGCCCCGGCGCCCAGGATCGTTCCGACCACCGCGAAACCGAAGCGGTAGCCGTTGAGGGAGGAGCGCTCGTGATAGTCGCTGGTCAGCTCCGGGGTGAGGGAAGAATAGGGAATGTTAACCACCGTATAGGCTGTGTTGAGCAGGCAGAGGGCTACAGCAGCCCAGATCCCTAGCCAGAGTTGGTTTTTTATCCCCGGATTGCTGAAGAAGAACCACATGGTCAGCGCCAGGGGAATAGCCCCGAATAAGAGATAGGGCCGACGCCTTCCCCAGCGGCTCCTGGTCCGGTCGGAGATAAAACCCATCATGGGATCCGTCACCGCGTCCCAGAGCTTGCCTACCATTACCGCCGCCCCCGCGGCAGCCGCTCCCAGCCCCACGGTATCGGTAAGGTAGTTAAGGGTCCAGAAACCCATGGCCGTGAAAAAAAGGTTGCCTCCCAGGTCGGCCGCGCCAAAACCGAGCTTAGTAGCCATGCTCAAGGTTCCGCTCTTCACTTTTTCTCGCATGAGGTACGCTCCGTGTGAGTCGAATATCTCACTATATCCAGCTCGGCAGGGAGGAGCAACCTGTCTTCTTGATGATTCCTTTTAGGGTGCTTTGGTTGTGCCTATTGTATCGCTTATCGTATAGAAAAAATCAGATCAGGGCAGACGGGCATAGGCAGCCGGTTTGACAACATAATCCCAGGCACCAGCCCTGGACATCCGCTGCCCGCCGAAACCTGCCTTGAAACGGGTTACTCCCGAAAGTGGATGCTTAGTCAAACCGGCTGGAGCTACCCCCATCAGATCCATGCTCGATGAACCCTCAACCGAAGCATCGATCAATGCTTGGGCGAGAATGGCGCTGGGTCCTGCGTAGGAACGCTTTTTTTCACAGGATGCTGAGAACAGGTACCAGGAAGAATCTGAACATTGGGCTACTATTGCGGCTGCAACCGCTGTGCCAGAGTGCCGCGCCAGGTAGAGCTCCAGATTGAGATTCCAAGCTTGAGCGGAGCGAAACAGGGCTTTAAAATAGGAGAAGTCTTCCTGGTGCCGCTTGTGGCGCTTGGTGGTTTCCATGTATAAGCCGTAGTATTCCTCAAGCTCTTGCTCGCTCGAACGTTCCACGCCCGTTCCTCTGCGCTCGGCCAAACGTATGGAATACAGACTACTTTTGTCGAATGCCCTGAGGATTGCCGCTTCTCCGTCCCGAAGGTCCACGAGCATTGTCTCCAGATCGATATGCTCAATACGCGACTTACGCAAGCGGCGCAAGCCCGTGGAGGCGTTCATCCTCAGTTCCTGCAGCCGCGAATCGAGCACAGCGCCCTCTGAATCCCTCCAGGGTCCGGCCATCAGATCCCAGCGAATGAATGCGACAGTACGGGGAAGGAAAGGAAGCAGCCTGTGCGAAAGACGTTCCAGGGTGGCACCTGCATCCGATATCAGAACATTGCCCGAACCTTCAAATCCAAGAGGCACCGCATAGGCCATAAGATAGTTCTCTCCAATGGATCGGAGTAGAATCGAAAAGCCCAGACCTGTCTCCAGACTATTCCATCCCTGGCTTTCTTTCCACGCAATCCAGGCTGGATGGTTGTATATGGCTGTCGGAAAGCCATCAACTCTCATTGTCCAGATCCAGAAGTCTCATCCGTACCAGACCTCCTGGTGAATTATAGACAAAGCTTTCCCCCTTTTCCCTTCCGATCAGCGACATGCCCAAAGGAGTCAGCAGCGATAGGTTCCCCTGGGAAACATCGGCTTCGTTGGGAAAAACCAGTCTGTATTGATATTCCTCGCCGCTGCCTATATTCTTGATGGTGACGAGCGTATTCGGCCAAACCCTGGGCAGCTTCGAACCGCCCCGTTCCTGGGCTTCGAGAAAAGAGACCCTGCTCGCCAGCGCCGTAGCCTTATCGGTCTTCCGGTTCGCGCGAAGCAGGTTTACAAGTGCTTTTAGTGGTTTCAATCCGTCTGCGAGCATAGTTACCCCGCTCATATACTTCCTCCAAAGAAAAATGTGGCTTCGCGTATGAGTGGATAATAAGAATAAAGTAGTTTCGGGGAAAGACTCAGTTAGCTTGTATATTCCCTGTATATTGCCCTACAGGGCAACTCCTACTCGGTCAAAGACAGATGGCTTGCCAGGTTGACTGACTTGTCAACCAGCCGGAGCTTGCGGCGGATATTGTGACGATGCCGTTCCACCGTCGCCTCGGCGATGCCCAGAAGTTCGGCGATCTCCTTGCTGGACCTTCCGTTGCGTACCTGCACCGCGATCTCTCGTTCCCTTGGGCTTAGAGATGAAGCCGATTCAGGCCCCTTTCCTATAACAGTCATCTGTTGGCGAATCTCGGATACGAGCAAGGCGAGGTAAGAATCTCTCCTAGCCTGGCTGAGACTACTTTCCATCGCTCGCTCGGCCAACGGAAGCAGATCCACAGCAATACGATCTCGGTATGTATTGGAGATCTGGATTCGCTCGTTCTCGATAGTCGAGAGGACCTCCCGCAATGCGGTGTTTTTAGCCTCAAGCCTTACGCCGGCCGACGTGAGTCGTTCTATAAGATTTGCCGTTCGGAGCATGGAAGCCAGCACGACAAGCACCGATTCCAAAAGCGACTTTTCTTGGGGTATGAACCGAAGCGAGGGATCGCCATACGATATGGCGATACGGCCTTTCCAGCCGTCTGCCCGCTCTTTGTCCATCGAAGCGAAAAGCATAGAAAGCCCCTGTGTCCCAGAGTCCCCCAGGTTCTCATTTAAGCCATTCAAGTCCGCCTGGACCTGGAGATCCAAACCCTCATAGCCATAGCCTTCCGACACACGTCCGCCGGTGAGTTCGTTAAAAAAATCAATGCGGCAGCGGGCTTGCTCCGGATAGCTCATAGCCTCGCAGAGTGCCCTTGCCACGCCATGGGCTGCCGCCTGAGGATCGGGAGCCGATGCGGCTAGAAGACAGATTGAGTAGATACATGCCAGCTCTTTTTCACGTTCGCGTAAAAAAACCTCGGTGTTCATACATACCAAGTATACGCTGGAAATACGAAAAATTGCACAATGGACAATGAGAAGAAAATNNAAATTTCTGCAAATATTTGTAGTATTCCCTAACCTGAATTACAATTCCATCAGGAGGATGCCATGAAACGTTTTCTCTACATCGCCGTTGTCGTGCTGATTCTCTTATCCCTGGGCGGCTGTGCCTCGATGCTCAAGTCCATGGGAGGAGTCTCGAAGGCGGAATTCACGGCGCTCGAAGCGTCGATGGATGAGCGGCTTACCAAAATAAGTGCGGCTTGGGAAGGCACCGAGACTGCGGTAAAAGAGGTCGATGCGATGAAAAGCACCGTCGCGACATTGCAAACCGATGTAGATGCGATAAAAGCCACCGCGAAGGATCTAGAGGATGCGCGGTCGACCATTCAATCCCTTGCAGTCAAGGTCGACACGCTCTCCAACGACACGCTCATGAAGCTGGCCAAACTCATAGAGGAAGCCTTGGCTGCAGAAAAGAAATAAGCGTCCTCATCGGAGTAGAGCTAGGTACTAGCCCAAGGCCAGGGCGAAAAGGGGAATGGTAAAGGCTGAAAGCACTGTCGTAACAAAGACCAGGCGTGAAGCCAATCCAACGTCGGCGTCGTAGCGCTCGGCGAACATTACACTCTGGGCTGCCACAGGCATGGCGGTAAGGAATACAGCCACCTTTGCAGGTAAATCACTTATGCCAAAGATCTTAATTATGCCCAGCGAAATGAGGGGCATGAGAACAATTCGCACCACAGTACCCAACCAGAGCTCCCAGCCCTCGGCAAGCCCCTTGAGGGGGACCTCAGCCAGGCTAGCCCCCACCACAACCATGGAGAGCGGAGTGGTTAAATCCGACATAAAGCCGATGGCATCGGACATAAAGGCAGGAAGATCGAAAGGTAGAAACCAAAATATTGCACCTATTATCACGGAAATTATACCCGGATTTATCAGTGCCTTAGCCAGCTTGCCCCAGGCCTTGCCGCCGGAAAACAAGGCTACCCCATAGGTCCAGATAAAGGTCTGAAAAACCACGACAAATATAGATGCGTACATGACACCGAGAGTGCCGTAGATGCTGGCCACTACGGGAAAGCCCATGAATCCGCAGTTGGAAAAGACCGTTCCATAGGAGATGACCTTCCGCTCCGCATCGGGGAGCTTTTTGTAGGCCAGCGTAGAGAATATAATGGCAATGCTGTGGAGCAGAATCGCCCAGAGCCCCGTTTTCAGGAGGTCAGGCAGGGCTGTCTTGGGTATGCTCCTGTCAAAACCTGCTATAATAGTAAAGGGTATGGCAACGTTGAGAATGAAGCCCGACATACCCCGCACAAGGTCCTTGTTGAGAACATTTGTTTTTCTAGCGATGTACCCTATGACGATGAGAAGAAAAATCGCCATCACCCGGGATATAAGGGGGATGGAACTCATCGGACCGTATTTACCAGCCGCCCGATACCCTCGATCTCGACAGCGATTTCGTCCCCTGGATTCATAGGTCCGACTCCCGAAGGAGTGCCGGTCATAATCACATCGCCCGGTTCCAGAGTCATGACTGAAGACAGGAATTCCACCAGTTCCGGCACTCCAAAGATGAGGTTGGCCGTGCTGGAGGATTGCTTTTTCTCTCCGTTAAGGTAAGCCTCAACAGCGAGATTGGAGGGATCCACCTCGGTTTCGATCCAAGGTCCCAGGGGCATGAAGCTGTCGAAGGATTTGGCGACTGTCCACTGCCCCTCCTTGGGTTGGAGATCCCTTGCGGTGACATCATTGCCGCAGGTGTAGCCCAGGATATAGTCAAAGGCCTTTATGGCTGGAACATGCCTGGCCTTTTTGCCGATGACGACGACCAGCTCGGCTTCAAAATCCACCCGCCGGGACATGGTTGGCCTGATGATCTCGGCGCCGGGAGCCAGTACTGCGCTGGCCGGCTTCATAAACACCACCGGGCTCGTGGGTATGGGCAGGTCGAATTCCTTTGCATGGTCCCTGTAGTTAAGACCTATGCAGAGCGCCTTGCTGGGGAGAACAGGGGCCAAGAGTCTGGCTTGAGAAAGCTCGATCCTTGCATCGCTTTCTTTAAGGCTCTTGAATGGGCTTCCTTCCAGGAGCCGGATTTCATCTCCCTTCACAGTACCGTAGCGTTCTTTTCCTTCGTGCAGAAGCCGTAACAGTCTCACGGTTTCCTCCTTAAGAAGTGCCTAATGTTTCGAAAGTCTATCGCATCGTTTCGGCTTATCGCCCGATCGCCGAATACGCCAAAGCCACCGCCGACGCCAGCCTGGCGTTGTTCTTGACCAGGGCTATGTTGGATTCCAGGCTGTCGCCTTCGCTGATCTCCACGATCTTTTCAAGAAGGAAGGGAGTCAAACGTTTGCCTGTAATTCCCCGACTCTGGGCTTCGGCTACCGCCTGTTGGATTACCGGCTCTATCACCTCGGGTTTCATCTCGTATTCTTCCGGAATGGGGTTGGCGATGACAAGCCCGCCATCCAAGCCCGCCGCCCACTTGGCATGGAGCACGGCGGCAGCCTCCTCGGGGCTTTCCACCGACTCTTCAAGCTCGAGACCCGAACGGCTTGTATAAAAAGCAGGCAGTTCCCTGGTTCTGTATCCTATCACAGGGACACCTTTAGTCTCTAGGTATTCCATGGTCTTGGGCAGGTCCAGGATCGACTTGGCACCTGCGCAGACGACGCAGACGCTGGTCTTTGCGAGTTCCTCCAGGTCGGCGGAGACGTCCCAGCTGGATTCGGCGCCGCGGTGTACCCCTCCCATGCCTCCTGTGGCGAATATGCGGATGCCGGCGAGGGAGGCTACGATCATGGTGCCCGCCACGGTGGTGGCACCGGTACCGCCGGAGGCCAGAAGCCTGGGGAAATCCCTGCGCGAGGCCTTGGTCACCGAGGGGCCGGCCTTGGCCAGGGCTTCCAGCTGGGCTCTGGAGAGACCGGCGCAGAGCTGGCCATCCATGATAGCCACCGTGGCGGGCACAGCTCCGCAGTCCCGTATAAGTTCTTCTACAGCCATGGCTGTCTCGAGATTCTTGGGCCAAGGCATCCCGTGGCTGATTATCGTCGACTCCAGGGATACCACCGGCTTCTTCGCCTTGAGCGCTGCGCCCACTTCCTCGCTTACAGACAAGTATTTATTCATGTTATTCACTCCCTTGCCGCGATCAACGCGGCCAGATCCCGCAATTTTTTTTCGTCCATATCCTCAGGCACCGGCAAAGGCGAGGCTGCCGCCAAAAGGGACGCCGATAAGGCGTAATAGACCTTCTCTCTCGGCCTGCCCTGCTGGAGACTCGCCCAGACAAGGCCGGCCAAGGCGCAGTCACCAGCCCCCGACCGGTTGCGCACCGCGGGGCGCAGTTCTACAGGCGGTAGGGGGACAATGCCCGATTCACCCTTCGCGTTATAGTACATGCCCGCAGGCCCAAGGGAGATGTAGAGTTCTCCGGGAAGCTGGTTAAGGCTTTCAATGCGCCGCTTCAATGCTTCCGGATCGCTTTCCGATTCTATCCGGGAATCCTCTTTTGCATAGACCCTCGCCGGTCGAATCGATGCCATTACCCGGGCTTCTGCCATATTGGGCTTTATGTAGTCGAACTCGCCGAAAAGCCCCAGAGCCTTGACGGCCTTTGTCTCTGATACCGTATCCAAAAAGAGCATCGGCCTTTCGGCAGTCTTCTTTATTCCGCTCCTTCTTCCGTAGCGCCGACAAAGCCAGGCGATGCTTTCAGGCGGAATGTTGGTATCGATGACAATACAGGCTGCCTTATCCAAAACCGTGGCGGCAGTCTTCAAGTGCGCAGGCGAAAGGGCTTCCATGGCTTCCATATCGGCCACGGCCGCCACCAGGGAACCGTCTGAGTCCAGGGCGCAGAGGTATCGTGCGCTCGGCCCCTGGCAGCGCAGACTCCAGTCGGTTTCCATGCCCTTGGCCCTGCAGTCCGCCTCCATCCGCTCTCCGTCGGAATCCCCGCCGAATACCGTAATCAAGCTGACGTCCAATCCCAGGCGAAGGCAAGCTTCGGCCACATTTCTTCCTACCCCGCCGAAGGCAGAACCTATCCTTCCCGGATTGGAGTCGGCCGGTCGGAATTCGCCAGAGGACTGACCTTGGATATCGATATTGGCGCCGCCAATCACGAAAACTCGGGCGGCGGTATTTTTTTCTTTTACCATAGCTTCT
>DFYR01000041.1:8356-23862 GCA_002383375.1 Spirochaetaceae bacterium UBA4077
GGGGCGAAGCCCTTCGTTTAAAAGCTATGGCGATCCCGATCTGGATGCAGCCATGGCCGAACTGGACGATTATCTGGACACGAGCAAGACCGAAACAGAGCGCCGGGAAGCCGAAGAACAGAGAGCCCAGACTCAGCGGGAGCAGCGGGCCAGGGAAGAACAGCGCCGCAGGTATGGAGCACAGGCCGGCGGTGAGCAAACCGCCGTTGTGATCGAGCAGGCCTACCGATATCTCGGACTCAATCCCTATGCCCCCTTCGCCCAGGTCAAGGCAGCCTATAAGAAACTCCTCTTCACCTATCACCCCGACCGCAATTCCTCCTCCCCCGAGGCTTTGAAAAAGGCTACCGAGACGAGCACGCGGATCAACGCGGCCTTCCAGATAATCGAAGCCTACGAAGAATCGAAGAAGAGCCGCTGATGGAAGAGCAAAAAGCGCCAGCCCTATATCTTTTGGATGTCTATGCCATCATCTACCGCTCTTATTTCGCCTTTTTATCCCGCCCCTTAAGAAACCCTGAGGGCAGGAACGTCTCCGCCGCCTTCGGCTTTTTCCGCTTTCTTTTTTCCCTTTTTGAACAGCAGAAACCCAAGGCCTTCGCCGCCGTCTTCGACCCCAAGGGCAAGACCTTCAGGCACCAGATGTACGAAGCCTACAAGGCGACCCGGCAGAAAACGCCGGATGACCTTATCGAACAAGTACCCCTGGTGGAGGAAATACTGCAGGCCTTAAAAATCCCCAGTCTACGCAGGGAGGGCTACGAGGCGGACGACATCATCGCCACCCTCGCAACCAGCTGCCGCGAGGCAGGACGGGAATGTTACGTAATTTCAGGCGACAAGGACCTTCTGCAGCTCGTGGGCGGAAGCGTCAAAGCCCTCAGGCCCCAGGAAGGCTTCGGTTTTAAGGAGCTGGACGCAAACGCCGTGGAACAGGAATGGGGCGTAGGCCCAGGGCGCATTCTTGATTTTCTCTCCCTCACCGGGGACGCATCGGACAATGTTCCCGGCGTGCGGGGCATAGGGGACAAGACAGCCCTAAAGCTCCTCACCAATTATAAGGATCTTGAAGAAATCTACGCCCGACTGGATGAAATAAAGCCCGATTCGCTGAGAGCAAAACTTGAAGCAGGCAGGGCTGACGCCGAACTCTCAAAAAAACTCATACGCCTCTCGAACAGAATCGACCTAGGCTTAAAGAGCCTGGACGAGCTTCGGCTCGACGAACTGGACCGCGACGCCGCTTCACCGCTCTTTCAGCGCGAAGGCATGAGGAGTCTTCTTTCAGCCTCGGCTTTGTTGAAAAAGGATGCCAGCGTCTTGAATCAAGAAGCCAGCCGGGAGGATGTAAAATACTCAGGCGTCTCTACGGCCATCACCGATACTCGTCAGGAAAACGCAAACACTATCGGCTCACTCTTCGATACCGCGCTCTCGGAAGAGAATAAAACCGCTGGTCAAAAGACCGTCAGCGTAAAATCTGAAGAAGCCGAGACCGAAGCCACTCTAGTTGAGACCGAGTATCGCACAATTACCGACGAAGCCGGACTTGCCGCGCTGGTGGACCGCTGCATACAGGCTGAAGCCTTCGCCCTGGATACCGAGACGGACAACCTGGATGCGTTGACGGCGCAAATCGTCGGCTTTTCCGTTTCGCTTGTACCCGGCCAAGCCTATTACATACCCCTGCGCTCTCCCGACTCGCCGGTAATTTCACAAGAAATCGCCCAACGTCATCTTTCGAGACTTTTCGGTGCGAAATCGCACATCGTCTGTCACAATATTAAATACGACCTGCATATTCTTAAAAATATCGGACTCGAGGTTGGCAACGAAATATTCGACACCATGATCGCAGCGTGGATTCTTGACGCCGAATCCATGTCTTTTTCCCTTGAGAGCGTGGCATACAGGACGCTCGGACTGAGCGGGCTGTCATATAAGGACGTGGTGGAAAAAGGCCTAGACTTCGATTCCGTATCTATAGATCGCGCAACGCGTTATGCCTGCGAGGATGCCGACTTCACTTTCCGCCTCTACCGCCGCTTTAAAAAGGCACTTGCCGACGAGGGGCTGGAAGAAATTTTTTATACCATGGAAATGCCCCTGGTGCCCATTCTCGCCGAGATGGAATGCCGGGGAATCGTGGTCAACTCAAAACAGCTTCGCTCGTACGGGAAGGAACTCGAAAGCGAACTGGGCGACATAGAGCGGCAGGTTTGGGAGCTGGTGGGCCACGAGTTCAACCTGGCCTCCACAAAGCAGCTGCAGGAAGTGCTCTTCACCGAGCGCAAGCTTCCTCCGCAGAAAAAAACCAAGACCGGGTATTCCACCGACACCTCGGTGCTAGAGGAACTAGCTCCCCTGGATCCCGTGCCCCAGCTTATCCTGCGGCAACGCCTTCTGGCTAAACTCAAGAATACCTATGTGGATACTCTGGCAGAACTGGCTGAACATTCGCCCACGAGCAGGGTTCATACCACCTACATACAGACCGGGGCTGCCACCGGCAGGCTCTCAAGCAAGGACCCCAATCTCCAGAACATTCCCATACGGGACGAAGAGGGACGACGGATTCGTTCCGCCTTTACCGCCGCCCCAGGCCATATGCTCATATCGGCTGATTACTCCCAGATCGAGCTTATGGTCATGGCGCATCTGTCCCAGGACGAAAACCTCCTGGCAGCCTTCAGGGAGGGGGTGGACGTACACCGCCGCACGGCTGCCTTTATCTTCGCCATAGACGAAAAGGACGTGAGCGCCGAGCACCGCAGGGTGGCTAAGACGATCAACTTCGGGGTTATCTACGGCATGAGCGCTTTTCGTCTGGCCAGGGACCTGGGAATACCCAACGCCAGGGCCCAGAGCTTTATCGATACCTACTTCGGCACCTATGCGGGGGTTGCCTCCTTTATCCAAAAGACCATCGCCGAAACGGAAAAAACGGGCTACACGACCACATTGTTCGGGCGCAGGCGGCGCATACCTGCCATTAACTCCCGCAACAAAAACGAGCGTCAGGCCGCCCAGCGGGTGGCGGTTAACACTCCCATCCAAGGCACCGCGGCGGATATCGTCAAACTGGCCATGCTGAGGGTGAATAGAATACTGCGAAAGGAAGCGCCGGAGGTGGCTATGCTCCTCCAGGTACACGACGAACTGCTCTTCGAAGTGCCCGAATCCAGCGTCGAAAAAGCCTCGGTTCTTATCAGAAAGGAGATGGAGGGCGCCGCCAGGCTCGCGGTCCCGCTCAAGGTAAGCCTGGAAGCCTCCTTTTCCTGGGGCGACATGCACTGATGGCCGCGATCATCGGACTGACGGGGGGATACTGCGCCGGCAAGAACGAAGCCGCCCTCTGCATCCAGGAGCTGGGGTTTCGGGTCATAGACGTAGACAAGCTTGGCCACCGGGCTCTTGAAGCCAAGACCGAAGCCCTGGTGCAGGCATTCGGCCATGGAATTCTTGATTCCCAGGGCAGGATAGACCGGAAGGCTCTGGGCGTAATCGTCTTTGCCGATCCCGATGCCCTGCGGCGCCACGAGTCCATCGTCCATCCGGCCATGCTGGAATTCCTGGAGGAAGAGCTAGGCCTCTCACCCAAAACCTGCATCAACGCAGCCCTCCTCTACCGCTTTCCTCAGCTTGCACGCTGTGAACTCGTGATAGAGATCAAGGCCCCCTTCTGGCAGCGCTACCGCAGGGCGCGCAGTCGGGACGGACTGAAGTTTGGGGCGTTCCTGCGGAGGATCTCCAGCCAGCGTTCGCTGTGGAAGCTCCGCCCTCAGGACAAGCCGCCCGTCGTTTTCGTACAGAACGCGAAGGATCGGCAGGCGCTCAAGCTCGCGATCGCCAAAACCCTGGCCGAGCTCGGCGCTTAAGCTTTTAAAAATACCTACACCCGAGTATCGCATACGCCGATACTCTTGGAGGGAGGATCCTTCGCATGTCCGAACAATCCAGGAAAGTACTCTGGCTGGCCTTGGGGGTCAGTTTTTTTGCGCTTATCGTGGTTCTTGCGGCGTTTTTTCTTTTCTCCCCTGGAAAGGGCGAAGCCAGCGCTCCCTTTTCCATCGGCGGCAAGACCGAAGCCCGGCAGGAGAATCCTTCGGACTATCTGGCCGACGCTCCCCAGGACAGTATGACTACCCAGACCACAAGCGCCGGAGACATAATCATAGTCTACGGCAACGAGCCTTCAAAAACGGAGGCAGCTCAGCCCTCCAGCTCGAGCCCCACGACCATCGTCCTAAGCCCCTCGACCACAAGCCCGAGTCCAGCCTCCACGACTCCGGCAGCTTCGGCTCCGGCAGCCGCGCCTGCCGCTGCGAAAACAGCCCCAGCGCCCGTGGCGAAAACAACTTCTCCTGCCGCCAGCACCACGCAATCTAAACCAACGACCACAACGGTCGCCAAGCCTGCGTCGGCAAAACCTGCAGCAACCGCGCCCGCAGCCCCAACCGTGGTAAAAAGCGCTCCTGCTTCCGGCGATTACTGGATCCAGGCCGGCAGTTTCTCGGTCAAAAGCAACGCCGACGCATTGAAATCGCTTTTCGAGCAGAAAAACCTTCCAGTGGCCATTCAGGTGAAGGAGGTGGACGGCAAGAGCAGGTACAGCGTCAGGGTAGGTCCCTACCCCTCCAGGGCCGAGGCATCCAAATGGCTATCGGCCGCAAAATCGGTAAAAGGGGCAGAACAATCCTGGATCACCCAGTAAAATCAAATTGACATCGCCTTTCGCGTAAAGGTAGTATGGCCCAAGGGCGGATTCCCCGCCTGGGGTTAGAAGCCCGGACCATCCACGGACGCTTAAGGAGATGCCGATGAAAAAGCTGATTCTAGGAATCCTAGTATTTGCGGTTGCCTTCTCCCTGGCCGCTCCTTTAGCGGCCCAGGCCAAGAAGCCCCTGAAAATCGCCTTTGTCTATATCGGCCCCCCGGGCGACATGGGCTGGACCTATGAGCATGATCGCGGACGCCTTGCCGCTGTCCAGCACTTTGGCAGCAAGATCGAGACCAAGTATATCGAAAACGTCCCCGAAGGCCCCGACGCCGAGCGCGTCATCCGCCAGTACGCAGCAGCGGGCTTCGACATGATCTTCACCACCAGCTTCGGGTACATGGACCCCACCTTCGCTGTGGCCAAGGACTTCCCCAAGGTTATCTTCGAGCATTGCTCGGGCTACAAGACAGCCCCCAACATGGCCACCTACTTCGGCCGCATAGAGGAAGCCCGCTACCTGACGGGCATCATCGCAGGCCGCATGACTAAGACAAATAAAATTGGTTACGCCGCCGCCTTCCCCATCCCCGAGGTTGTCCGGGGCATCAACGGCTTTACTCTGGGCGTCAAGTCAGTCAATCCTAAAGCCGAAGTACGAGTTATCTGGACGTATACTTGGTATGATCCGGTCAAGGAACGCGAAGCCGCGGTAGCCCTCCTGGACGCCGGCGCCGACATCATCGCCCAGCACCAGGACACAACGGAGCCCCAGAAGGCAGCCCAGGAAAGGGGGAAGTTCTCCATCGGCTACGATTCCGACATGGGCAAGTTCGTGGGCGACTCGGTCCTGGCCTCAGCGGTCTGGGAGTGGAGCACCTACTATATCGATACTATCCAGAAGGCCTTGGACGGTAGCTGGAAGACCCACGAATACTGGGGCGGGCTCAAGGACAACGTGGTCAGGCTTTCTTCCCTGAGCCCCAAGGTCCCCGCAACTATCGTGGCTGAGGTTGAGGCTGCCAAGAAGAAGATTCTGGGCGGTTGGTCCATCTTCACCGGTCCCATCAAGGATCAGAGTGGCAAGGTGGTATATGCCGCCGGCCAGGTCATTCCCGACGACAAGCAGCTGGCCATGGACTGGTTTGTAGAAGGTGTAGCTGGTAAGGTTCAGTAAGCAATTTTCATCAGCAACCGTCCGGTATCTGGATCGGGTTAAAAAAGGATCCGCCTTTTTTTGGCCCGCACGGCGCAACACCCTGATCCAGTACCGGACGGCTCGTTTTTATAACCTCGCGAGGACTTGTATCCTACCTTTAGAACCCGGAGAACGGATCAAACGTGATGGAAGAAAAGAACTCTCAACCCCTCGTGCGCATGATCGGGATATCCAAAGCCTTCCCGGGAGTTCAGGCGAACGACTGCGTCGACCTTGAACTCTTCCCCGGCGAGGTCCTAGCCCTGCTGGGCGAGAACGGAGCCGGCAAGAGTACGCTGATGAACATACTCTGCGGGCTCTATAGGCCCGATGCTGGGGAGATCGAGGTTCGGGGTCGTAAGGCATCCATCCAGGGGCCCAGGGATTCCCAAGCCCTGGGCATAGGCATGATCCACCAGAATTTCAAGCTTGTGGATTCCATGACGGTGCTGGAGAACATCATCCTGGGTATGAAAAACCAGCCCTTTCTGCTGGACATGAAAAAGGTGCGCTCCGAGGTTCTGCAGCTTTCGGAGCGCTACAACCTCAAGGTTGAGCCCGATGCCTCCGTCTGGCAGCTCTCGGTGGGCGAGCAGCAGCGGGTGGAGATCCTGAAGCTTTTGTACAGAAAGGCGGATATCCTCATCCTGGACGAGCCCACCGCGGTGCTGACTCCCCAGGAATCGTCCCAGCTGGCCAAGGTGATCAGGCTCATGAAAACCGAGGGCAAGTCCGCGATCTTTATCACCCATAAAATGGACGAGGTGATGAATTTCTCCGACCGGGTGATGGTGCTGCGGAAAGGCAAGGCTGTCGCAGGGCTTTCCACCGCATCGACAAGTCCTTCCCAACTCGCCCGCCTAATGGTGGGCAGGGAGATGCTTTTTTCAATCGATAAAAAACCTTTCTCACCGGGCAAGACGATCCTAAAACTCGACAGGGTTTGTGCCAAGGATGACCGGGGATTGGACGCCCTCAAGGAAGTAAGCTTGGATATTCGCTCCGGCGAGATCCTGGGCATAGCCGGCGTCGCAGGCAACGGCCAGAAGGAACTGGCCGAGGTGATCACGGGCTTGAGAAAACTGGAGTCCGGCAGCCTGCGCTTGGACGAAAGGGACATGAGCCAGAGTTCGCCCATTGCCATGATAAAAGCGGGGGTAGCCCATGTCCCCCAGGACAGGGTTTCGGTCGGCTCCGTGGGCGATCTGAGCGTGGCGTCCAACCTCGCTATGAAGGAATACCGGAAGCCGCCGCTTTCCACAGGGATCTTCCTCATTCCCCGACGCATTACTTCCCTTGCAAAGAAGCTGATCGAGCGCTTCAAGATCATGACCCCCGGGCCGGACACTCATTTAAAATTCCTCTCCGGCGGCAATATCCAGAAGACCATCCTCGCCAGGGAGATCGGGGCATGTAAAAGCCTTCTCGTGGCGGTCTACCCTTCCCGGGGCCTGGACATCGGGGCTACCGAATCGGTGCGCCGCCAGCTGGTGGACCAGCGTGACCAGGGCCTGGGCGTTCTCTTCGTATCGGAGGATATAGACGAGCTTATGCAGGTGGCTGATACGATCGCCGTGCTCTTCGAAGGAAGAGTCATGGCGGTCATGCCTTCGAGAGAGGCGGAGCCCGAACGGCTGGGGCTCTTGATGGCGGGGGTGGGAGCATGAAAGTAGTATTCGAAAAACGCCGCTCCAGGGCACGGGGAGTGCTCTTCGCCGTCCCCGCCCTTTCCTTCATGATCTCCCTGCTGCTGACCGGCATCGTGCTTCTTATCGCCGACGCCGATCCAGTGGAAACCTTCGCATCCATGGCCTCAGGCGCTTTCGGCTCTTCCAACGGCTTTTCCGAGACCCTGGTGAAGACTATTCCCCTGGCCCTTACTGGTTTGGCCGTTGCCCTTGCATTCAAGCTGAGGTTCTGGAATATCGGGGCAGAGGGCCAGCTTGTGTTGGGGGGGATAGCTGCGTCCTGGGTCGCTCTTTTCTTCGGACCATCGCTGCCAGCGCCCCTGGTGTTGCCCCTCTGCATCGTCGCGGGTCTAGTAGCCGGGGCGCTCTGGGCGGGCATTCCGGGTCTTCTCAAGACCAGGCTCTCGGTGGACGAAACCCTCGTCACCTTAATGCTCAACTACGTGGCCATTCTCTTTGCCGAATATCTCTACTACGGTCCCTGGCGCGACCCAAAAGGCTATGGATTCCCCGGCTCGGCGCCCTTTATCGAGGCGGCATGGCTGCCCAGGATCTTTGGCCGCGCCCATGCCGGCATCTGGTTCATCCCCGTGATCGCACTACTGCTCTGGATCCTGCTGCGGCGCACCCGCTGGGGCTTCGAGCTCTCCATTATCGGGGCGAGCCCTAGGGCAGCCAGGTACCAGGGAATCGCCGTACAGCGGAATATCCTTCTGGCAGTGCTGCTCTCCGGTGCGATCAGCGGCCTGGCAGGCGCCTGCGAGGTTACCGGCATCTCCCACCGCCTTCAGCAGGGGCTGAACCTGGGTTACGGCTTCACCGCCATCATCATAGCCTGGATGTCCCAGCTCAACCCCCTAGCGATTCCCTTTGTAGCCCTGCTCATGGGCGGCATCCTCGTCGGCGGCGACCAGGTTCAGATGATGATGGGCCTGCCCTCGGCCATGGGTACGGTGATGCAGGGACTCATCCTCTTTCCCATGCTGGCCGGCTCGCTCTTCACCGAGTACCGGATACGGATCCTGGGCGGGAAATCCAAGCAGAGCAAGGAAGCCTGTACCGAAGGAGAAGCCTGATGGACATGATCACATCGATACTGGCGATAACAATTCGGGCGGGCACCAGCCTGGTCTTCGCCACCGTCGGCGAGATCTTCACCGAACGGGCGGGAATTCTCAACCTGGGCATCGAAGGCATCATGCTGATGAGCGCGGTTACGGGATTCGCCGCCTCCTTCTACACGCAGAACCTCTTTATCGCTCTTTTAGTGGCGGCGGCGGTAGGAGCGGCCATGGCTGCCCTCCACGCCTTCCTCACCGTCACCATGCGGGCCAACCAGGTAGTATCCGGCCTTTCGATCACCCTCTTCGGAAGCGGCTTCGCCAGCTTCCTGGGCCAGCGCCTCGGCCCTGCTGCCAATAACTTCAGGCTTGTAGGTCTCAAAGGGGCACGCTTCATGCCCGCTAGCTTCGAAGCTGTATCTGACATCCCCATTGTATCGGCCTTCCTGAACCAGGACCTTCTTACCTACCTCGTCTATATCCTCATCCCTTTGAGCTGGTTTTTTCTCTACAAGACACGGCCAGGCCTATGGCTCCGCTCCATCGGAGAGGACCCCCAGACCGCCGATGCCATGGGCATAGACGTCATTAAAGCCAAGTACTTCTACACAATCCTGGGCGGCGTCTTCATAGCCTTGGGCGGTGCCCATTTATCGCTTTCCTACACCCCAGGCTGGGCCGAAAACATCACCGGTGGCCGCGGCTGGATCGTCGTAGCCCTGGTGATTTTTTCCATGTGGAATCCCGCCCGCTCCCTCTGGGGCGCTCTCCTCTTCGGGGGCATCAACGCGGTGCAGTTCAGGCTTCAAGCATCCGGCACGACCATTCCGGCCGCCTTTTTGAACATGCTGCCCTATCTGGGAACCATAGCGGTGCTGGTGCTGATGACCTGGTGGGAGGCGCTTTCTAAAAAGGTGGGCGCTCCGGCAGCCTTGAGCCAAGCCTATATGCGGGAGGATAAATAGGGAGCTCCAAGGAAAAACGTTGCTTCCCGGCCTGTTTGCGGCTATCATGAAAGCGCTGCAGACAAACTTAGGAGGGGGCAATGGACAAGGAGCTTCTCGACTCAGCCGCCGGCCGATCCCTCTGCGATCTTAAAATCACCGGCTGCAGGCTCGTCGATGTCCTGGGCGGCCGAATCATTGAAAACGCCAGCATCTCGATTAAAAACGGCTTCGTTGTAGGGCTTAACGACAATCACGAGGCCAGGGAATACCTTGATCTGAATGGCAAGTACCTGGCTCCGGGCCTTATCGACGCCCATGTGCACATAGAATCCTCCCTCCTCACGCCGCCCGAGTATGCCAAGGTCGTGCTGCCCCGGGGCACGACAACGGTGGTGGCGGATCCTCACGAAATCGTCAATGTGCTGGGATACGACGGCATGCGCTTCATGCTCAGCGCATCCGAGGGGCTTCCCCTGGACATCTTCTTCATGGTGCCCTCCTGCGTGCCGGCGACGGAATTCGACACCTCCGGCGCGGCCCTTTACGCATCGGACATGTATCCCTTCCTCCACGACGAGCGGGTGCTTGGCCTTGGTGAGGTGATGAACTATCCCGGGGTCCTGGCCAAAGACAGAAGCCTGATGGACAAGATCGCCTTTTTCTCCAGCGCCCGCAGACCTGTTGACGGCCATGCACCGGGGCTTTCGGGAGCCGATCTTTCGGCATACATAATGGCAGGCATCGGTTCGGACCATGAATGCACCAGCGCTGAAGAGGCTGTAGAAAAGCTCTCCAAGGGCCTGTACATCATGCTGCGGGAGGGCTCTACCGCCAAGGATCTCAAGAACCTTCTGCCCGCCGTGACACCCCAAGCCGTATCCCGCTTTATGATCTGCTCCGACGACAGGCATTCCAATGACTTACGGGATGAAGGGCATATGGACCATGCCCTGAGGCTGCTCCTCGAGGGAGGGATCGATCCTGTGGATGCCTTCAGGATCGCCTCGCTCAACGCATCCCAGTGGTTCGCCATGAGAGGAGTGGGAGCAGTCGCCCCCGGGCGGAAGGCCGACTTTGTCATATTCTCCTCCTTTGAACACTTTCAGGCTGAAAAAGTATTCAAGGCGGGCAGACTTGTCGCCGAAAACGGCCGACTCCTGGAGGACTTTATCGCAAAGCCTATGCCTATCCGAGATTCGGTCAATCTCAAATTGCTCTCCGCCGAGGATTTTTCCATACCCGACAAGGCCTGCCCCATTCGAGTAATCGACGCCAAGTCAGGATCGATCGTCACGGGAAGCAGCCTGGTGTACCCAAAGGTAGAGAATGGTCTCTGCGTGGCAGACACCGAGCGGGATCTGATCAAGATATTCGTCATCGAACGGCATTCAGGCTCGGGACGCATCGGCAAGGGTTTCATTCGGGGTATGGGACTGCAGCGGGGGGCTATCGGCGGGACGATCAGCCACGATTCGCACAATATGATCCTGGCCGGGGTGGACGACAGCTCGATTTTCAAGGCTGCGAAGCACCTCAATAAACTGAAGGGAGGCCTTGTCTACGCGGTGGGCGACGAGATCCTTCTGGACCTCCCGCTCCCGGTAGCCGGTCTCATGAGCGACAGGGATGCCGACTTCGTCATCGAGCGGATGAGGAGTTTCGAGGAACTTTTCGCAAAGGAGGGGGTCACCAGCACTTCGCCCCTCATGACCCTCTCGTTCATGGCTCTGCCGGTCATTCCCAGCCTCAAGATCACCGACGCCGGACTGATCGACGTGAATCGCTTTACCCCCGTAAGCCTTTACGCCGAAGAGCAGGAAGAGAATGAACTTTGAAAGGGACTACTGTATGAAGATACTGGTCAACAATAAATGGGTTAGCCCCGGGACAGCCGGCGGACGGCCTGCATTGGACTTTATTCGCCTTGAGTTAGGCTTGAAGGGAACCAAGGAAGGCTGCCGCGAAGGGGATTGCGGAGCCTGCGCGGTGATGCTCGGCGAACTCGTGCCGTCCAGGTCTGGAGTGCGAGCGTATCAGATCGGCTCCGTCGGGAATAAAGACGTCGAATATGGCAGCTCGGTTCTGGGACGACTGGGCGGGGTTCCCCGTTACAGGGCTGTTCCCTCCTGTCTTTTAGCTTTAGGCGAACTGGCGGGAAAACACCTGATAACCATCGAAGGGCTGGCTTCGGTTCCCGGGGGATTGAGTCCCGTGATGAAAGCCTTTCTGGAAGAGAACGCCAGTCAGTGCGGTTTTTGCAGCCCCGGCTTCATTATCAGCCTGAGCGCCTGGCTGGCCGAATCGGATAGGCTGGACATCGAAGCTGCGCTCAAGGCCGTGGACGGCAACCTCTGCCGCTGCACAGGCTACGGAGCCATACGCCGAGCCGCCCAGCGGCTGGTAAAAGAATTCGCCGACCTGCCCGAAGACCGAATGGCTCGACTCAGGGCTCTGGTTGAAAGAGCTGTCCTGCCGGCTTCGGTGCTCGAATACGCCGAATCGGCGGAATTACTGTTTGCACAGGAGGAGAAACCGGCGGAGGAAGGCTTGGATGAAAAAAGAACTGTACTGGGCGGCGGAACGGATTTTTACGTGAGGAATCCTGAGCCTGAAGCAGGATTTTCACCTTTCATCCTGGGAACCGCGCGAGCCTATTCGGAGATCGCCAGGGTGGACAATGACGGAAGGCATTGGCTTCGTTTGGGCGCCGCTCTACGAATCAGCGACTTCTTTGCATCCAAGGCTGTCCGTGAAAATATTCCGGGCATAGAGGAGTTCGAAACCCAGTTCGCGAGTACGCTCATCAGGAATCTCGCTACCCTGGGGGGCAATATCGTCAACGCCTCGCCGGTGGCCGACTTGAGCGCCATGCTCTTGGGCCTGGGGGCCTGGATCGAGATAAGAAGTCTGTCGGGAGCGGAGCGTGGATTGCGGTGGCTCAACCTGGATGCATTCTTCACCGGCTATAAGCAAATCGCATTGATGCCTGGAGAAATTGTCGCAGCAATATTGATCCCTACCACCAGCGAGGGTTCGGAATTCGCTGGATCGGGAGCCTATGACGGGGAGCAGCGCGAGGAGTCCCTATCGGGTCGATTCGAGGGGGGCATAGGCTTCGGGGCCCGGGAAGGCAGGCTTTTCTTTTCTTTCGAAAAAGCCGCAAAACGGGACAATCTGGACATCGCCGCAGTCAACACTGCCATGTCTTTCAGATTGGACGATGCCTTCGCCCGCTCGGTGCGCATCAGCGCGGGAGGAGTGGCGGAGATACCGCTTCTCCTGGGCAGGGCGGCGGCGCTCATGGAGGGGAGCCGCATTAAGGGAGCCAAGGCGAAAGACCTGGCCGAACTCTGTCGAAGGGTTAAAAAGCAGGCAGAGGAAGATGTGCGCCCCATGGACGATGTGCGGGGCTCGGCGGCGTACCGGCGAGCCATGATCGGCAGGCTCGTGCAGGCCCACTTCCTGCGCTTTTTCGCCCGGGATGGCATAGCCGAGGAGCTTGAGCCATGAAGACGATTGATGAATCCATCGCCCACCTGAGGGGCGAGACAAGCTATATCGACGACCTTCCCGAGCCGAAAGACTGCCTCTACGCGGCTGTCCGGCTTTCGGAATGCGCAAGAGGGAAGATCCTGTCCATCGATCCTGGCGCGGCTCTTGCCCTGGATCCCTCGGTGATAGTCTTAGGCGCCGCCGACCTGCCAGGGGAAAACCAGATCGGTTTTACGAAACCTGACGAGCCGGTGCTCCCCGAAGCGGAGTGGGAGTATTGGGGACAGCCCATAGCGCTTGTCCTTGCGGCAACGCGGGAACTGGCCAGGAAGGCCGCCGCCGCCCTGGCTGTCGACTATCAGGCGCTGCCGGCCCGCACCGACCCCAGGGCGGCGGCGGCGGCCGGCGACTTTATCCTTCCCTCCAGGAGCATTGTCTGGGGAGAGGCAGAAAAAGCCTTCGAAAACTGCGCATTCGTGGTCACCGGCAAGGTCGATTCAGGCGGCCAGGAACACGTCTACCTGGAAACCCAGGGAGCGTATGCGGAACCGCGGGATAATGGAACAATCTTCGTTATTTCCTCTACCCAGGGACCGACGGGAGTCCAACAGGCGGTCGCCCGGAGTCAGGGGCTGCCCATGAACAAGGTTGAGGTGGAAGCCCGCAGACTAGGAGGAGCCTTCGGCGGCAAGGAGGACCAGGCAGCGCTCTGGGCCTGCCTGGCTGCTCTGGGCGCTCGACTGAGCAAAAGACCGGTCAAGCTCTACCTGGACCGTAAGACCGACATCAGGGCGACAGGAAAACGCCACCCGTATTCAAGCGATTTTAAAATCGGCGCAGACAAGGAAGGAAATATTCTTGCTTTCGAGGCTGAATACTTCCAGAATTCGGGCTGTAGCTGCGACCTTTCTCCCGCCATCCTGGCCAGGACTCTCCTCCACGCAACGGGATCCTACCGGGTGCCCAATGGCAAGGTGGTCGGCCACATGTGCAGGACAAACCTTCCCTCCTTCACCGCCTTCAGGGGCTTTGGGGCGCCCCAGGCCTTTTTCGTGTTCGAAGCGGCTCTGGATGCCCTCGCCCAGGCCATGAAATTACCGCGGGAAGAACTGCAGCGTAAAAATCTCTACAGGGAAGACGATTCGAGCTATTTCGGGATGCCCATGAAGTCGGTAAGGGCTGAGGAAGCCTTCGGCAGGCTTACAGAAATCGCATCCTGGGATGCGCTGAAAGCAGAAATTAACGCGTTCAATGCCGCCCATAGGTTTGAAAAGAAAGGAGCAGCCATCCTCCCTGTCTGCTTTGGAATTTCATTCACGAAGCTGCCCATGAACCAGGCTGGCGCCTTGGTCCACGTTTACCAGGACGGATCTGTCCTTGTTTCCACCGGGGCTATCGAGATGGGCCAGCAGGTATCGCGCAAGATTGGAGTTGTTGCCGCAAGGAGCCTGGGCATTCCCCTGGAATGGGTCAGGGTTGAACGTACCAGTACCCTCACGGTGGCCAATACCGTTCCCACGGCGGCCAGCACCGGTAGCGACCTCAACGGCATGGCTGCCAAGGCAGCCTGCGAAGAAATCCTAAGCCGGCTTACGACGAAGGCTGCTGAACTGCTCTCCTGTCCAGCCGAGGCGATCGCTATACGGCAGGGCAGGATTCTGGAAAACGGAAAAGAAACCGCCTTGGGCTGGAAGGAACTGGTGGAAGCCGCCCATGGTTCTCGCATCGATCTGTCCGCCCATGGCTTCTATGCCACTCCCGGGCTTTTCTACGACATGAAGACAGAGCGGGGCAGTCCCTTCGCCTATCATGTCTACGGTGCTGCCTGCGTCGTGGTTAGGCTGGATGTCCTTAGAGCCCGCTGCAAGGTTGAATCTGCATACATCGTCCACGATTCAAGCAACAGCCTGGACGAAAAGGTGGACCTTGGGCAGATCGAAGGGGCCTTCGCCCAGGGGCTGGGCTGGACACTCCTGGAGGATCTCCGCTTCGGGCCCGACGGTCGGCTGCTCTCGGACAGCCTCTCCACCTACAAGCTTCCCGATATTTCCTTCGTGCCGGAAAAGCTCGTGGTGGACATTCTGCCGGGTAAAGATAATCCGCTGACGCCATTCAACTCCAAGGCTGTGGGGGAGCCTCCCCTGCAGTATGGCATAGCCGGGTATTTCGCCTTGCTGGAAGCCCTCAGGGCAGCCAAGCCCGAAGGAGAGACTCGGTACGACATACCCTTTATTCCCGAGAAGATAGAGGCTTTTCTTAGAGGGAGGGCCTTATGATAGTCAAAAATGCCCTAGCCGCATTGCCGGGAGAATCGGATTTCAAGCGCGTCGACATTGCGATTAAAAATGGAAAGATCGAAAGAATCGGCAATCTCGGATCCTTAGATGGAACAGAGCAGCCATC
>DFYR01000041.1:23885-33700 GCA_002383375.1 Spirochaetaceae bacterium UBA4077
GCCCGAGGCGGTGTCACCACGGTCATCGACATGCCCTGCACATCTATTCCACCGGTCACGAGCCTGGAGAATCTAAGGCACAAACTAAAGCTTGTCTCTGCTTCGTCGGTAGTAGATTTCGGTTTTTTCGGCGGTATAAACGGCAAGAGCGATGATACAGAGATCGCCGAGGCCATCCGAAGCCTCAGCCCGGAGGTGCTGGGCTTCAAGTGCTATTTCATATCAGGCATGGACAGCTTTAGGGCGGTTTCCGAAGCTCAGTTTGCCCTGGCGCTGGAACGTTGCGCAGAGGCAGGAAGGCCTATCCTCCTCCACGCCGAGGATCCTGGGGTCATCGCCAGAGCCCAGATTAAGCTGGCCAGCCTGCGCAGAGCCGGAGAAGAGCCAGCCGAAGCTACCCTCTCGAAGGTTAGGGCGGCGCCGAGATTTCGTTATATGGGAGGCCCTGCGCCACGAGAAATCCTGAGCTGGAAGGACTACTACGCTTCAAGACCCATGGAGGCCGAGACAGCCGCCTGTGGCACTGCCTTGAGGCTGGCCGGCGGCAGGGCTTCGAGACTCCACATTGTCCATGTCGGCACAGCCCAGGTTGCCCAGATGGTCAAGGCCGCCGGCGGAACCTGCGAAACCTGTGCCCACTACCTNNGCCTTCGATGAGGAGGATTTTGAGCTTCTAGGTCCAGCCCTGAAGACAGCTCCTCCGGTCAAGGAGCCAGGACAGAAGGCCCTGCTCTGGAAACTCCTGGCGTCGGGCAAGATCGATTTTGTTTCATCAGACCACGCCGGGGCGCCGGAGTACGAGAAATTCACCGGCGACCCCTTGAGCGCCTACGGGGGCATACCGGGAACGGGCATTCTCTTCCCCTATATGCTTTCCGAAGGACTCTTCGCCAAACGTCTGAGCCTCGAGCGCTTTTTGCAGGCCACCTCCGGCG
This sequence comes from Spirochaetaceae bacterium UBA4077, assembly GCA_002383375.1. GTDB lineage: Bacteria > Spirochaetota > Spirochaetia > Treponematales > Rectinemataceae > UBA2256. The sequence continues at coordinate 24,821 of DFYR01000041.1, forward strand.
CCGCCGCCGAACGCTATGGCATATCGGGAGGAAAAGGTTCCTTGAGTCCGGGCAAAGATGCCGATTTCGTGCTGGTGGACCCCGATTCCACCACCCTGGTCGAAGCAAGCTCCATGCTCTGCAAGAATAAAATCACCCCGTTTTCTGGCATGAGGCTGGCCGGGGTCGTGGTTGGAACTTTCGTGAGGGGAAGCTGCGTTTTTTCCAGCCCGAACCTCGCACAAAGGCTGGGTGCAGGCAAGACTCCAGCAAGCGGACAGCTGGATACGACAGGCATCCTCGCTCCTCCCGGGAGCGGCAGATTCATTCGATGGGGTTATAGATAATGGCAAAAGTGATGAAACCGACTTCGCTCAGCAGTATCTTGAGGCGGGCTGCGGGAGAGTACAGGGCGAAATCTTCGATTTTCGGGATTCCCGCAGCCCTCTTCGGTTCGATCTTCGACGCCGAGGCGGAGAGCCCCGGCTTGAATGTGATGTCGGGCAGGGCGAGCCTTCCGGTAGGTCCGGCCGCCGGACCCCATACCCAGATCGCCCCCAATATGCTTGCGGCATACCTGGCAGGCGCCAGGGTGTTCGAACTGAAAACCGTCCAGATCAAGGACCGTCTGGAATTGGACAAGCCCTGCATAGACGCCCTGGATGAAGGCCAGAACGTGGAATGGTCCACCGAACTGAGTCTGGACGAAGCACGGAAAGAGTATCTGAACGCATGGATCGTCCTCCACCTTTTCGCCTTTCTCTGGTCCCGCAAACCCAGCGATTTCTTTTTCAACATGTCGGTGGGCTATAATCTGGAGGGCATAAAAAGCCAGCGGATGGACGCTTTCATCGAAGGGATGCGCAGACCCGAAGTGCATCCCTACTGGGCGCAGGCTTTAGAAGAACTTGATTCTTTTATAAAAAACCCATACTTCGCTCTTGCCTTCGGTGAGGCTGCGGCGGAAAAGGCCCGCCACATAGCAGCCCACATGCCGGTGAGACCTGTGCACTCGGTCACCCTCTCGACCATGCACGGCTGTCCTCCAGAGGAAATAGAAAAGATCGGCCTTTACCTGATCCAGGAAAAAGGCTTCGACACATACATAAAACTCAACCCCACCCTGATCGGCTACGACAAGGCCCGCTCCATCCTCGACGGTCTGGGCTGGGATACCATCGTTTTAAAACGGGAAAGCTTCGAGCATGACCTTCAGATGGATCAGGCGCTTGGGCTTTGCAGAAAGCTTTCAGAAGCGGCGGCCGCCAAGGGAAGGCGGTTCGGCATAAAGCTTTCCAACACCCTGGCCAATCAGAATGACAATGAACGACTGCCCGGCGCCGAGCGCTACATGTCAGGCCGCGCTCTCCTGCCCCTCACCCTGGATCTGGCCGCTTCTCTCTCTTCAGCCCTGGGCGATGCGACGCCCCGTTTTTCCTATTGCGGAGGGGTTTCGGCCTTCAATGCGGGAAGGCTTATCAAGGCAGGCTTAGGTCCTCTGACCTTGGTAACCGACCTTCTCAAGCCTGGCGGATACTTGCGCCTTGTCCAGATAGCCAAACTCGCCGCGGAAGCCCTACCCCTTCCGCTGGAGCAGGGAGAGAGAGATCCTAAAGCACTTGAGCGCCTGGCCGAGGAGATGCTCTCGAGCTCCGAGTATAGGGGAGACTGGAAAAAAGGCCACGCTTCCATCGCAAAAAGACTCCCGCTCTTCGACTGCTTCGCTGCGCCTTGCATAGCCGCCTGCCCTGTGGGTCAGAAGGTTCCCGCCTACATCGATGCCATGGGCAGGGCCAAGGCAGACGAGGCCCTGGCGACGGTGCTATCGGATAATCCCCTGCCCGGTATTACGGGAACCCTCTGCGACCATGTCTGCCAAGAGCATTGTTCCCGGAACGATTACGAAGGTCCGGTGCTGATCCGGGAGGTAAAAAAAACCGTTGAATCCGCCTCGAATATTCACGTTCAGGTACTCGATCCACAGCTGAGCCGTTTTATTCCTGATGGACTTGAAGGCCCCGCGCAGAATCCCGGCAGCGGCTCGCCGACCGCAGCGGAAGCCCCTGTGCCGAGCGCAACGGCGGCATCTGTATCGGGCAGCGCGGAAAAATCCCAGGCTGTGGCGGTGATAGGGGCCGGACCCGCCGGCTTAGCCTGCGCCTATCATCTGGCCTTGGCCGGCGTGAAGGTCAAAGTGTTCGAGGCGGGTCCGGCCCCCGGCGGAGTACCCGCCCTTCTCATCCCGCCCTTCCGCATCCCCCGAGAAACTATCAAGCGTGACATTGACCGGATAACTGCCCTGGGAGTCGAGTTCGAATTCGACAGCAGAATAGCCTCGCTGGACACACTTAAAGGCCAAGGCTATGCGGCTTTCTTTATCGCGACAGGAGCCTATAAGGAAAAGACAATTACGCTGGAAGGCAAGGGGCTCAAGGTTATGGGTGCGCTGGAATTTCTTAAGCGTTTCCATGCGGGCGATCTGGATTTCATGAAATCGGTGCGGCGAGTCATGGTAGCCGGCGGCGGCAACACAGCCTGTGATGCAGTCAGGGTCGCGACCCGCATTGAAGGCGTGCAGCAGGTCCTTCTCTCCTACAGAAGAACGAAAAAAGAAATGCCCGCCGACCTGGAAGAGCTAGAAAACGCCCTGGCCGAGGCGGAAGAGCTCAATCAAAGATTCGCCGGTAAGACAGGAGGAAGTAAGGCGGCAGAAACCGAAGGACAGGGAAAGAGCCCTAGCCTTCTCGAACTCAGCCTGCCCGAGGGCTCCAGCCCCGGACGGCTCAGGCTGAGAAAGATGCGCCTGGGTGAAAAGGACGCTTCAGGACGCCGCGCTCCTGTGCCCACCGGAGAAAGCCTGGACATCCCCTGCGACCTTCTGGTGGCGGCTATCGGTGAATCTCCCGATCCAAGCTTCTTCGAGTCCCTGGGGCTTGAATTCGAAAAGGGGAGCCTGCCTCCCATCGATCCTTCGAGCATGGGAACGGTGCTTCCTGGCGTCTATATCGGCGGAGACGCCCGCCGAGGTCCTTCGTCCATCATCGCAGCCGAGGCGGACGGGCGAAACGCCGCCAGGGCTATCCTCAAAAAATTCGGCAAGGCTCTTCCCGAACCAGACTACCAGGCCCCGACGCCGAAAAAAGAAGCCCTCCTTCGCCGGGGCGAGCTTATCTTCTCCCTAGATCCCTCGACCTTTGATCCGGCTGGCCCGATTTTCGCCGCCCGGGAGGCAGAGCGCTGCCTTGCCTGTGATTCCGCCTGTCTCCGCTGTGTTGAAGTATGCCCCAACCGGGCGAATGTGTGTATCGAAACGCCAGGTCCTTTTAGACAATGGTCCCAGATTGTCCATCTAGACCGATTCTGCAATGAATGCGGCAACTGCGGCTTCTTCTGCCCCTACGAGGGAGAGCCCTACAAGGATAAGACCACTCTCTTCGATACTGCTGTGGAATTGGAAGCATCGAGCAATCCGGGATTTAGCTTTATCTTCGAGGGTCTTCCTTCCCTGCTGCTGCGGAGCAGCCCAGGGGAAAAGCCTTTCCGCCTGGATTATTCGGGCTGGAACGGAGCCTCCTCCCCTGCCGGGGCAGCCGCCATGGTCGACCTCGCCCGGGAGCTGTACCGAAATCATTCCTATCTGCTGGAGACTAGCCAATGATCATCTTTGAAAATACCAGACTCCTGTCCTTCAATCCGCCGGCGGTATCGGAACCCCTCGATCTGGCAGCCTGGGAACCCGGGGAAGCCGAAGGACAGGGCGGCCGGATCGCCGCTGTCGGCAAGGATTTGGGAAAGCGCTTCCCCCAGGCCAAGAAGGTCGGTGAAGGCGGCTACCTGTCCCCCGGACTCGTCTGCGCCCACAACCATCTCTACTCGGCTCTGTCCAGGGGCATCACCACAGCCATCGAGCCTTCTAGGGACTTTGTCCAGGTGCTTCAGCATCTCTGGTGGAGGCTGGACAGGGCTATCGATCTGCCGATCCTGAGGGCTAGCGCCCTGGCAGGCGGCGCGGAAGCCCTCTGTGCGGGAGTGACTTCGGTGGTGGATCATCATGCGGGCCCCTCGGCTATCGACGGAAGCCTCTCGGTGCTGGAAACAGCTTTCGAGGAACTAGGCTTGCGCGGAATTCTCTGTTACGAAACAACCGACAGAAACGGCCAAGAAGGAATGAAGGCTGGTGTCAGGGAAAACCTGCGCTTCGCCGCTGAGGTGGACAGGGCGCGGGCGGCCGGCCGGGAGGTACTGGTTGAGGCCGCTATCGGGGCCCATGCGGGTTTCACCCTGGGACAAAAGAGCATGGAGCTCTTAGGCGAGGCTGTGCGCTCCTCCGGGAGGGGCATCCATATCCACCTGGCCGAGGACCGCTTCGATTCCTCCGAATCCCACTCCAGCTACGCCAAGGATCTTGCCACGAGGCTGGAGGAAGTGGGCGCCTTGAATGAAAAAAGCATCATCGCCCACGGGCTTTGGCTTTCTCCTTCGGAAGTGGAGCTGATGAACGAAAAAGGCGCATACCTGGCCCACAACGCCCGCTCCAACATGAACAATGCGGTGGGCTATAACAGGCTCCTGCACAGCCACCGCAAGGTCGTCCTGGGCACTGACGGTATGGGCTCCGACATGCTGGAGGAATTTAAATTCGCCGTGTTCCGTCACAGGGAATTCCAGGGCCCCTGGTGGCCCGGGGATTTTTTAGCCTGTCTGGACAGGGGCAACCGCCTGCTGGAAACCTATTTTGGCGGCACTTTCGGCAGGCTCGAAGCCGGAGCGGCGGCCGACCTCGTCCACTGGGACTACGATCCCCCCACCCCCCTCGAAGCGGGCAATATTGCAGGCCATCTGGCCTTCGGAATGAGCTCCAGGTCGGTACGGAGCGTCGCCGTGAACGGGCGGCTCAGAATCAAGGATAAAAAGCCTCTTTTCGACATCGAAGCCATAGGAGTCGAAGCAAGAACCCAGGCAGCCCGCCTGTGGAAATCCATGAAAGGAATCAAATGAACATCGCAAAGAAGATTTTGGACAAAGCTGCATCATACAGGGAGTACAGCGCGAAAAATCTGGGCTCCATGATTCAGGTGCCCGCCTTCAGCGGCACGGAAAAGGAAAGAATACAGCTCCTAAAAAAACTCTGCCTGGAAGCTGGCATGGAGGACCTAAGGATAGACGGCCTGGGTTCCCTTATAGGCAGGATCGGCAAGGGTCCTAAGAAACTCGTGTTCGATGCCCACATCGATACCGTCGGTGTGGGCGACGAAACTCAATGGAAGAGCCCTGCATTCTCAGGAAAAATCGCCAAGGGCTTGGTGCACGGCAGGGGCGCCACGGACCAGCTGGGCGGCTCCAGCGCCATGATCAGCGCAGCCCGGATCCTCAAGGACCTGAAATACGATGGAGCGTTTTCAGTCTGGTTTGCCTTCACCGTCATGGAAGAAGACTGCGACGGCCTCTGCTGGAAGCACCTCATCGAAGAGGAGGGCTTTGTCCCGGATTTTGCCGTCTCCACCGAGCCCACCTCCCTCAAGCTCTACCGCGGCCATCGGGGCAGGATGGAGATCCAGATCGACATCCGAGGCCGGTCCTGCCACGGCTCGGCACCGGAACGGGGAGACTCAGCGGCATACAAGGCTGCCCGGGCGGCCCTGGCCATCGAAAAGCTGAACAACGAGCTTGAGCCCGACGAGGATGAATTCCTGGGCAAGGGTACGATTACGGTATCCCAGATCAAGGTTCAGGGACCAAGCCAGTGCGCCGTGCCCGACCAGGCCATGCTCTACTGCGACCGCCGCCTCACCTGGGGCGAAAACGATCGCATAGCCATTGCCCAGGTCGAAAAAGCCCTGGCCGAGGCCGGCGTGGACAATTTCAGCGTGGCCATGCCCGAATACAGGAAACCCGCCTATACAGGCAAGATCTACGCCCAGGAATTGTATTTCCCCACCTGGAAAATCAAGGCCGACCACCCCCTGGTACGGGCTGGTGTGGAGGCCTACGGAGAGCTCTACGACAAGCCTCCGGTCGTGGACAAGTGGACCTTTTCCACCAACTGCGTGGCTATCTGCGGGCGACACGGCATTCCCTGCATAGGATTCGGCCCAGGCGATGAGGACCAGGCTCATGCGCCCAACGAGGTCAACAGGATAGCAGATCTGGAAATCTGTTCAGCTTTCTACGCAGCACTCCCCTACGCCCTGGGAAAGCGCGTATGAGATGGTTCTATTCCTGTCCTTCCTGCGGAAGCACCTACGCTATAGAACCTGGGCGCTATCTCTGCGACCGCTGCGCCGGCGACGCTGAGCCCGATCAGCCCTTGGAAGGCGTTCTAGAGTGTCTTTGGAAGGCCGATGAGGACGATGGAGAATTGCAGAAGGCTAAACGAGGGCTGCAGATTCCACTGCCCGTGGAAGAGCGGTATTTCCCTCCCCTTCCGGTAGGTAATACCCCGCTTTGGGAACCTCGGCGTCTTAGAGAAGAATTGGATGCACCGGAGCTCTACCTCAAGGACGATACCTGCAATCCCTCAGGCTCGTTCAAGGACAGAGCGAGCTGGCTGGTAGGCGCCTTCGCGGTCAAGCACGGGATAAAGGAGATTGCCCTGGCGTCCACTGGCAATGCGGCTTCCAGCATGGCCTGCGTAGGCGCGGCGGCGGGCATAGGGGTGAAGGTCTTCGTCCCTTCCTCGGCTCCGGCGGCCAAGCGAATCCAGGTGCTCCAGTACGGCGGCAAGCTCGTGGAGGTGGACGGAACCTACGACAAGGCCTTCGAGGATTCCCTGGCGTATTCGAAAGCTACAGGGGTATTGTCCCGAAACACGGCCTATAATCCTTTGACAATAGAAGGCAAGAAGACTGCGTCTTTCGAGATAGCCAGAGACCTCGCCCGATCGGCCGAAGCATCGCAAACGTTAGGCGATTTTAACAAAAAAAAACAGGTTAATAAAAAAGGGAGGCAGGATTCTGCCGGCTTTATTTCCCCTGATCAGGTCTTCGTACCCACGGGAGACGGAGTTATTCTATCCGGATTGATAAAGGGTTTCGAGGACATGCTCAAGCTGGGACTGGTACAGACGATGCCTATTTTTTGGGCCTGCCAGGCTAAGGGCTCGAGCGCCATAGCCCGGGCCCTGGATAGTGGAAAATTCAGCGCCGTTCCCTCAACGACGTTGGCCGATTCCATATCTGTCGATATGCCGCGCAACGGCAGTTTTGTAATGAGGAAATTGAAAAAATACGGTGGAAGGGCTGTGACGGTGAGCGATTCAGAGATACTGGCCGCCCAGCGCAAGCTCGCCTCAAGCACTGGTCTTTTCGCCGAGCCTTCCAGCGCCTGCGCCTTCGCCTGCTATATGAAGGTAAAAGAAAACATCGGTTCGAACCAGCGGGTCGTGATCATGCTCACCGGTTCCGGACTCAAGGACATCAGGAACGCGGCCGCAGCAGTCGGCGCTGGATTGTAATCGAGCGCCGGCGCTGCCAATAGAAAATCAACAACCTCGCAGCGAACTGCGGAGTATGAAACCCGCGGGCGAATCAATGGGCGCAGCCATGCCCGGCTTGGCCGTGCCCTGCGCAGCCTTCGCTGCTGTCGGAGAAACCGCCGGCGACAAAGGACTCCGCCGCGGCCCTGGCCGGGCCTGAAGCGCCGCGGACAACCTTGATTCCCTGGGCCTGCAAAACCCTGAAAGCTCCCTCTCCCATGTGGCCTCCCACCAGATGGGTGACGCCGGAACGGGCCAATACCGCAGCGATACCCGATTTACATCCGCAATCGGCGGGGGAAGGCACGGCCTGCTCTTCCACCAGAGTGCCTTTTTCAACCCTATAGATTAAAAATTCCTTGCAATGGCCAAAGTGCTCATCGACTACACCATCCCGGGAGGGGATTGCGATTTTCATTATGCTGTCTCCTTGATCCGCCAGATTTACCTCGCCACCCTCGATCCTGAGGGCTTTGCCGTTGAGGATAGCGTCGGCCACCTTGCGCCTGGCGATCTCGACTATTCTTCCAAACGTCTGCCTGGATACTCCCATGGAGCGGGCGGCGGCTTCCTGATACAGGCCTTCCAGATCCGCCAACCGCAGGGCTTCGGCCTCGTCGAAACCGAGGAGTACTTCCTCCAGGTTCCTTGCGGGCTTTCCCGCGGGTTTGATAAAACGCTGTTGCGGCGCTGTGCCGAGCCTTCGCTCGATCACTGGTCTAGGCATGAAATCACCTCGCTTGGGCAGGTTTCAGGCTTGCCAGAGCCAGTTCCATTTCGCTGGCGATTCTGTCTGCGTCTTTCTTAGCTTCCGAAGAGAGCTGGGACCAACGCAGGCTCTTGGCCTGGGCTACTTCGCTCCGCCAGGGCAGCTGGGCAAGCACCGGAAGACCGATCCGCGCCCTTCCCCCTTCGTTGCCGTCGTCGAAGAGCTTGGTTTCTTTGCCGCAATGAGGGCAGATAATCGTTCTCATGTTTTCCACGATACCCAGTACAGGAGCCTTGAGCATTGAGGCCATTCTCACGGACTTGTTCACGATCATGGAAACATAATCCTGGGGAGTCCCAACAACGATAATCCCTGAAAAGGCAATGGTCTGGAGGGCGGTAAGCGCTATATCCGAGGTTCCGGGGGGAAAGTCTATGATCAGGTAATCCAGCAGCCCCCAGTCTGAGTCGCCCCAGAACTGCTCGATCGCCTTGCCCAGAAGTGGCCCCCTCCAGATGACTGGCTCATCCTCCTTTTCGTTGAAAAGATTGATCGAGAGGATCTTGATGCCCTCTTCACTCACGATGGGAATGAGCTTAGTACCATCCGACTCGGCCCTGAACGAGTCGACGCCCAAAAGGCGGGGAAGGCTCGGGCCAGTTATATCTGCATCCAGCATACCGACTTTTAGGCCCCTGGCGGCCAGCGACTGGGCAAG
>DFYR01000037.1 GCA_002383375.1 Spirochaetaceae bacterium UBA4077
AAAAGCCCCGAAGCCACCATGCCCAGCATGGCTCCGTAGCGATGGGCTTGTATGCCGTGGCTCCCGTAAATCTCCAGTTCCCTGGCCACCACCATGTCCATGGGAAGGGCGGGGCGGCTCTGATCGCCCAATAAAAGCCCCACCTGAANNCCGCCGGTGATCTCGCGGATAGCCCCGGGCACATCGCCCAGGTTCCTGGAATCGATGCGGTAATCGGCGCCCAGCTTTTGCGCCATGTCCAGCTTTTCCTTGTCGATATCCACCGCCACGATCCTGGCCCCCATAGCCCGGGCAATCATAACCGCCGACAGGCCTACCCCTCCGCAGCCGTGGATGGCTACCCAATCCCCTGCCCGCACCTTGGCTTGGGCTTCCAAGGCCCTAAAGGCCGTGGCGAAGCGGCAGCCCAAACTGGCGGCGGCCACCGAATCCATTTCCTCAGGCAGNNAGGTTCATATCGGCGTAATGGATGGCGACATACTGGGCGAAGGAGCCCCAGTGAGTGAAGCCGGGCTGGAACTGATGATCGCAGACCTGCTGGTTGCCCGAAAGGCAGGGCTCGCAATGGCCACAGCCCGCCACGAAGGGCATGGTCACCCGCTGCCCCAGCTTCCAGTTGCGCACGCCCTTGCCCAGCTCGACGATGGTGCCCACCAGCTCATGGCCTGGCACATGGGGCAGGCGGATGTCCGGGTCGTGGCCCATCCAGCCGTGCCAGTNNTTGTGCCGCCGAAAGTTTCAAATAGGGCGCCGCGCATAGTGCTCCTCCTTCGCCAAACCGATCTAGCCTAGAGTATCCTGCCGGCTAGAAAAATCAACAGCACTCGCGGTATGGGTAAGTACCTTGGAGATCAGCTCAAACCTTGTACCCACATTGGTTTTTCTATAGATAGTCCTGTTGTGGTTGGCAACGGTGCGGGAGGAGATGCCGAGTTTGGCGGCGATTTCCTTATCGCNNCATCCCTGCAATGATGCAGCGCACCACTTCCTGTTCCCGGGCGGATAGCGCCAGGGCACGCAAGAACGCTTCGGTCGCAGCCGCCTTCGGATCGTGATATGGGGAATCCCTCTGGGTCTGCTTATCAATTCTCTGAAGGAGTATCTCCATATCTTTTCTGATACGTACAACCTGGGAATGAGCTAGCTCTCTGTCGTGAAGGAGAATCGCATCGATGCCCGCGATAAGCTCCGCCGGAGCGAAGGGCTTGGTGATATAGCGAATAGCCCCTTCTTTGAGGCTTTCGATTTTCTCTGCCTGGGAGTGCCGAGCAGTGAGAAAGATGAGAGGAATCGGATAATCCCCCCGTCGAGCCCTCATTTTGGCAAGAAATTCGTGGCCGTCCATGCCCTGCATCANNTCCAGCATCTTCAGGGCGTCCTCTCCCGATGATGCGGTGAGTACGGAAAAGCGTTCGGCCAGTACCGAGGCAATGTAGGCTTGCATATCCTGGTTGTCTTCAACCACTAAAATCCTGGGCTTGGGCTCCTCAGACCCCAGCATTTTTGTAAAGTCGCCTACCTCGTTAGCGGGAAGAAGGTCTGCGGTGTAGAGCTGGCTCAACAGCCCTAACTGCGCCTGCCGCGGATTATCCGAAGCCAAGGATTTTACCAAGGATGAAGGAAACCGCAGCGTAAAGCGTGAACCCTGTCCTGGAGAACTCTTCAGGGAAACCGAACCCCCGTAATTTTCCATGATAGTCCTGACCAGGGTGAGACCGAGGCCCGAAGTGAAGCTAGCGGTTATGCCGGGGACTTTTCTGTAGCGCTGAAAAATTATTTCCTGCTGTTCCGCAGGAATTCCAGGGCCCGTATCGGATACAGCAATTTCCAAGTCCCCTCCAGAAGTCCGAGCAATCTCCAGATCGATCCGGGAACCGGAGGGACAGTACTTAATCGCATTGGATACCAGATTCATTATCAAGGCTTCCAAATCCTCGCAGGCGACAGAGAGGCCCAAAGAGTCCTGGGTCTTGTCGGGAGCGAAGGATAGCGTGATCCTGCGCTCCGCCGCGGCGGGGGCAAAATCGTTCAGGATAAGCTGGATCGTCGCGGCCAGGGGCAGGGTTTCCGCCTGAATGGTCAATGCCGGCTGACCCAGCCTGAGCATGGCGCTTACCTGCCGTAAAAGACGGAGGCAGTTCCGCTCGATGGCTAAAAATTGAGCCGAGTTTTTCCGTATCGAATCGCCATACCTGCCATTGCGCAACTGCTCGTTTATTCCGAGTATTATNNTATAGAATTCCATCCGCTCTTCGTTAAGCCGCGCAAGCCGCTGGCTCTCCTCCAGCGATTGTTGGCGTTCCAGCTTGATGCGGTTGTAGCGGTTGCCCATGGCAAGTGAAAAAAGAATCGCCTGGAGCGAAAGCCCAATCGGCTGATTGTACTGCATGAGAAACCCGACAAAGCCTTCGTAGCGGGCCATGAAGGGGAAAATGTTCATGGCGTTTATGGAGGTGAGAAGGGCTGGGGGAATAAAGGCGATGAGCAACAGCAGCGCCTCGGTGCGCATCCATCCCCGGGCGGTCGCTATGGTGAAAATAAAGACAACATTCGTATAAAAAACGAAGAGCTCCCGTACAAAGTCGAGAATCCTGTTAAAGCCCGCGGCATCGGGAAAAATAAATTTTGCGCCGAGAAAGAAAATTGTATATCCTGCAATAATATAAATAGAAGCTCGATTGAATTTCGAAAGTCCCGGCTTATGGGCGCGCAGCGAAAAGAAATCTTCAAAAAACAGAAGAAAGGTTATGAATAAAAGATGGGTTATTACCGTAACGCGGTTGTAGGTCAGGTAAAAAATGAACCGTTCATAGGCCGAGAAAGTCTGCAGAATAACCAGCAGGCCTACAATGACCGAAAAGTATACGAACATCTTTTCCCTGGTGGAAAAGGCGAGGAAAAGGTTATAAGCCAGGAGTCCCAGGAGTAGTCCGAGAGCCAGAAGTCCTATCGCGAAGGCGGGGCTAGAAGCGGAAATATAGCGGGGAACAAGGAGGGGCACGCATAGTCCTCCTTAAGTTTTTGATACCTTAAGGTAGCGTACCCAAAAGAGTCCTGTCTATGTACTACCCATCACAGCGTAATGACAATAGGAGCTATTTATTGCCAGCTTCGGCGTCGAGACCTCACTTGCCAGCGTCGGCGCTGAAATCGCCCTGCCACACGTCGTTGAAATCCAGCCAGCCGAAGCGGGCGCCTATGCCGCCGCAGCTCGGCCCGATGCTAAGCATGTTCGTGAACACTGACAATTCGTTCCATGCGGGGGATGGTGTATCGTTTTCATTCCATCCATCTACGGGAACCTGTATCGTAAGGCCATCGGTTCCATGGTCAGAATTCCCCAGGGAATAGACCAATTCCATCTTGTACATTTTTGCTTCATTGGCATCCTCGGGGAAGGTTTCGATGGTGTAAGGGTCCTCGAGAGACGCATTGGGCCCATAATCCACAATGAGAGTGGNNCTGAAGGCCCCTTTTTATTACCGGTGTTTCTCAAGAATGTGTCTTCCCCCTTGTCGGCCTGGAAGGAGTTGCCGCTGCTGTCCATGGGAACATCAGGGTTAAGGCGGAATATCTGGACTAACTTTTCATCAGGGTAGATTCCATTGGAATCTGATTCATAATCGGCTAAACGAGCACTGTCCTTCGTACTTAGAAAATCATATATATATTGTGGGCTTTCACCAGTAAGCCCGCCTTGGTATTTCCAATTTTCATAGTAAGATTTTTGAACACCTATTTGAGTAGGCATTCTTGTATCGGACAGGTAAAGCTGTATATCGCAGCTCACTTCCACAATACGTTCATAATTATTATTTGGGGTTTGGTGATCTTTATAATTAAAGTCAAATGTAAATTCGCGCTTATTATACAGGAATTTCCAGCCTCCTGCATCATTGTTCAGGTCAATGAGAACATCCCCCGCCTTGTAGTCTTTGTTGTCCTCATTGGAGTCTTGGGAGTAATAACGCAGCTTGTAGTCATCCATTTCGACCTGNNAAAAACGCGTATTCTATAATGATGCCTTTATAGGTCGCGCCGTAGGGCAGCTCCAGGTCCGGTATGTAGGGATCTGTGGATGCGGAATCCAAGACCAGGGGATTATCGGGGCTTCTATCGATAGCCTTGTAGTAGCTCCCTACCAAGTCAGCGTCCGTCAAGGGAATGATGCCATCGCTCAAGCTGCCCTTTGTTTTTATAGTGTCGTAGGTCTCAGCGGTGGGAAACCAGAATTTTGTAATGCCCAAGGCACCGCTATTTGGAAAATGTGTGGCTCTCGCCAGGGATGAAGGCAGAGCTCTGCTGGAAGGGAGTGCTTTTAGGTTGGCTGGGTCTGTGGAAAAGTAAATTTCGAAGCCCTCCAGGTCTCCTGTCTTAGGTCCAAAGAGCGAGCAGGAAACAAAGGCCAAGCCAAGGACCATACAGAGCAGTGTGGTTTTTTTCATCTTCATACACGCCTCCCAGCTAAAAGCTTCGAGAGCAACACCGCTCTGCGCAATCGATATCATCCCCCAATGCTATAGGTAATACTACCTAGTGAAGAATTCTGCCTTCAGGCTCAACGCTACTGGATTAGGCGCCGACAGCATATTCAGGGCTTGCCGATCCGGCTACACTGTCTGGGTGTCGACATTCTTTCAAATTTTCGAAAATCATCGGGAAGCCTTGTTCCTCAGGCGCCCCAACCGCTTCCTCATCGTCGCCGTCGACCCCGAAACAGGAGAGGAGCTGGCCTGCCACTGTCCCAATCCAGGGAGCATCGCCGAGCTTACTGTTCCCGGCACGAGATTGATCCTGGAGCGACGGCCGAAGGGCGGTAAAACAGCCTGGACCGCCGCTGCGGTACGCTACGAAGGCAGCGGCGACGTTACCATAGGCGGCCAATCACGTAATGACGGGGGTGACGTCACGGTGGGCGGCCAATCCATTAATGGCGGGGGCCGCGCCATCGTGCCTCTCTACTCCGCCAGGGCGAACCAGGTCGCCGCGACCCTGTTGATCCCCAAGCTCTTCCCGCATGCACGGAAGGTCCAACCCGAGTATACCCTCGGCAGCTCGCGCTTCGATTTTTTCGTGGAAGACAGTGGTGGTTCCCATCATCTTATCGAAATAAAAGCCTGTTCCCTGGTGGAATNNCGGGATAGCCATGTTTCCCGATGCGCCCAGCCTCAGAGCCCTAAAACACCTGGAAGAACTGGCTGAGCTTTCGGGACAGGGCTACAAGACCCATGTGATATTCATGATTATGCATGGCAGGCCGGAACGCTTTATTCCAAACCTGCACAGCGACCCTGCCTTCGCGGCAGCCCTGGGGCGTTTCGCCGGGCAGGTGGAGTGTCGAGCCTATGCGCTGCACGTGGATGAAAACGGTAAAGCCGGCCTCGCCGGTTGCGTTGAAATTACCAGCAATGGTAATAGGACTGGCCTTGCTGGCCTTGCCGGCCCTAGTAGCATCGGCGATGCCGAAGTCCCCATCGATCTTAGCCATACAAAGCTTGCCGAATCGGACTCAGGCAGCTATATGATGCTGTTGCGGCTCGAGCATCGAGCCGAAATCGCCGTGGGAAGCCTGGGCGCGATAGCGTTCGAATCCGGCTGGTATATATATTGCGGTTCGGCGAAGAAAGGCCTTTCAAAACGCGTTGCGCGACATCAGAAGAAAACCGGAAAAGCTTTGCATTGGCACATCGATTACCTGGTGCCTTACGCCGCATCGATTAAAGTCCTCCCACTCTATTCCTACGCAAACCTGGAATGTTCTCTTGCTGAAGCCCTGGCCGGCATTAAAGGCGCGGCGGTTCAACATTTCGGTTCCACCGACTGCGGCTGTACGAGCCACCTGTTCCATTTCGATTCCGATCCTATGAAAACCAAGGAATTTTTGGATATATTATTCCTGTTCAGGCATCGAAAATCCCTTGGGCTTGGATAGAAGGAGCGTCGATGGTGGACAAAGGTTCCATTTTCAACAAAAGGCCGACGCTAAAAGTAACTCGGTTCCTGATTTTTCTTGTTATCCTGTCCAAGTTCTTATACAGCGGCGCGGCTGCGGAAGGCAAAGCTAAAGCCGGGCAAGCTTAGCAAGCCGGACAAAAGGCCAGTGTGGTATCCGCGCTCAGCGCCCTGCTCGGAAGCCGTTCTATGATCACCGATGAAATCGAACCCTATTCGGGTGAGCAACGTACCCTGATCGTTTATTTCTCCCAGGGAGAAGCCACACGCTGGGTGGCCGAGGATCTCATGTGGATTTTCGGGGCCGATATCGAAGCCATTGTTGAGAAAAGAGAACGCAAGACTAATTTTATCAATTTCATGTTTTCTGGGTTCCAATCCACCTTTGAGATTCCCAGCCGAATAGAAAAATCGATGTTCGATCCAGCGGATTTCGACAGGATCTTTGTGCTCAGTCCCATCTGGTCATGGAGTCTTTCGCCTCCCGTGCGCGCCTGGCTTAAGGCCTATAAAGGTAAGCTTCCTAAAACAGCCTTCATCACCGTTTCCGGCGATACAAAACCAGATAAAGTAGTCGCGGCCATGGCCAAGGTCTCGGGCGTTACGCCAATAGCTTTTGCAGGTTTTGCTGAACGTCACTTCCATCCTTGATCGCCTAAAAAGACTGGATTATGATGCCTTCCGATAGTCGCCTCAAAAGGGAGTCTTCATTATGGTTCTAGCCCTTGTTCTCTTTGCGCTGACCTATGCTGGCCTGCTCTTTTTCTCGAAATTCCGCGCCTACATAGCCCTCGCCTCGGCAAGCTTATTCGTGATCTTCGGTATTCTGCCGGTGGAGAAAGTAATTGGTGCTGTGGATTGGAACGTGATCATGATGATCACCGGCACCATGGGCGTCGTATCCCTCTTCATCAACTCGCGAATGCCCTCCCTTTTGGCGGACCTTATCATCGACAAGATGCCCAACGTGAAATGGGCAGTCATATCCCTCGCGCTCTTCGCGGGGGTAATTTCCGCTTTTGTGGACAATGTAGCGACCGTGCTGATGGTCGCCCCAGTGGCGGTGACCATATCACGAAAACTCAAGATATCCCCGGTGAACGCCATCATCGCCATAGCGATATCTTCCAACCTCCAGGGAGCCGCCACCCTTGTGGGAGACACGACCTCTATTCTGTTGGGCGGCTACGCGGGCATGAACTTTCTGGATTTCTTCGTCTACCGGGGAAAACCGGGCTTGTTCTGGGTAGTCCAGGTGGGAGCCATCGTATCCATGTTCGTTCTCCTGGCTTTATTCCGCAAAGACAAGGCTTTAGTGGAGTGCGACGAACGCACCGTGGTGGAGGATTATGTGCCCAGCTTTCTCATGGTGGGAACCGTCCTCCTCCTTATTTTGGCATCGCTGCTTCCGAAAGGCTGGATGGCTCCCTGGGCGGCCGATCATATCAACGGCCTCATCTGCATGGGCCTCATGGTAATCGGTTTCATCTACAACATCATCAAGACTAAAAGTCTCAGGATCGTGCTGGAGATCGTCAAGGAAATTGACTACTTCACCCTTTTGTTATTGGCCGGGCTCTTCGTGGTCATCGCCGGCATTACCGAGGCAGGGGTGGTGGATGCCATCAGCGCCCTCTTCGTCAGGGTCAGCGGTACCAACGTCTTCATAATTTATACCCTCATCGTATGGGTTTCCGTTATACTTTCGGCTTTTATCGATAATATACCCTATGTCGCCACCATGCTCCCTGTCGCCTCGGGTATAGCGTCCCAGCTGGGGATCGACCCGACCCTCATCTACTTCGGACTGCTCGTGGGTGCTACCCTGGGCGGCAACCTCACCCCTATTGGCGCCTCGGCCAACATTGCGGGGCTCGGTATCCTGCGCAAGGAAGGCTACGAAGTAAAGGCAGGTTATTTCATGAAAATTTCCGTGCCTTTCACGTTGGCTGCCGTTACCTCGGGCTACCTCTTGGTATGGCTTTTCTGGGCCTGATGCGAGGTTGTATATAGACAGTATTTCGATATTGACCTGTGTATGGATTGGCCGTAGAGTAAGCGCAAGTATGATTGGTGATAAAATAAGAAAATCAAGAAAAGCAAAAGAAATTACCCTGAGCCAGCTGGCCGAGTCCTGCGGATTGACAGCCAGTTACATATCACAGGTCGAAAGAAACCTCGCTGAGCCTTCTATTTCATCTCTTCGCAAGATCAGCACGGCGCTTCAGCTGCCCCTCTATTCTTTCTTGGAAGAAAATTCCGACACTACTAAAGTCATCAGAGCCGACCAGAGAAAACAGTTGAAGCTTACGGATAGCAATATTGTTTATGAATTTCTTTCGCCCTTTGGCTTTTCTGAGCAGGAAATGCCCAGCCTTGAGGTTTTTTATTTCTCACTCAAACCGAAGAGCTGGACCCGGGATGAGTATTCATCCCGGGCTGCCGAAGAATGCATAATAGTGCTGAGCGGCGAGCTTGTGCTCGATTGCGTAGATGAGACATTTACCCTAGGGGAAGGCGATAGCATCTATATAAGAAATAATACTCCACATAAGGCGTTCAACCCCGGTG
The DNA here is from genome assembly GCA_002383375.1 of Spirochaetaceae bacterium UBA4077. Taxonomy (GTDB): domain Bacteria; phylum Spirochaetota; class Spirochaetia; order Treponematales; family Rectinemataceae; genus UBA2256. Next base: position 8,524 of record DFYR01000037.1, read on the forward strand.
AAACGGATACTACCGCGATCATGTGCATTACCCCTCCGATATACTGATCGATCGGTCATTTTTGGGCGATGGTTTTCATCAGCGCCACATTGATCCTGTCGGCCTGGCCCTTGCTCGGCCCGGGATAGCGGTTAGCCAGGACGATACCGGTCAATCTAAGCCCGGGGTGTCTGTACATGGAAACATTGTAGCCCGGAACTTCCCCGGCGTGGTCGATGAGAGTCCCGCCTCGCATAATGCCCAGGCCGTAATCGTCGGCGCCCGGCATGGAAAAATTAAGCTGCTGCGCGTGCATGTCCTGACTTACTAGAAAACCTGATGCGAGAGCCTCCATCCATTTTTTAAGATCGCCCAACGTACCGATCATCCCGCCCGCGGTCCAGGACGGTGAGGGTGAATAAAAACTCTGCTCAATGAAGTTGGCCGATTCTAGATCGGCACCAGCCGCTATCGTGTAGCCCCGCATAAAGGGCTCAGGCAGTGTCGGTCCCTCGGGCAGATAGGTGGTTTCCAAACCCAGAGGCTTGGCGATAGCTTGGGAGAAATAGTCCGCTGCGCTCATGCCGCTGACCTTTTCAATTATCATGCCCAGAAGAATGTAGTTGGTGTTGTTGTACTCCGCCTGGGTACCCGACGCAAAACGCGGGGCAAGGGCTGCCGCCATTGCCACCATATCCTCAGGCGCCCAGTGAGCCGCCGGGTCGGCCTTTATGGTAGCCCAGAACTCTTCCAGATCGGTATAATTAACCAGCCCCGAAGTCATATTGAGTAAATGGCGAAGGCTTATACTGTCGGCCCCCGGAATCCAGGGCTCCCAGCGGCTCAAAGGATCGTCGATGGATAAAAGCCCCCTGTCGGCCAGCTGAAGAATAGCCGTGGCGGTAAAGGTTTTGGTAATGCTTCCAATCCGGACCTTGTCGCTAGGATCGGGCTTGCGCCCGGTGGCGATATCCGCCGTACCCGCCATCCCACTCCATTCACCCGACCCATCCGCCCAAAGCCCGGCGATTATTCCCGGAACCCTGTACAGGGCGAGCTGTTCTTCAAGCACTCGATGTAAAGCCAGCCGCAGGGAGTCGTCCCAGCTGACTGCGACCGAGCTGATTTTGTATGTTTCTTCCGCGATTTCTTTTCGCATTATGTAACTGTACCTTGTTTTCTCCCATTCGTCAGGTAAGCCAGATTCATTATTGACCCGCAGGCGCGAGCGTATTAGCCTTGGCGTATTAAGGCTTCTTTGCGCAATTCCCATGTAAAAAAATAAAATATACTGACAAGGAGGAATCAATAATGCCCATGCTGCGTAAGACGGCGATTGACCTGCTCTTGTGGTACATCGCCGACGACCCCATGAAACGACTGCCCCGTATAATAGAGCTCGCCCGCAGGCTCGACAGGGAGGCTATGCATAGCAAGGAAATAATGGCGGTAGAAAAAGTTTTAGGCGACGAAACCAGCAACTGGCATCTGCTGGTAAAAAAACTCTACGCCGAGGTGGACATAAAGGTCATACAAAAACTTGTAGAGTGCTTCTTTGTCCACGCCAACCTCGAAGGAGCGGCCCGTGTTCGGGCGGCGCGGAATAAATACAACTGCAACATCCCCTGGGCTATTCTGATGGATCCCACATCAGGCTGCAACCTGACCTGCACCGGCTGCTGGGCAGCCCAGTATGGCAAAAATCACAACCTCTCCTTCGAAACCCTCGATTCGATCTGCAGACAGGGCAAGGAGCTGGGCACCTACTTCTATATCCTTTCAGGCGGCGAGCCCCTGATCCGCAAAGACGACATACTACGACTCTGCGAAGCTCACCAAGACGCCTACTTTTTCGCCTTTACCAACGGAACTCTTGTGGACGAAGCCCTGTGCAGCGACATGCTGCGGGTTGGCAACCTGACCCTGGCGTTTTCGATCGAAGGAGGCGAGGAATCGACAGACATGAGGCGGGGCAAGGGCAGCTACCGGAAGGTGCTGGCAGCCATGGACCTCATGCGGAAGCACCGGCTGCTCTTCGGCTATTCGACCTGCTACCATCGTTATAATACCGATAGTGTCGGCTCGGACGAATTCGTGGACGAGATGATAGCCAGAGGCTGCCGTTTCGTCTGGAACTTTACCTATATCCCTGTAGGGAAGGGTGCGGATGTCAATCTCCTGGCTACGCCCGGGCAAAGGGAGTATATGTACTGGCGGGTCAGGGAAATTCGCGAAACCAAGCCGATATTCGCCCTGGATTTCTGGAACGATGGGGAATACTGCTCAGGTTGCATAGCCGGCGGGAAATCCTACCTCCATATCAACGCCAACGGCGATGTTGAGCCCTGCGCCTTTATTCATTATGCGAATGTCAATATCAAAGAGGCCAGTCTGCTGGACGCCCTACGCTCGCCCCTTTTCAAGGCCTATAGGCAAAGGCAACCCTTTAATGAAAACTTACTGATGCCCTGTCCTTTACTGGATAATCCAGATGCCCTGGTCGATATGGTACGACAGTCCAAGGCCGAATCTACCGAGCTGGATGCGCCGGAGGCTGTGGAAGATCTCAGTGCCAAGACCAGGGAGGCTGCCGAACAATGGGCCCCGGTCGCCGAGCGGCTCTGGAAGGCAAGGGAAAAAGCACGGACCGGCATATAGGGAGGAAAGCCGAATGTCAATGTATGCCTTGTTAAAGGAAACCCTGCTGGAAAATACCTTTCTGGCGTACAAACGGGGACTCTTCGCCGGAACCAGCGGAAATTTAAGCTGCCTGGATGCGACAGGCACGAAGATAGCAATAACACCCAGTTCCTATGCCTACGAAAAAATGAGGCTGGACGATATCGTGATTATCGAGGCTTCAGGCGGGGCAGTCGTGGAAGGAAAGCGCAAGCCCTCATCGGAGTGGCGCATGCACGCCGCAATTTACCGGGAGGTTCCGGGCACCTGCGGCGTCGTCCACATCCACTCGCCCTATGCTACCGCTCTGGCTACGGCTGGAAAGGGAATTCCCCTGGTCCTCATCGAAACGCTGGTCTATATTGGGGGAGACATTCCCCTGGCCGAGTTCGGCCTTCCGGGAACCGAGGAGCTCGGCGTCATTGTCGCCAGGACCCTTAAAAACCGGAACGCTTGCCTCATGGCCAATCACGGCGCCGTGGCCATCGGTGAGAGCTTGGAGCAGGCTACCCTGCGGGCGACCTATATAGAAGACGCGGCCAAAATCTACCTGCTAGCCCTCCAGGCGGGGGGAGCGGTCCCGATCTCCGACGCCGCCCTCGAAGCCATGCGGAAGAATCTTGGATACTAGGAGCAGCCGGATGGAACGGAACGATCAGGATCTCGCCTTCATGCTCAAATACGAAAATGTCGCCTGGTACGATAGGTCAGCCGCCCTGGTGCGGATTCTCGACAGGCGGGTCTATCCCGGCAAGATCCGCTACGTGGAGTGCGCCGATTACCGAGAGGTTATACAGGCTATACGGGACATGGTGACCCAGTCAGGCGGCCCCTACATAGCCGCCGCCATGGCAATGGCGCTGGCAGCCAGGCAGATTCAGGGGCAGGCAGCCGGCGGCGTCGATTTTGGGGACAAAATCGACGCCGCCGCGGCCGAACTCTCCTGCGCTAGGCCCACCACCGTCGAAAAAATGGCCCACATCACCCAGGAATGCGCCAAGGTGGCCAAGGCAGCCATGGCGGCGGGCGAAGCTCCGGACGAGGCTGTCTTTCTGCACAACATCGACGTGATCAACCGGCGCTACGCGAAAAGCGCCGCCGAGGCAGTCCACCTAGTCGGCCAATTCCCCGACAAGGGCACCGTCATGACCCAATGCTTCGCTGAAACCATCGTCGGCACCATGCTCAGGGAGTGCCGCGCCAAAGGAAAGGACGTGAAGTTCATCTGCCCCGAAACCCGACCCTTCTTCCAGGGGGCTAGGCTCACGGCTTCGGTCATCCAGGACATGGGCTTCGACGTAACCGTCATCACCGACAACATGCCTTCCTATACCATGAAGGCTAAACACGTCGACCTCTTCACCTCCGCTGCCGACCTCATCTGCATGGACGGCCACATCGTCAACAAGGTAGGCACCTTCCAGATTGCTCTGGCAGCCTGGTATTGGGGCATCCCCTACTTCGTCAACGGCAGCCCCAATCCACGCCATCCGACCGTCGATACAGTGACCATCGAAGAGCGAAATCCATCGGAGGTCCTTCACGCCATGGGGGTTCGCACCGCCACGGAAGGAGTAAAGGGATTCTACCCAGCCTTCGACATAACCCCACCCAAGCTCTGCAGCGGCGTCGTCACCGATAAAGGCATCTTTTCGCCCTTCGATCTTCAGCGCTATTTTCAAGTACCATCATATTGACAAAACTTTTAAAATAGCCGAGCCTAGGGACCAAGAGATATGAAACGCACTACCCCTAGCCTATGTTCTATGCGCTGCGGCCTCGCAAGGCCGCGCTCCGCTCTCGCCCTTCTTATAGAAACGTTCTAATCATACCCCGTCCTGAAACCAATTCCTTACAACAGAGCCGTCCCGATCCGGGACTTAAAACTCCGTGCACCCTCGATACCCTGGGGTATCGAAACAATACATCGTGGAGGTTCTCATGAAGAAGAACGGAATCAAAAAACTCTTTGCCACTCTCTTCGTTTTATCTGCCCTCAGCGGCGCGATGGCGCAGACAAGCCTGAAGATAGGCGCCACCTCGGTCCCCCATGCCGAAATCCTCAACGTCATAAAGCCCGATCTGGCTCAGCAGGGGATCCGTTTGGACATAATCGAGTTTTCCGATTACGTAACACCCAATATCGCCCTGGCCGAACGCCAGCTGGACGTTAATTTTTTCCAGCACCTGCCCTACCTCGAGTCCTTCGCCGCAGCGCGAAAGCTTTCCCTGGAGAGCGTTGTCGCCGTGCATGTTGAACCACTGGGGCTCTACTCGAGAAAATTCAAGAAGCTTGAAGATATCCCCGCCGGCTCGCTTATCGCCATTCCCAACGATCCTACCAACGAGGGAAGAGCCCTTATATTCCTGGCGGCGAACAAGCTCATCACGCTGAGGGCGAATGCGGGCCTTGAAGCCACCATCAAGGATATCGAAGAGAATCCCAAACGCTTCCAGTTCAAGGAAATCGAAGCGCCCCAGCTGCCCCGAACCCTTCAGGACGTGGCCGCAGCGGTGATTAATGGCAACTACGCCCTCCAGGCCGGCCTGAATCCGATCAAGGACTCGCTCATTCTGGAAGGCGGGGATTCACCCTATGCCAATATCCTTGTGGCGCGAAAAGGCGAATCGAAGGATCCGCGCATTGCCGCGCTGGCCAAGAGCCTTACCTCGGCAAAAGTCAAGGATTTTATTCTTTCCACCTACGGCGGCGGAGTTGTTCCGGCGTTTTAAAGTCTCTTTTTACTCGTAGTCGGTTTAACCCCCGGGCTAGTTCCATCGGAAGAAGAGTCCCCTTGGTTTGAAGCAGGGCCCTGTCCTGGTCCTGCTTCGGCTCCGGGTCCTGAGCCGGCGACTTGGCCCGAATTGCTGGGTCCATCACCGGATCCGCCGCCGGTACCTGGTCCGGAATTGCCTTTTACGGCGGAATTCTCTGAACCCTTGGATTTTTCTCTCCCCGACGTTGATTTTCTTGGCTCGCCTTCCTCGTTACCACGATGTTCCAGTGATGCGACCGCCGCTTCGGCACTTTCGCCCTGTTTGATATTTTCTGCGATCTGGTTCATCACCGAATCGAATTTTCGCTCAGCCATCTCGCTGGTGATGAGATACCCAACAAGTTCGAGCCGGGATTTTTCGGAAAGTCCGTAGACCGCCTGGGCTGAAGCCGTTACACCAAGGGCGGTAAAAGCCCTCGAGAGTATCGACGACTGCTTTCCCTTTATGCCTTCGATGGAGGAAGCCAGGTCCAACGCCGTTTCGAGTTCGATTTGCCCAATTCCCGTTCTTAGGAGCAATAGGCTGTTTTGCACTGTCTTGAGGGCATCCTTCCGTTTGGAAGGGAAAAGATTTCTGGCCGCAAGATTCTGGACGATCATCCGTATATAGTCCATGTCAGCGTTAATGGCTGCCAGAAGGACAGGGGCCGATACGTTTTTTCCTGCTCCTTCCTCCAGCCGGGAAATCAGGAGGTCATCAGAAAGGGAAAGCTGCTCTAATTCGTTTGCGGCCGCCAGTAATTCTAGTTTCAGGTTTCCATAGGATTCCGAAATAGTAGGTTTTGCAAACCAGCGTTCCACTGACTGCGCGCCCAGGGACGTTGGAGTAAAAGCGGTAAAAAAAATGGCTGCAAGTACGAGAAAAGTCTTAAAAAATTGTCTTTTGCCCATGTTCACCATTCCCCTGCCGTTTAAAGCCGTAAAAAACTGCTGACACCCCCAAATCCGTCATCCACCGTAAGAGGGGATTTAGGATCTGCGATCCATTGTTCGCCATCTAGCACAAAATTATACACATAGAAGTTGCCCTTGGGTAAACGCAGGCTTATTTCCCAGGTATCCGAGGAACCGATTCGCTTCAAAGCATAGGTTTCATCGTTCCAATCGTTAAAATTCCCTGCCAAATGCACAGAAGTGACAGCGGGGACACTGATTTCGAACCTGATAGTTATATGGCTTGTGTTCAGTTTCGTATAGAAAATCCCTAAACCTGCACCGATGATGAAGAGCGCCACCGCTGCCAGCCCTACTATGGGTGAAAATATCGGATGTCGAGAGCTGGCAGCATGTGATCCAGCTGTACTCGATCCAGTGATAGGAAAAGGAAGGAATTTTGAACGCCGCCTTCGTGTCGCAACCCTGTCAGGGAGGGCGGCCATTACGGAGTTGGCGAAAGTCCCCATAGCTTCTTCTCGATCTTTCGACCTCATGCCCAAATCCCTTTCCATCAACAACACAAGGGAACGGTAGCGGAGCGCGCAGTCCTGGCAGCCATCCATATGGGCTTTGAGTTCCTGCAGGCTGGCATCGTCCAGATCGCCCTTGATCCACGAGGAAACGATCGCCTGGGCATCGTCACAGTTCATCATTACCATATACCTCTCGTACCTCGATCAGGTTTCTGCTTTTCCGCCAAATCTTTCAATGCTTTTCTTCCTCTGAACAGCCTAGTTTTTACCGCCTCCTGGCCTAGCTTGAGCACTTTCGCGGTTTCGGCTACCGATAATTCACCTATATAATATAACTCCATGGGAAGCCTGAGATCCTTAGGCAACATGGCAATTCCGCGCAGCAAGGCTTCGCCTTGGATCCGCAGAAGTTCCGAAGTGCCGGAATCAGATCCTGTAGCTTTCTCTAGCGATACTTGTGCTGCGTTGATCGCCGATTCTTCCAACTTCCGCTGTCGTGCAAAAAACCTGAATTTCGATTTTACCCTGTTTGCGGCAATGGCGAAGAGCCAGGCGGCAAAACTCTTCCCAGGTCTAAATCGATGCAAAGATATATAGGCTCGAATGAACACTTCCTGAGCTAGATCCTTTGCCTCGTCGTCAGCGTCGCGAACGCCGGAGGCCTCCAGACGGGAGCGGCAAAAGGCGAGAATCCGAGAACTATAGCGAAGCACCAGAACGCGGAAAGCTTCCTTATCCCCCGACAAGACGCGTCGTATTGTCTCATCCTCTTGCTCCGGTGATTCCAGCATACCAGGTAGTATAAACGTGATTCAAAAAAAAAAGGCAACCGCCCGATCGTAGCCTGGGTATACATAGACATATGTAGGGATCAGATACAATCCGTTTTGATACTGGAGGTTCGGTAGGTGAAATTTATGGATATGCTGGTTTTAGTATTTTACTGCGTTCCAATGGCGGGAATTTGCATAGGATCAGTCTTATATATTAGGCGGGAAAAAGGTGAATTTTAATAAACCAGAAAATTTTCTGAGAAAGACTTTAAAACTTCTTGCGCCTATGAACCGTGTAACGATTTTACTTTTTGCTGTACTAGCGGCCTTTGTTTTTATAACAGGCGTAGCTGCCCAGGAAGATGAAATCGTCGACTTGGAAGAGTTCGATATCCTGGAACATGAAGCCCTGATGATCAGGCTTCAAAATACCTTCAGGGTCGAGCTTCGGGTTTTGGAAGGCTATGTGGCTGCAGGCTATAGTCCTGGGCAGTTCTGGCTGGCACTTGAGATTGCCAGGGAGCGAAACATAAGCTTGGATGAAGCCCTAGTGCTTGCTGAGGGCAGTGATGGCCACGGCTGGGGCTTGCTGGCGCAGAAGCTCGGTATTGATCCCGGTTCTTCCGAGTTCCATGCGCTCAAGACGCGCTGGACCGAACGGAAAGGCGCCATGATCGGCGAACTCAAGCGCGAAGGCGAGGGTGGGATAAAGCCCGATACCCCCAATAAGCCGGAGCTCCCCAGCGACTCTGTCAAATCCGAAAAACCCGATTCTCCGGGCAGCAAAGCACAAGCATCGGGCAACGCGCCTGAGTCATCCAGCGGCAATTCCAATTTATCAGGTCAGGGTGGAAAAAAGTAAGGCACCTTCTTTTGCAGGTCCAGGCTTTGTAAAGCCTGGACCTGCAGACTACTTCCATTTTGCGTTGTGCGATTTATGAAAGAGGCTGTATTGTTGTGCGCTTCAGCTACATCTCAAAGGAACGACGTATCTTCTCTTGTGAGCCGCATATGTTTTCATGGTTGAACAAGGAATTGCTTTTTTATAAATACTGTACAAGATACTGATAGAAAGCTAGGATAAACTCAGCAACAGACGCAAGGGGGATGCAGTCATGAGCCTCTCTTTGGAACGAATAAAGGAAGCAGCAAGACGGATAGAGCCCTATGCCCATAGAACGCCAGTCCTCACCTGCGGAAGTCTGGATAAAGTCGTCGAGGCTCAGGTTTTTTTTAAGTGCGAAAACTTCCAGAAGGTAGGGGCATTTAAATTCAGGGGCGCCTGCAATGCGGTCTTTTCCTTGAGCGACCAGGAAGCAGCCAAGGGCGTCGCGACTCACTCTTCTGGCAACCATGCCCAGGCCCTCGCTCTCGCCGCCCGCATGCGGGGTATTCCTGCGTACATCGTGATGCCCCGCACCGCGCCTTCGGTCAAAAAAGCCGGTGTCCTGGGCTACGGCGGGCAGGTTACGTTGTGCGAGCCAACCTTGGAAGCTCGGGAAGCTACCCTGGCCGAAGTCGTCGCAAGGACCGGCGCCACGGTCGTCCATCCATATAACGATGAGCGCGTCATCACCGGCCAGGGCACGGCGGCCATGGAGCTTCTNNGCCATCGCCGCAACTGAAATTAAGCCCGGTATCCGTGTTATCGCCGGAGAGCCGGAAGGGGCCGACGACGCCTATCGTTCCCTGGCCACGGGGATAATTCAGCCTTCTGTCAGCCCCAAGACGATAGCCGACGGTCTTTTGACTTCCCTTGGCAGCATCACCTTCCCCATCATCAGAGAAAGGGTCGAACAAATTGTTACCGTAAGCGAAGCAGGAATCATCGAAGCCATGAAATTCATCTGGGAACGCATGAAAATCGTCGTCGAACCCTCGGCCGTCGTACCCGTCGCGGTACTTTGGGAACGCAAAATCGACTTGAGCGGCCTGAAAATCGGGGTTATTCTTTCGGGCGGCAACGTGGATTTGGGGAATTTGCCTTGGCATGGAGGAATCCCCGGCGGACGCTAAAAAGGAGTTTTTGTCTTACGGGGTTAATTTCATCGTGCTCGCCCGCGGAATAAGCCTGGACTGGAGTACATATTTTGACACGTTGCCCTGGCGTTCTCCCGTGTCGATGAGATTGCGGAGCAGGCTGATCGCCAGCAGGCCCATTTCCTGCAAAGGCTGTTCGAAGGTGCTGATCGGAATTGGCTTAAAGGCCGAGAAGTCGCGGTTGTCGAACCCAAGGACGCGCACGTGCTCCGGTACCGCGACGCCCATCTCCGTCAGTCTGGCTATAGTACCCGCGGCTATGTAGTCGTTAGCGCAGAATATGCCATCGATTTCCTTGCAAGCGTCCATAAGTTTTTTGGACGATTCGTACCCATTCCCGAAGTCGTACTCGC
>DFYR01000080.1 GCA_002383375.1 Spirochaetaceae bacterium UBA4077
GCTCACGCCCCCCTCCTACTCGATCCAGGGCTCTTAATCAATCCTACAGTTCTATTGCGCCTATGCCTCCAACCGTACAGGTTCAGCGGTTCGCGGAGCCCTGGGTTGATCCTTCGGCGCTGACGCTATAGGCCTTGGCCTTGTACCAGAGCTTTTCCAGCTCGTAAAAACTCCTGGCCTCCTTGCTCATGATATGGACGACCAGGTCGCCAATATCCATAAGCAGCCAACTCTCGTCCTCGCTGGCTACCGGCCGGTTGAGTGCTGAGATTTTTTCCGAATCCAGGTATTCATCCACAAAGCGCGCAAGTCCCCTCATATGGGTTATGGAAGAGGAGCTGCCGAGAACGAAAAAATCCGTCCAGCCGGCGATTTCTCGCAGGTCCAGTACCAGAACATCCTGGGCCTTGTGTTCGGCCAGGATGGAAGCGACAGAGAAGGCCAGCGATTGACTATTGGACACACTCCCTCCCGTTGAAATCTTTTCCAAGAATGATTGAATAATCGGCTTTTATTGAACCCTTGTATTCTGAAGCGTCTCCGAAGTTGACGCATTTTATGACCGCCCCAATCGAGGCCAGGGCTTCCTTGTCGCCATAGCGGTCGATGATTCTGGTGGATGTGTATTCGAATTTATCGGCGTTTCCCACTGCCACGACGTCATAGCCAAAACTGCCGAAAATCTCTGCCGTGCGGGAGGCCAAACCACGCTCGGTAGTTCCATTGAGGATCTCGACGGTGTAGATCCTTCCCCCGCTTGTCGTGTTGCTGGCAACGCTCATAGCGTTCAGCGTCTGCTTGAGCATGTCCCGAGCGAGTTCGCCATCATAAAAAGGAAAGAACTTTTCTTCGCCTTCGACCATGCGATAGGTGCCAGTTATCCGTTGCATCAGCACTGCATCGGCGTCCAGTTTGGCGATCTCCTGCAAAAGGCGGCGCAGGGCTTGGCCTGAAAAATTGCTTTTGATGCTCTTGGTGAGTATGGATGCACTCTTTTTGTTTTCGAGGTAGGCCGAATTATAGGCCAAGCGCTTGATCAGGGCTAAGGCCATTTTCTGACGTCGGGCTAAGGCATCGCCTTCGTTTTCCTGTTCTTCTTTGTAGCGGAGGAACTGCAAAACCTTATCCCCGTCCAGAGTTACTGCCCCACCGGGCAGGCGCACTCCCTGTTGGCCCTCCTGGATTATCATGGAAGGAATAAAAAGCTGAAGGCCGTTGAGATAGTCCACAAAACTGCTTAAGCCCTTCTCGTCGAAGAGGAGGTAGCCGTTGAGGGGGATATCCAGGTAATGGGAAACCTCGGTGGCAAAGCTTTTGGGGCTGTTAGCCTTGAAGGTGTAGTCGATCCTGTCCATCCGCTTGATGGTTGTGAGTATCACCGCCGTATTACCGGGCACATCCAAGAGCGCTGCCTTGGCCTTGGAGGGGTAGAAAGTCAAGAGCTGGGTCGATACGGGTTTTTCGTCCTGCTGGAATATCAAGAGAACGTTGATCGGCTGATCCGTGCGCAGCTGGGAGCTCAGGCTTTCTGACCGAAGCACGGCGATGCCCACTACGAAGGCTGTAAGGAAAAGGGCGGAGATCAGCCAGAGCAATATATGGCTTTTGTCGAATTGTAGCTTTCTCATTCCCTGGTTTTATCCATTGTTAAGGCATTGTATAAATCGATGCTGCTTTGGGCAATAGCGTAGCCCTTGGCGTTCAGCCAATGGATAGACAGGCCGAGCGCCTGCTTCAAGAGGCTATTAAGGCTATCCTCCCGCAGGGCGAAAGCCTCCCTGTCGCCGGCATAGGTTCTGGTAGGTTCCATCTTATCGGCTATGAATATTATGGACGACAAAGGATCCATGCTGTGACCGGCTGATGAATGGAGGCTTACCGCCTTGAGAATGCCCGGATCGCGGATGCCGAGCCTATCCCGCAGGTACACCGCCGCTGCCGGACCGTGGATGATCTTGTCTGCGAAGGATTTTTCCCTCTCCATGGAGGCTACTGCGTCAGAGATCGGTTCCATTCCCTCAGAGGCGAGGGATCTGCGGGCGAGTTCCCATTGGTATCCGATATCCTGGTCTTTTACCAGGTCGTGTCCAAGCCCGGCCAACCTGGCCGCCCGAGGCTCGACGGAAAATCGCCGGGCGAGGAATTCGGCAGTTTCGGCCACAGAACGGCAGTGAGCCTGTCTGGAAGGCTTGCAAAGCCTTCCTAGTTCTTCGAGGAGCAGTCTTTCAGTCTGCGCTGTATCCATAGAGTCCATGTTTTTCTATCAGTCTGCGGGCGCCTTCAGGCACGAGATAGCGCCAGGCACCTTTTTCTCTGATGAGGCGGCGGATTTCAGTCGAGGAGACGGGCAGCATTCTGTTGTCCAGGTAGCGGTGCGGATAGCCGAACGGGAGTTTTTGAGCGCTCATCCTATGCACTACGATGAGTTCTGCTGCCCTGGATAGGGCTTCGGCTTCTTTCCAGGTTGAAAAGCCCTCCACTAGGTCGTCGCCGATAACGATGCAGGGATGCTCTTCGACCAGGTGCTGGGACTGGAGGATGCGCAGGGAATCAATGGTATAGGAGACACCGGCACGCTCCAGTTCGCAACGACTTAGGGCGAAGCGATGATCTCCGTCGATGCTCGCCTGTAGCATCCCAGCCCGGTGCTCCGCCCCGGGATCGTCCATGGCTTTGTGGGGAGGGATGTAGGCGGGCAAAAAAAGGATTCTGTCGCAACCTGTGGCCAACAACACCTCTTCGGCCATCACGAGGTGTCCGATATGGATGGGGTTGAAGCTGCCACCGAGGAGGGCTGTTTTCACTCTAGCAGGTCCTCGTCTGGCATGTCGAAGGGATTTTCGCCATCGGCAATCTGGAAGCCTTCACCGTCGGACAGCTCCTCTGTCGAGGCTGCATCGGCCTCTGCCGGGCGAGTTTCCTCAGCAGTAACCTGCCTGAATATCGCCTCCTTCAGTTCCGGTAGACCTACTCCGGAGAATACCGATATTCCCAGAACCTCTTCACCGGGGTTCATGGTCCGGAATTCTTCGTAGTGCTCCAGGGCTTCGGACAGATCCAGCTTTGTGGCCGCGAGTATCCTTTTCTTAGCCGCCAGCCTAGGCGAAAAAGCAGAGAGTTCTTCCAGGAGAATGGAAAAAGCCTGGCGCCAGTTTTCGTCGGAGAGATCAACAAGAAAGACAAGAAAGGAAGTCCTGGAGATGTGTTTTAAAAACCTCACGCCCAGCCCTACCCCCTCGTGCGCTCCCTGGATAATGCCTGGGATATCGGCCAGTATGATGTCCCTCTCGTGGATCGTCAGGACACCCAGGTTGGGTATTTTGGTTGTAAAGGGATAGCTGGCGATCTTAGGCCTGGCATTGGTGAAGGCATCCAAAAGGCTGGATTTTCCGGCGTTGGGAAATCCCACAAGGCCTACATCGGCGATGAGGCTGAGCTCTATTCTCAGCCTGCGCTCCTCGCCCGCCTGACCGGGCATGGCAAAGCGGGGCGCCTGGTTGACCGAGTTCTTGAAATGCGTATTCCCCCAGCCGCCCTTGCCGCCTGAGAGAAAAATCCATTGTTCCCCGTCTTTGCCCGCCATGGTTCCAGCCTTGTCCGAGGCCTTTCCCGGACGGGACAGGCTAAAATCGCGCAAAACCTCGCCGGTATCGGCGTCTTTTACGATTGTTCCCGGAGGGATCGGAATGATGACGTCTTCACCGTCCTTGCCGTGCATGTTCCGCCCCATTCCAGGAAGGCCGTTTTGCGCCTTGAAGGTCTGGCGATAACGCAGGAATGAGAGCGTTCGGACGTTGTGCTTTACCACGAAGATGACATCCCCGCCCTTGCCGCCATCGCCGCCGGCAGGACCACCCATGGGAACATATTTTTCCCGCCTGAAGGCAATGCAACCGTCGCCTCCGGAGCCAGAAATAACGGTTATCGTAGCCTCGTCGGCAAATTTTATCACCTGTTCTTCCTCATTTTAGTAAAAATAGCAGCCCGGACCATGGCAGGCAAGACATAAAAAAAGCCGCTCATGCTTCGAGCGGCTTTGCGTCATTCCCTGAAGGTCAATCAGCCTAATGATATTTCCTCAGGCTTGTTCGGCCTGAAAGGGCTCTACCTGGGCGTATTTCTTGCCCCTGACTTCCTTGAAGGAAACCACTCCGTCCACAAGGGCGTACAGGGTATCGTCCTTGCCAATCCCAACGTTTTCACCGGCGTTGATCTTGGAGCCCCTCTGTCTGACTATGATAGAACCGGCGCTGACCGCTTCGTTTGCATATCTCTTTACACCCAGATACTTGGGTTGAGAATCTCGACCGTTGACGCCCTTGTGTGGCATGTACTTCCTCCCTTGCTTGGTACGGCTTAGGCGCCGACGATTTCCTGGACGGTTACGAGGGTATAGCGCTGCCTATGTCCCTGGGTCCTTCTGTAATCCTTCTTGGGCTTATACTTGAAGACGATTACCTTGTCGGCCTTGAGCTCGGCTTCCACTGTCGCCTTGACATTGGCTCCCTGCACATAGGGCGAGCCGACTTTTACGCCGGATTCGTCAGAAAGCAGAAGAACCTTGTCAAAGGAAAGGCTCGCGCCGGCTTCCTCTTCGATTCTGTCTACCTTGAGCTTGGCGCCCTTCTCGGCCCGATATTGTTTACCGTTGATTTCCACAATTGCATACATCTTTGCTTCCTCGTCAATTAACCATACGTAGCGCGCTTTTATACACCGATACACGAGAGACTGTCAACCGGGGGGCGCTAATTAAACTCTTACATTACTTCTAGAAAGGGTATGCAGAGCAGCCCGCAAACCTGCTGAAGGGTGGATTTTGCCGCTTTTACCAGCTGCAGTCTGCCGGCCGAGAGCGAGGGGTCGGGATTGGAAAGCACAGGGTTGTCCCTGTACCAGGCCGAGAATTCCGCGGCCAGCTCGTGGGCGTAGGCTGCCATTATGGAAGGCTCTTTCGTGCGTGCGGCGCTCTCCAGGGCGCCGGAATAGGAGGCAAGGCATCGGATCAGCGGCCAGTCCGCTTCGTTGTCCAGCACCGCAGCTACGGCTTCGGCGGCATCGCCTTCTTGCAGGACCTGTGCCGGTCCAGCTTCGGCGCCTTTTCTGAGAATGGAGCAGGCCCTGGCGCCCATATACTGAATGTAGGGACCGGTATTTCCCGTAAAGGAAAGAGACTGTTCGGGATCGTAGAGCATGTCCTTGGTGGGCGATGTCTGGAGCAGATAATAGTGAAGCGCTCCCAAGGCTACCTTTTCAGCCACCGCCGCCGGATCGCCTACCATGGAATCCCTACCCTTGGCTTCTATCTCCTTTTGGGCCAGGGCGGCCAACTCGTCGATGAGATCGTCGGCGTCTACCACCGTTCCTTCCCTGGTCTTCATGCGGCCAGAAGGAAGGTTTACAAGACCGTACGCCAGGTGGAAAAGGTTTTCTGACCAGGAGTAGCCCAGGCGGCGGAGAATCTCAAAGAGGGCCCTGAAATGATAATGCTGCTCGCTGGCCACCACATAAACCAGCTCGTCGAAGGGCCAATCCTTGCTTCTCTGGATGGCCGTGCCGATGTCCTGGGTGATGTAGATGCTTGTTCCGTCCTTGCGGAGTAGCACCTTCTTGTCCAGGCCTACATCTTCCAGATCAACCCAGACCGAGCCGTCATCGTCTCTGTAAAAGACCCCCCTGGAAAGGCCGTCCAGCACTTCTTGCTTTCCCCTGGTATAGGTGAGGCTCTCGAAATAATAGTCGTCAAAACCCACGCCCTGACGCGCGTAGGTGGTTTTGATGCCCTCCACCGCCCATCGATTCATGGTCTTCCATAGCTTCAGAGTTTCGGCGTCCCCCGATTCCCAGAGTCTGAGCAGTTCCTGGGCTTTTTCCTCGGCCTTGGGATCCTCTTTTTTGAGCTGGTTGAAAAGCACGTAATACTTGCCCACGAAATGATCGCTTTTAAGGCCCTCATCCTCGGGATTCCGCCCTCCCCCGTAGACCTGGTAGGCGAGCATGGATTTACAGATATGGATGCCCCTGTCGTTGATGAGGTTGACTTTTTTCACGTCGGCGCCAGCGGCTTTGAGAATTCTGGACAGGGATTCGCCCAGAACGTTGTTGCGCAGGTGTCCCAGGTGGAGGGGTTTGTTGGTGTTGGGGCAGGAAAACTCCACCATGACCTTCCTGCCGGCGAAGGGCAGATAGGAATTCCAGTCGTCTTTCCTTCCTCTCTCCAGCACTTCCTCAATGACAGATACCCTGTGGAGAAAGACATTCAGATAGGGACCTACAGCCTTCGGCCTTCCGTGGCAGAGGAGTTCTTCCCCCCGGGCGGCCAGCAGGCGTTCCATCTCTGTGGCAATGACCGCAGGGCTTTTTTTAAAAACCTTAGCGTACCCGAACATGGGAAAGCCGATATCGCCCAGTTCGGGCTTGGGTGGGTATTCGGCCACCAGGGACTCCATATCCCCAATGCCGGTGGTTAATCCTGAAGCGGACGCGAGGTTCTCAAGCGCGGCGAACACTGCTTCTTTCCATAGTCGTTTTATATCTGTCATGATTGAATAAACCCTTCCTTGACCTTCGCTTGCGTGGATACTACCGTGCAAGACCTGCGACCTTCAAGCTCCCGGGCTTTCGGTGCAAGGCTTATGACCTTCATGCTTCAGGGGTTCCTGAGGCTTGGCGCAGTAGGGCGAGGAACGTCGATTCATCAAGTATTGTAACGCCAAGACTCCTGGCTTTTATGGTCTTGGAGGATCCCGAATCGGGTGCATTGGTCACCAGATAGTCCAGGTCCTTGGTAACCGAACCTTTTGCGCTTCCCCCCAGCTCTCGCACGCGTTTTTCGGCTTCCTGGCGTTTCATGGTTGAAAGCTCGCCGGTAAAGCAAAAACTCTTTCCCCGCACCGGACCGGATTCTCCGCCCGAGGGCGGATTCGGGGTCTTTATGCGTATGGCGCCAGCGGCTACCAAGGCTCTCATCTGCTCCTCCACGGCCCTCAGGGAGTTCCAAATAGTTTCGGCCATGATCTCTGCGATGCCCGGAATCTGCGCGAGGGCGGCCTTGTCCACGGCCAATAGGGCATCCAGGCTGTCATATCCGGCGCTGACGATTTTTTCGGCCACCAGGAGCCCCACCCCTTCCAGGTCAAATCCGGCAATGAATTCCTGAAGGCTTATTTCTCTTGCGGCATGGAGATTTTTCAGCACCTTTTGTGCCGAAAGCCTGCCCATACGCTCTATACCCTCCAGTGCTTCGAGTTTGAGCGCATAGAGATCGCCGATCGTCTTTACCATTCCTGAATCGTGGAGCCGCGCTATAAGAGCCGGGCCGAAATCGCGTATATCCAGAATGCCCAGCCACTTTTCCAGGCGGTGCAGTTCTTTCTTTGGGCAGAGTTCGTTCGGGCAGTAGAGCCGCGTATCCTCGTCCACAAGCCTGCTTCCGCAGGACTCGCAGGACTCGGGCTGGACTATTTCCTGGGCATCGGCGGGATTTTCTACGAGGCTTTCTATTTTGGGAATTATTTCACCCCGCTTGGTGATCACCACCCGGGATCCGATTTTTAGTCCCATCTTGCGGATCATGCCTGGGTTATTCAGGTTGGCTCGCTGCACGGTGGTGCCTGCAAGCCTTACAGGCTCGACGATGCCGATAGGCGTATAGGAAGCTCCTGTTTCGCTCCACTGGACAGCCTTAAGGGTTGAAACTGCCTCTTCGGGGTTGAATTTGAAGGCGATCTGCTTTTCAGGACGGGTTTTGGCTGCATCGTCTGTGTCGATGACGCTGTCCTTCACCACCAGGCCATCGATGTCGAATTCGAGCTCCGGCCTGAGCGCCATTACCCTGGTCCTGTAGTCGATCACCTCCTCGGCGCTGGAAAAAACTTCTGTGTGAACCACCCTGAATCCCATTCTGCCCAGCCAGCTGACTTTTTCCAGCTCGTCGCCGAAAGGAGCCGAGGCCGGACTGGCTTGGATGCCGCCGGCCCCAGCCTTGAAGAGCTCCCCTGGGGCCGGCAGGCTCCCGAGTGCGTCGTAGCAGACTACGACCAGATCTTCGCTTCCTTGGCCGTCTTTCCGTTTCATGAGGCCGTTGGCCGCATTTCTGCAGTTAGCCTTGTCGGAATACTTCTGCGCATGGATGGTCCTGGACATCAGGACCTCGCCTCGTACGGCGCCCGAAAACGCTTCGGGAAGAAGCTGAGGAATGCCCTGCATGCGTCGCGCGTTAGGGCTGATATCATCGCCGATTGTTCCATCGCCCCGGGTTACCGCACGTATAAAGCATCCGTTCTGATACTGGAGTTCGATACTCGCCCCGTCCAGCTTATACTGGACGATATAGACTGATAGTTTCGTTTTTTCCGCCCAGGCAATGAAGCTCTCAGGATCGCTGGACTTGGACTGACTCCCCATGGGCATGACATGGCTAACCTTAGGCCAGCCGTCAGCCTGGTCTTCGCCCACCCTTGCCAGCAGGGGGTTGTCGGGATCCAGGTCTTCCAGCTCAGCCCAAAGCGCATCGAAGTCTTCGTCGCTCAAGGTCGGCTGGTGGTTGTAATAGAGGTTCTGGTGTGTTTTTATTGCCTGCTCAAGCTCTTGTATTCTCGCGGCTGCATCGTACCGGGCGGAATTTAAGGCCATGGAAAGATAATAGTAAGTACTCACCTGGCTGTCGATAGTGTCCTGAAGCTTGTTGAGAAGGAATCTCGCAAGTCAGCGGGAAGCCTTTTGCCAAGCGAGCCCTTGGCGCGGTTGCCAAAGCGCCTTCCAGGTTTTACAATGCCTATTCATCTCAGTTTCTCAGGCGGGCTACCGATGAGTTTTTTCGCTATCCAGGTTACATCTGGCCGAGAAGATGCCTATATAAAATTTTTCTCGAAACAGCGGCCGGATCAGACACTCTATAATATTAAAAAGAAAATCCGTTCTCGGAAAAAAGGAAAGCCCACGATAGTGACCACCAGCCTTTTCCCCGGCTATTTGTTTTTTCAGTTTCCCGAGGATTCTCTATCGGGCGAGCTACTGACTAGCATCAGAAAAACAAAATACTTTATTCGGGTGCTTCCTGCGACGGATAACATCAAGCCCCTGGGCGAACGGGACACTTCGATCATCAAGCAGCTGGTATCCTTTGGAGGAGAAATCGGTAGCTCGGTTGTCTCCTTCGACGAAAACAACAAGATTAAGGTAATCCAAGGACCTATGATGGGTATGGAAGGGAGAATCATCAAGGTGGACAGACGGAAAAAGAGGGCGAAGGTGCGGCTGGAGATGAACGATTCTCCCATATCCTTCGACCTTTCCTTCGAAGTGCTCGAGTCGATTAAGGAGGGATAGCACGAAACTGACTGATTCCCCTCAGCTATTGCCTCTCCTGAGCGACCTTGAACCTTCCGGAATGCTCTTTGCCTCCACCATTCGCTCTCCCTTTCATCGTGGAAGAAATGCCAAGGTTTCGGTCGATTCCCTGCCAAGGGGCTTTTCAATGATCCTCGCCCAGGATTTGCCCACTTACTCTTTATCAACCTGTTTCAAAGAAGGAATCCCAGTCTTCGCTTCAGAACAGATTTCATACCGGGGAGAGGCCCTGGGACTAATCCTCGGACCGGATCCTGGATCCTGCGACGAACTGGCGGCATCGGCCCGGGTGGACTGCGATGAGGAAGAGCCTGAGCGTGAGTGGGAGAGTTTCTCATCATCCCAGATCGTGTTTCATTACAGCGCAGAATACGGCGACCTGGATGCGAAGTTCGACGCCGCTTCTATTGAGCTGAAGGAAGTCTACCGAAACGGCATTTTTGACCATCACTACAGCGAGCCTGTGGGAGCCTTAGCCCAATGGGAGGCCTCCAAGCTATCGGTCCACTGTGCGACCCAATGGCCTGATGACTTGAGGCGCCACCTTGCCGATGTTTTGACGGTGCCCGAATCCGATATTGTTGTATACCCCACAGAGATGGGCAGGACCTTGGACGGCAAGCTTTGGTATCCTTCACTCGTCGCCGCTCAGGCTGCCGCGGCTGCGAAAATCAGCGGAAAGCCGGTACGCATCCTCTACACGCGGGAGGAGGACTTTCTCCATACTACGAAACAGGCGCGGAGCGCGGTCAGCATTCGGTCGGGCAGCGACGATCAAGGCAGACTACTCGCCTTGGACATAGTCATTCTCATTAATATCGGGGCCTACAATCCCTTGGCTTCCGAACTCATATACCAGGCCGTGTCGGCCATCACAGGCATATACTCCTGCCCGGCCATCCGCATCGAAGCCTATGCTATCCGAAGCAATACCATCCCCTTGGGAGCCATGGGCAGCATAGGAGCCACCCACGCCTTTTTTGCCATCGAGGCGCATATGAACAATCTAGCCCAGCGATACGCGAAGCATCCGGCGGAGATAAAGGCGCTCAACATGCTCAAAAAAGGCCAATCCGTCTTTGGAGCTCCCGGCCTGAGCAACGACATCCCCTTCGCAAGAATTCACAGGGAACTTGAACAGATCTCCGATTATCCGCGTAAATACGCAAGCTACGAGTTAGTCAAGAAAAGGGATCCTGGATGCAGGGAGGGCATAGTGCGGGGAATAGCCCTCACCCTGGGATATCAAACCGGTCGCTCTTTTTCGCTGCAGTCAGGCGGGAATGTCTATTCGGTGGAAGTGACCTTGGATAGGGATCTGAGACTGCGCATAAAAACCCAAGCAGCCATAGGATCGGAGCCTTTAAAGACAATGTGGCGAAAAACCGCTGCCGAGATTCTGTCCATCCAGGAAGACCACATTGATTTTCTCCTCCCGGAAAATACCCACAGCCTCCCCTCGGGCCCAATGACCCTATCTCGAGGTTCAAGTCTCATTCATGCGCTCATAGAGAAAACCTGTAGGAGCATCCAAAAAAAGCGTTTCAGGGAGAGCTTGCCCATAAGTGCCAAGGCTCGGACAAGGCCGCTCAAGACTCAGGCAGTTCCTGAAAATCTCTTTCCCGGGGCTCAGCTTTTCGATTCGGTCTCTTGGTGCGGCACAGCGGTGGAGGTGGAAATAGACACCCTCACCGGCATACCCATTCCCTTGGCGGTATGGATGGTCATTGATGCCGGAAAGATCGTTAACCAGCAGACAGCGCTGGCTTCGCTCAGGGCTTCCGCTCTGAGCGCGCTGGCACTCTGCACAGCCAATGATTTCGATCCGCTCGAGGCTGGAAGAAAGGATTACATGGCCGACTCAGGGTTACGGATGCTGCAGCTTCCCAGAATAGAAATAGAGTTTATCGAGCCGGATAGAAACACAGCCGCCAGGGGTATCGGTGAGCTGCCCTTTATCACCATACCGGCGGCTTTTTACAGCGCCCTCACTCAAGCCCTCGGGCTCGATCCCCGGCAGCTACCTCTCAAGGGCGGGGAAATCTTAAGGCTTCTGGAGGGATCATGATAATAGATGTCACCGTTAACGGCGTCCAGCGTCATTTAAAATCCAGAAGCGGAGACCGCCTGGTGGACATGCTCAGAAAGGAGCTCAGGCTTTCGAGCCTAAACGCAGACTGTCTCCAGGGCCGTTGTGGTAAATGTCTTGTCTTCATGGACGGTCGCATCGTTCATTCCTGTCTGATCCCAGCTTTTAAGGCAAGGGGCGGGACTATTCTTACCTTTGAGGAGATAGCCAAGAATCCCGAGGTGAATGATATCGAAAAAGCCTTTCACGCCACCCATACTCAGCCCTGTCCTTTTTGCCATACCGCAAAAACCATGGTGATTTTCGATCTGCTCTCCCGGGTTCCTCTTCCTAGCGAAGAAGATATCGTAGAAGCCCTAGACATGGTATCCTGCCCCTGCGGCGATCCGATCGGCCTCATCCAGACGGTAAAGCTCGCCGCTGAGCTTCGGAACAAGAGGAAGTTCAACCGTGAAGCTTAGCGAAGTGTTCTACCCTCAGGATGTGGAAGAAATCCTGGGGCTTATAAGAAAAAACCCGGACATTCTTTTAATGGCAGGCGGCACGGGTATCGTCGGCTCCCAGCCTTCCAGGACAATACAGCTTCCTGAGCAGGTGGCATCCATCGCCAAGGTACAGGAACTGCGCAAAACCATACGTACAGAACAGTTTCTTGAAATGGGGGCCTGTACGACTTTTACAGGCATCCTGAGTCTTGCCCCGGCGAGCCTGCCTGACCCCCTGGGCGCTGTCATCAAGAGCATTGGAAATCGGGCACTTCGTAATATAGCCACGATCGGCGGCAATCTTTGCAGCAGAAGCCGCTTCCTCGATCTCTGGCCTTTCTTAAGCTGCATGGATGCCCAAGTGGAGTTCCGCTCACCCTCGGGCACTCGCTGGGCGAGTGTCGGCCACCTCTGTGGAGAGGATAACAGACCTCTCATTCCCCCTGGAAGCCTTCTGAGTCGGCTCAGAATACCCCACTATAATTATGATTTTGTATACTACCGAAAGTTGGGAAATTCTCTTTATCCAACGGCGGATTCTGCCATGTTTGTCTGCATGGCCAATATTGTCAGAGACAAGGTGGAGGATTTCAGGCTAGTTTTCTCCGGCGAAAAAGCTTTCAGGCTCAAGGACAAGGAAATGTCCGTTTCTGGACGAAAGACCAACACCCCGAAACGGGAGATACGTGGGCTTGTCGCAGAGTATAAAAAATCTTTCGAAGAGATGGAGCTGTTCGATTCCAGGCCCTTCGCGGCTCTTCTGGAAGACGTGTTCGGGAGGCTCTTCCTTTGATAGGCAGGCTTTTTCTTCTGCCCGCGCCCTTAAGTCCCTACACTCCGGAAGCTTGGAGCCGGGAAAACCTTAGCCTCCAGCTTCCAGCGATGGCTACCGGACTCTATGCTTCGCTGGACTCCTTTGTCGTCGAGTCAGAGCGAAGCGCCCTGCGTCTACTGTCGCGATACAAGGATGCCAAATCCATGGCAAGGCTTAAACTCCGCGTTCTGGACGAACACAGCAGGGAAGCTGAGCTGCCTTCTTTGTTGGAAGACCTGGAGCGGGGTCTGGATTGCGGATTTTTGTCCGAAGCGGGTATGCCCTGCATTGCCGATCCCGGTGCTGCCTTCGTCGCGTTAGCCAGAGCGAAGGGGACGAGAATCATCCCAGTATCCGGTCCTTCTTCGATCCTGCTGGGCCTTGCAGCCTCGGGACTGGACGCCCAGCGATTTTCCTTCTTGGGCTACATGCCCCAGAACAGCGGGGAGCGAAAGGCATACATAGCCCGCCTGGCCTCCGATACGCTCAAGGACGGGATAACAAGGGTATTCATAGAAACGCCTTACAGAAACACGGTCCTTATCGAGGATCTGATCGCCCTGCTTCCAGAAACGCTGTGGCTATGCGTCGCTTCGGATCTCAGCGGAGCCGGGGAGCGTATCCAGAGCGCCCCAGTCTCGGAATGGCGAAAAACCGGATTATCAAGCCCCGGCAAGGTGCCGGCAATAATCATCGTAGGCCAGAAAGCCGGGATACGGCCAAGGGACAGTCACTAGAAACATCGGGGCCTTACCCTGGCGGTCTGCCATGGCATACCGATGCCTGCCGCAGAACGGTACTGTCGGCGGCGAGCAGCGCTGGAAATCTCTACCCATGACATGCAGGCAAGACCTATGCCAAGGAAGCCAGGCGCTCCCTGATGAACTCGCTTTTTTCTCTCAACCCTATAGCCTTGGTGTGGAGCACTATGGCATTGGCCTTTTTCGGGTCCAGGCGCACCAGACCGTTGGATTCGCTCATAAGGCGCAGAAGCCGCTCCACCGAGATCTTCGCAACCTTGGAGAATTCCACGGTGACCGTACCCGCCCTTTCCTTCAAGGTGGAGACCGACAGTCTGCGACAGAGGATCCTGATCTCGGCCAAGGACAGGAGGGAGAGCAGCTCGTCGGGAAGCGGCCCGAAGCGTCCCTCCAACTCGACCTGGAGCCCGTCCAGCTCTTCCTGGCGATAGATAGAGGCGATTTTTTTGTATACCTCCATTTTTATCATAGGCATCGAGATATAGTCGTCGGGGATGTAGCCGCTGTATTCCAACTCGAGATAAGGCTCCTCTTCCTGCAGCTCTGCTCCCGAAAGCGCGCTCACCGCATCGTCCAGAAGCTTGAGGTAGAGATCGAATCCGACGGAGTAGATATCGCCTGACTGCTCCCTGCCCAGAAGGTTGCCAGCCCCGCGCACCTCCAGATCCTTCATGGCGATTTTAAAGCCCGAGCCCAGCTCGGTAAAATCCGATATGATCTGGAGCCGTTTCATGGCTATCTCGCTCAAAGCACGGCGGTCGGGGTACAGGAGGTAGGCGTAGGCCTGCCTATCCGAGCGCCCAACCCTGCCCCTGAGCTGGTACAGCTGAGATATGCCGTAGAAATCAGCCCTATCTATGATGATTGTGTTGACGTTGGGGATGTCGATGCCGTTTTCGATGATGGTGGTCGATACCAGGACATGGAATGCGCCGTGTATAAAGCGATGCATGATATCCTCGAGCTCCCCGGGGTTCATCTGCCCATGAGCAGTCTCGGTAAGGGCCTCGGGGACCAATGTGCGCAGAAAGCTTTCCACCTCAAGCAGGCTTTCGATGCGGTTATGAAGGTAGAACACCTGTCCGCCCCGCTCCAGTTCGTTGTGGATAGCCCTGGCGACAACCTCGGGATTAAATTCTTCAACATAGGTCTGGATGGGCTGCCGCTGCTCCGGCGGAGTCTGGAGAATAGACATGTCCCGAATTTTTAGCATGGACATATGAAGGGTCCGGGGTATGGGCGTGGCGGTGAGGGTAAGGCAGTCGATTCCCGCCTTAATCTCCTTGAGGCGCTCTTTATCCTTTACC
The DNA here is from genome assembly GCA_002383375.1 of Spirochaetaceae bacterium UBA4077. Taxonomy (GTDB): domain Bacteria; phylum Spirochaetota; class Spirochaetia; order Treponematales; family Rectinemataceae; genus UBA2256. The sequence goes on from DFYR01000080.1 coordinate 14,808, forward strand.
CCGAAGCGCTGTTCTTCGTCGATCACCAGGAGCCCGAGGTCCTTGAACCGGACATCCTTTTGCAGAATTCTATGAGTGCCCACCACCAGGTCTACGCTGCCCTCAGCAAGGCCGCTCAGGACCTGCCGCTGCTTCTTTTTTTCCACAAGCCGGGAAAGCATGGCGGTTTTGATCGGGTAATCCCTAAGTCGTTCTTCGAAGGTCTCGTAATGCTGTTCCGCCAGGATTGTGGTAGGCGCCAGGAATGCCACCTGTTTGCCCGAGGTCATGGCCTTGAAGCAGGCGCGTAAGGCTACCTCGGTCTTCCCGTAGCCCACGTCGCCGCAGACAAGCCTGTCCATAGGCCTGGGCTGCTCCATGTCCCGCTTTATCTCGTCCACGCAGCGGAGCTGGTCTAGCGTTTCCTGGTGGGGAAAGGAAGCCTCGAACTCGGCCTGCCATTCACCATCGGGAGGAAAGGCAAAACCTTTGGCTATCTTGCGTCGGGCGTGGATGCGGATCAATCGCTCAGCCAGGGCTTCCACCGACTTTCTGACCTTAGATTTTCGGCTCTCCCAGGATTTGGAGCCCAGCTTGTCCAGCCTCGGGGACTCGCCCTCGTTGCCGATGTAGCGCTGGACGAGGTTGGCCTGTTCTATGGGGACAAAGACGGTCTCGGCGTCCGCGTACTCGATTTTTATATAGTCCCGCTCGTTCCCTAGGACTCTCATGCGTTCGATGCTGGAAAAGCGTCCGATTCCGTAGTTTATATGCACCACATAATCGCCGGGCGACAGTTCGACAAAACTGTCGATGACCGAACTGCGTGCCTGGCCGAGGCTCTTGGGCACCCGTTTCCGGCGCCCGAAAATCTCCCCCTCCTGTACTATCCTGAGTTTCATGCCGGGCAGAAAGAAGCCGGCTGAAAGGTAGCCTGTGAAAAACTCGGTCTCAAACTCGGGCAAAAGGCTTTTTATCCGTTCTGTCTGCACCTCAGAGCTGGCCGCTATGCAGGTCCTGACCCCCAGGGCTTGGAAACTGGCTAGATCTTCCTTGAAATACCGCAGGTTTCCGAAGAAGGAACGCGGCGGCTCCGAGCCCATTTTTAGCCGCTGAGCCTGTTTGCTGTCCTTGAGGGCGAAGCTGCTGATCAGTCTGGGCGCACTGTCGCGCAGGGATGTGAAGGAGAGGCAGGAACGCTCTGGCGGAGGAATAGGGGTTTCCCGCAGGGCAGACCTGTACATTCCCGCGTATTCTTTCCGCAGGGATTCATCCTGGGCGTCTAGCCGCTCACGGTTTAGGGCAAGGACGATCGTCGACTCTTCCATGTACTCAAGGACGGAATGCATCCGGTCGAAGGCGAGGCCGTACCAGGCCTCCTCGCCCTGATATTCTCCCTCGTGGGATAGAGCGTCCCTGAGCCGCTCCATACGGCCGGCGCAGCCTGGAAGCGTTTCGGCTTTCTCGATCAGTCTCGAAGCCATGGAGGAATCCCAGATTATTTCCTTGAGCGGACGCAGCAGGCATTCTCCCCGCTCCTGGCCGCCGGACTGGATCTCTGCATCGAAGCTTGTAATCCTGGCTATCCTGTCGTAATCAAGGTGAATGCGGATCGCCTGATCATCTCCGGACATGAAGATGTCTATAACCTCGCCCCGCTGGGCGAACTCACCGGGCAGGGCCACCCTGGGCACCCTAAGGTAGCCATAGCCGGCCAAAATATCGGCGATCTTTCCAGGATCTGCGCTCAAGCCCTTTTTGAGCGGATGTAGCTTGGAGGTAAAGTACTCCTTGGGAGGGACAGGGTATACCATTGCCCTGTGGCTGGCTACCAGTATCCTGGTTTTGCCCTGGCAGAGCTCCGCCAATACCGAAGCCCGATCGCCGAAGACCTTGGACCGCACCGCCGCGGGTCTGTACGCAGCGGTCTTCCACCAGGGCAAGAGCCTGGAAGGGAGCCCAAAAAACGCCAGGTCCTGGCTGAAATCCTCCGCCTCCCTATCGCTGGGCGTTACAATGAGCAATGATACCTTAAGCCGTTTGGCCAGCAGTGCCGTAAGAAAGGCCAAAAAGGCAGGCTCTGCCTCCTGCAGCTCTATAGGATAGCTTTTCGAGAGAATCTGCCGTTCAAGGGATTTGTATGGCTCATATCGCAGCAATGTATCTGTAAGTACTTGCGGTTCTCTTCTGTCCATCGTATTCTTTCCTAGCCTAATAGCCTGAAGGCAGGCGGTGTTGTTGCCGTCGTTTCTTGAGTATATTCTTCGTAACCTTTTTATTCCATCAGCGAGGCTCGAGAGAATAATGTTTGCCGTAATCTTATCCGAGGACGACGCCTTCTACCGCAGCGTCGCTCACCGGTCCCGGCTACACAAGTACAGTGTCATACGATATAGGGATCCGATCAAACTGGCGGACAACCTCCCCGAGCTTAAGCCCGAATTGATCATTATCCGCGGCCAGGACTTCCCCCTTCACTGGGAAGTCCTGGCATCCCAGCTTCTGTGCACAAAAAACCTCAAAGCAACAAGAATCGTCCTGTTTCTTGCCGAAACCATGGGCACTCCCCACACCTGGCCTAATGTCAGCACTCTTTACGAACCTACGGGTCGGAGCGCAGGCTCGGCCCTCTCCGAGGAGACGTCGAAGGGGCTCTCCGCCCTCCTCTCCTCCAGTAAGAATTCCAGATCAAGCCATGACTCGCCTGTATCCACCCCGACTTTTCCGGCCGGCCAGTCCTCTGGCCTTAGCACATCCAGGCTTATCCGCGCCGCAGGGAAATCCTCGTCAGTAAAAGTGAATAATTTATGATACAAGCTTGCATAAATTCTGCATATACGACATAGTCTAGGTTGAAAACTAAAACAAGTAGGGATACTATGGACGACATGAAGGACGTTGTTACTTCGGCATGCAGAGAGGAACTCTTAGAACCCTATTCAACCAAGTTCAAAGCCGTCGGGCACCCCGTTCGCCTGAAGATTCTCTGCCTTATCGAGCATCAGGATGTTCCCTGTGTTGGAGACCTCTGGCGCTGTCTCAACCAGCCCCAGCCGGTTATCAGTCAACATCTGGCCATACTAAAGAAGACTGGCATCGTATCCTCGGAGGTTCACAAGACAAGAAGGGTCTACTCGATCATCGATCCTTTCATCAAGGAACTGATACACTCAATTCTTTGCGAGATCAAAGATGAGCCTCCTGCCTCCGCAGGCTGACAGTCGATAGGAAAAACCTAGCGTTTTGACCGCTTTTCTTCAATAAGCTCGCTCAGCGCGTTTTCGAAGACCGTATCAGCATGGGCGATCTTCTCCCGGGCGATAATTGCGCCCCTACGAAATATCAGCACCGAATCCCCAGCCCCCGTTATTCCTAGATCAGCCCGTCTTGCTTCACCTGGTCCGTTTACCACGCAGCCCATCACAGCGATCTCCACTGACTCATCAATGGCGTAGAGCCTCTCGCTCCAGCGGCTCAAAAAGGCATGAGTATCAAAGGAAGCCCTGCCGCAGCGCGGACAGGAAACAATCCGCACCCCCTTGGCGGCGGCCCCGGCACATGCAAGAATCTCTCGGGCAGCCAGGACTTCCGCCTCCATGGAATCTGAGAGTGAGACCCTGAGAGTGGCGCCGATGTGGTCTTTGAGAAGCGGAACCAGGGCTGTGGTGTTACGGACGACGCCGCTGATCAGGGGGCCTGCTTCTGTTACCCCCAGGTGGAGGGGTTGGGGATACTTACCGGCGAAAATCCTGTTAGCCCGCTCCACATCCTTTGGGTCGTTGAGCTTCATGGAGACCACAAGGTCCGAAAAACCCAGTTCGTCGAAATACGCTATCTCTCGCTCCGCAGCGGTGACACAGGCTTCGGCATTATCTTCGACATCCCGAAGGTCTTCAGGGAGGGAGCCTGAATTTACCCCTATGCGAATGGCGACTCCCCGCTCCTTGGCCTTATCCGCCACCTCTTTCACCTTCCAGCGAGCGCCGATGTTGCCCGGATTTATCCGGATCTTGGCCACAGGATAGTCCATGCAGAGCAGGGCGAGACGCCAGTCGAAATGGATGTCGGCCACCAGGGGAATCGGGCTAAATCCAGCGAGAATCCCGAGGGCTTTGGCCTGGGTTTCATCGGCCACGGCGAATCGCAGCAGCTGGCAACCGATGGTTTCCAGCTTGCGAATGCCGGCCAGCAGGGATTCAACCCCAGGCTCCTTTCCTGTTTCCAAAGACGGCAGGGGAGACTTCCACATGGTTTGGATCGAAACGGGCCAATCTCCACCCATGAAAAGCTGGCCGATCTTGACGATACGTCGCTCGGGACTCATGTTCGCTTGTCGAGGCTCGGAGGCCTCGGCCTTTTCAGACAGCGCCAAACAAGAAAGCGAGCACGAAGAGGGCTATGGTTTCGCAAAGCCCTACGACGATGAGGTAGTTGGAATAACCCTTGCCTGTTTCGGTGAAGGCGTCGCAGCCCGCCGCCGCAGCCTTACCCTGGGCGTAGGCGGACATCCCTATCGCGAGGCCGCCAGCGATTCCGGCAGCAAGCACAAAAAAGGGATCTACCGTCGAGGCTATCATCCTGCTCATCAGAATGAAGCCATAGATCGTCTGAGTGAGGGGTGCCCCAGCAAAGGCGACCAAGAGAAAGGAAGCGGGCTTGTTAGTCATGTAGGAATGCTTCCAGGCGCCTATCGCCGCCTGGCCCGCGATTCCCGCACCGACCGCGGAACCTGTCGCAGAGAAGCCCAGGGCGCAGGCTGCGCCGATCATGGCAAAGTTCATACTCTCACTCCTGTGTATCAGTATCTTCGGGATTTTCCCGTAAGGGGTCGTAGGCGTAGCCTGACCACTCCATCCCGAGGTGACTGGAAAACTCCAGCATATTGAGCCGCACCCCGTGCACCAGCACGGAGAGGACTGTCATGAGAAAATTGAGCCCGTGTCCGGCCAGAATCAAGCCTAGGGCTGCAACAAGACCAACCACAAAGGCCAGTATCCTGCCTGTTGGTCCACCGACAAGGTTGAACACCATACCATTGACGGTCTGGGAAATGGCTACACCGGCCAGCGACACAGCCCAGAGCCGGATATAGGACACTATGTCGGCGAAAACGCTTACGGTGCCTAGGAATGTGGGGATGATTCCTTTTAGTCCCTCCAGGAGGCTGGAAAAGAATTTTCCGTTCCAGGCGCCGAAGGCGAGCACTGCCAGGAAGCCTCCACCAATCAGGCCGAGGGCTGCCCCTGTCAGGGGAAAACGCGTCGCGTCCACCACTAGGTTGAGCACCGCATTGAACATTCCTATGACGAGAGCCAGAGAACCGACTTGTGCTATGAATTTGGGATTGGGGAAATCCCGCTTGATGTTTTTGAGGTGGGCCAGGCTTAGCTGGAGTGCACCGATGATAAAGCAGAAGATCTTGATGTTCGTCCCCGACTCAGGGTTTTCGGCGGAAAAGGCAGGGATAATGCCCATTTTGAGAAAGCCCGGCAGAATTTTGACAGGGAGGGCGAACCAGCTGCCAGTGACAAGGCCCCAGAGCATGGTCATGGAAGAGAGCACGAAAAGCAGCCGAACAAAATCCGGGACCTTCCTTGCCTTGCGGCGGGCCGCAAACGCAGCCAGCAGGGCACCGGCGAACATGAGGAAGCCATAGCCTCCGTCGCCGAAGATCATGGCGAAAAAGAGGGAGAAAAATATCAGAAAAGAGGGAGAGATGTCATATTCCCTGTAGCCGGGTACCGTACCTAGAAAGTCGAATACAGGCTGGATTATCCGTATTGCCGGGGGATTCTCGACTTTTGTAGGGGGGACTTCCTCAGCCGAAGGCTCGTCCAGCAAGAGGCCCCAGCTGCGAGCAGAAGCTTCGGATTTGAGGCGATCCGACTCTGAAACGGGGACAAAGCCTGAAAAGTAACATAGTTCTTCTTGGGCAGGCATGCCAGAGCGAAGCCGTTCTATCGCCAAGGCAGCTTCGAGTCTTCGGATTTCCGCGTCCACCAGAGGAATCTCCCCTACCCGTGCGGACAGCTCGGACTGAAGCCTCTCACTCTCTTTTTCAAGATCCTTTATAGTATTAAGTACCACGCTCAGCCGCTGTTCGGGCAGACGTAGCTCCTCCCAGCCATCGGGCAGGGGGGCATCGCCTAAAAAGACGCGGCGATTTTTTTTCTTGGGCGCTAGCAGCCTGATATACTCCAGATCCTTATCGGTTGCTGACGACGCTCCGGTGATGGCTTCAGCGGGGTGGAGCGCGATCCCCTGCGCTGATAGCTCCCTGAACAGCTCTGGATCGAAATCTCCCCAGGAGGCGATCCGCTCGACTTCCTTGCGCAGGCCCGCAAGCCTATCCTTGATTCCCTGAAGTTCCGACTGCCGCTGGAGAATCGTTTCGATGCGTCTGCCAGAATTTCCTGGTTCAGAATCCCCTGCAGCCAGGGGCTTAATCTTTTTATCCTTGCTCGAAACGAGGATAGCCTTGGCCAGAGAAGCTTTTTTAAGCTCAGCTTCCAGAGACGCACAACTTTCATCCGAGGTCTGGAAGCGCTCTACATGAGCTATGCCGAGCTTTCGAAGCTGCAGCGGGGCCTTGTACCTGTCTTTTTTGAGGATGACGAGGACGAATTTATTCATAGGAGCTATCATGCTTTCTGCTCCTCAACCTTGCGCTTGGACATTTTTCCCCGTACCACCTGGGCAGTCTGCTGATCGCCCAGATAGATACCGATCCGTTTAATCGCAGCCCTGGTCTGGGGGATTTTCACCTTTTCGAAGAGGTTGACCCGCTGAGTGGTGATCCTGAGTTCGTTGGTCAGGAGTTCTTTTTCTTTTTGAACGATGCTGTGCTCGGCATGAACCGAGAGAATCCGCTTCATGGACTCGATAGCCTTGTCAATCCAGAGAGGGCGGGAATAGAGGTCGTAGTCTTCAACCTCGAATTCCAGGGCATCAAAACTGGGTATAACAACTCCGGCTATGTTGGTCTGTGAACTTTTAAGCGTTTTTATTCCCAAGAGCGGCTTCCCCGCCTCTTTCCTGAACTGTTCCTCCTCGGCAAAAACCGCGATCCAGGGCGCCAGCTCGGCTTCAAGGCTCTCGATGCTCGCCCTGAGCTGAGCCAATCGAGCTTCAACTGTTCTGATCTCCATCTGCAGCTGCTGCTTCTTTAATTGGAGGGTCGGCAAATAACGAGTATACATTTTGAGAGAATCTTTGAGTTTCTTCTGCTCGTTTTTCGTAAGCTTTATCTTGGCCATACCCCTCTCTCCGATTCCGCTGGCATTTTCCTATTCGACAGCTGCCGCGGCTTCGGTCTGTACCGCGTTCTTAGGCCAGAATTTCTGTATGAGTTCAGATCGTAAGCCCGTCTCCCGGGGCTCGAAACAGGATGCGAGGATCTTCCAACCTTCGTCCAGGGCTTTCTCCAGCGAAATATTCACCGAAAGGTCCATCATTTTCGACTCGAAAAGCTCGCCGTACCGCAAAAGCTTTTTATCCCATGCGGACATCTGGAATCCCATGGATTTCTTCTCCAGGGTGTCGCGGTAGGAAGAGAAAAGCTTGATCATGCCGTCCATGATCGCCCTATGATCCTCCCTGGTCTTGCCGTTGACCTGCTGCTTGAGTCTGGACAGGGAGCCGAAGGGTTCGATCCTGCCTCCGTGGAGGTAGAACTGTCCCTCGGTGATATAACCGGTATTGTCCGGGATGGGATGGGTAACGTCATCGCCTGGCATGGTTGTAACAGCAAGAGTGGTAATGGAACCGGCTCCGTCGAAATCCACCGCCTTTTCGTAACGTGACGCAAGCTGGGAATAGAGGTCACCGGGGTAGCCCCGATTGGAGGGCACTTGCTCCTGGGTTATGGAGATTTCCTTCAGAGCGTCGGCGAAGTTGGTCATGTCTGTAAGAAGGACCAGGACATTGCGCCCCTTTAGGGCGAAACGCTCGGCCACTGCCAGGGCGAGATCGGGTACCTGGAGGCACTCGACTATAGGATCGGCGGCGGTGTGTACGAACATGATCGTCTTGGCCAAGGATCCACCCTCTTCAAGACTGTCCTTGAAGAAAAGATAATCATCGTATTTGAGACCCATGCCGCCCAGGATGATCAGGTCAACCTCAGCCTGCATGGCGATCCTGGCCAGAAGCTGGTTGTAAGGCTCGCCGGAGACGGAGAAGATGGGAAGCTTCTGGCTTTTTACCAGGGTATTAAAGAGGTCGATCATGGGAATGCCTGTGCGGATCATCTCCCTGGGGATTATGCGCTTGTAGGGATTGACCGACGGCCCGCCTATGGAGATGAGGTTGTCAGTGAGACCGGGCCCTCCGTCTCTGGGGCTTCCGGCTCCGTCGAAAATTCTCCCCAGGAGGTTGTCCGAAAAGCTTACCTGCATGGGATGTCCCAGGAAGCGCACCTCGTCGCCGGTGGAAATGCCCCGGCTACCGGCAAAAACCTGGAGATAGACCAGTTCCTTGTCCATGCGTATGGTCTCGGCCAGGGAGACGCCGTAGCGGCTGGTCACCTCAGCCAGCTCTCCGTAGGCCACGCCCTCGGCTCTTACTGAAATAACGTTGCCGACAATGGATTCGATATGGGAATAGAGTTTGTTCATCCTTTACTCCAGCCTGAGCAGCATTTTTTTAGCCGCGGATCCGTAGCGAGGGTTTTGGGCTGCCAGTGTCCCGCGGATTGTTTTCAAGGAGGACTGGTAGAGCTCGCTGCCCTCGGCCGCCCCATTGAGGTCCAGGAAGGACTGCCTGAGTTCGTAGAACCAGCCGCGGGCTTCGTCCTTATTCTTCAGCGCAAGCTCGGCTCCCAGGATCTCCAGCACAAGATGGAACATGAATTTCTGCCTGTCAGGCGATACCGAGGCGTCCACCGGATCGAAGGAATTCTGTTGCAAATAGACAGCGTCCAGGAATTCTCCCTTGAGGTAGAGTATGTAGTCCTCCAGGCTCGTGCCCTCCTCCCCCACTACCTTCATCATGGCCTCGACCTCGGAACTCCGCTCCAGGAAGGAGTGGGCATAGGCGACCACGTCCTTGGGCATGATGCCCGGGTACTTGGACCAGGAGTCCAAGGGGTGGATGGCCGGGTATTTACGGGCGTCCGAGCGCTCTCTTGATAGCCCGTGGAAGGCACCCACGACCTTTAACGTGGCTTGGGTAACCGGTTCCTCAAAATTGCCGCCTGCTGGTGAGACCGTGCCACCGATGGTCACAGAACCGTGGGTGCCGTCCGAAAGCCGTACGATGCCCGCCCGTTCGTAGAATGCAGCGATGACAGACTCCAGGTATGCCGGGAAGGCTTCCTCGCCGGGGATCTCCTCCAGGCGGCCGGACATTTCGCGCATGGCTTGGGCCCAGCGACTTGTAGAGTCGGCCAGGAGCAGGACGTCTAATCCCATTTGTCGGTAGTATTCGGCGATAGTGACCGCCGTATAGACCGAAGCTTCCCTGGAAGCGACAGGCATACTGGAGGTGTTACAGATAATGATCGTCCGCTCCATCAGGGAGCGACCCGTGCGGGGATCGCTGATCTCGGGGAATTCCTTGAGGGTTTCGACTACCTCGCCCGCCCGTTCGCCGCAGGCTGCCAGAATGACGATGTCCACGTCGGCGTTCCGGCTGGTGACCTGCTGCAACACCGTCTTACCGGCGCCGAAGGGGCCAGGAATACAATAGGTACCGCCCTTGGCCACGGGAAAGAAGGTGTCGATGATCCTGGTTTTGGTAACCATGGGTTGTTCAGGCTTGAGCCTTTCTACATAACAGTCTACTGCCCGCTTGACCGGCCAGCTGAACATCATTTTAACGTCCCGCTTCACGCCCCGCTGGTCCTGCACATGGGCGATCACATCGTCTACGCCGTATTCGCCCGCCGGAGCTATGTCCAGTAGGTTCCAGTCCCCGAAAAAGTCAAAAGGTAGCATTATTTTATGGGTAAAGTGCAACTCGGGCACCGAAGCGATATAGTCGCCGCGCCTCAATGTGTCGCCGGGCTTGGCCAAGGGCGTAAAACTCCATCGCTTGCTGCGGGACAAGGCCTTGAGATAGACGCCCGATTCGAGAAAGAAGCCCTTCTGCTCAGCTATCTGCGGCAAGGGATTCTGAAGTCCATCGTAAATCTGCCCTAACAGTCCCGGGCCTAGTTCTACCGAGAGCATCTCATCGGAGAACTCTACCTCGTCGCCTATGCGAATACCCTTGGTGATTTCGTATACCTGGGCCTGGGCTTCGCTGCCCTTGACCCGGATAATCTCACTCTTCAGCCTTTTTCCGTTGGAAAGAACATAGGCTACCTCGTTCATGGCTACGTTGCCCTGAAACCCTATGGATATCATGTTCCCGTTTACTGCAACGATTCGGCCGCTCTTTTGGCTCATGCCATTTCTCCCGGAGTATCGGCCGCAGAATTCAACTCCGCCGCGCCGAAAATTTCTTCGTAAAGCCGTCTATAGCTCTCCTTGCCTGCTTCGCCGGCAAGACTGTGAAGACGCTCGCTTATCAGTAGCTTTATTCTATACGCTACAATAAAATCTAGATCAAAACCGCTCAAGGCAGAAAGTTGCTCAACTGCAGCCCATCGTTCTTTTTCGATGCCGATCTCCGCTTTGAGTGGATCTTCAACGGCAAAACATGCGGCTGCCGCCTTGACGGCCTCATCGGACTGCCTGCCCTCCCGCAAATACGCTTCCTCATTTTTCCCGCTTGCCCGGGCTCTGAGCCTTGAGAGTTCGTTTTTGAATCCTCGATCCCATACAAGAAAAGACTTCAGCAAGGCAGATTTAAGGAGGGATAGGTCGGACTGGGCATCGAAGCCGTCGTCAGGACCGGCGGCAGCATTATTTCCTTCCAGGTAAAGCGGAATGGCCTCGATCTCCAGATACTCTTTCGGTTTCATCAAACGTCTGCAAAAACCGAGAAAATCCCTGCTGCTCAGAGGTGGAGGAGATCCGAACAGAATGCCTGGAAGGCTGGATGCCAGATACCAGTAGCGACTCACGACTCCTTGCCCTCCTGAAGGGCCGCCTTAACGCATTCACCTAACCTGGCATTGACTCTGGAAGCCAGAATTTCAGCAACGGCTTCGGCAGAAAAATCGTAGCGGAGCGAGCTGCCTTCCACAGAGATATAGAAACCGGCATCCACCGAGTTAAAGGGTTTGAACATGATTTTTTTGCCCAACTCCGCTGAGAGGCGAGCCGCGAGAGCCGAATCCAGTGCTTTCAGGCTTTTTTCAGGAAGGAGAACCGAAAGATCTTTTTCAGTGCCCTTAGCCATCTGGACAAGTATGTCGGGCAGGATTTTTTCCAGGAAAGCGCTGGAGAAAAGTTCGTCGGTGCTCCGTGTTATGGCTTCCCGCATAAAAATTTCCACCTTTTCCCGCAGCGCCAGAATGCTGTCCCGGGAAGCCTGCACCAGTGCCAGTCTGGAAGCTTTCTCCTGGGCTTCGATTTTAAGCCTGGTCGCTGCATCCAGTTCAGCCGCCTTAGCCTCCGCTGAGGCTATTATCGATTCGGCCTTGACTTTGGCTTCATCCACGATGGCCTGTGCGTCTTTCCGGGCACTTTCAACACCCTCGGTCTTGATTCTCTCGAGAAGCTCCTGAACCTGTATTTCCATACGAACGATATCCTTGTCTTGCGACGGTAGAATTTTTGATGGAAACGCTCACCGTAGGCTACGCGTATTCTTTACTTATATTACTTTATAACCCGACAGCGTCCAGACGTCAATCCTGAAGTGGCCCTTTAGATAAAATTTCCCCGGCTTGAGTTTCGTGCCAGCCTTGACTAAAGAAGCCGAAAATTGTATGAATTCACCCAATGAAATGTCACCGTCGTATCGTAAGGGTGGCATTTAGGAGACCGCACCGCCCTTCGGCCAATGCCGGAGCA
>DFYR01000032.1:0-4263 GCA_002383375.1 Spirochaetaceae bacterium UBA4077
TAGCGAGGGAGGGGATTGAACCCACGACCCAGCGGATATGAGCCGCTTGCTCTGCCAACTGAGCTACCTCGCCAAGGACGTCACTTTATACCTGTTCGTCCTCGACTTCGTCAAGGGCTAGCGGTTCGCCTTTGCCCCGCCAGGAGACTTCGGCTTTACAGTCTTTGCCGCAGCCGCTATACTCGGCCTGAACTCGAGCCGGTGACGAATGGAGAAAAAATGTCATCCACGGATTGGCGGGAACAAAAGAGAGAAGAGGTATTTGAAAGCACGCTGAAGGGGCTGCAGAACAGAAGGCGGATCGATCCATCCTTCAGCCTTGAGGATCTGCAATCGGCACTCAACCATCTCTATATCCTGGACGGAAACGACTGGCTGGGCCGGGGGGAGCTGGGAGATATAATCTCCTTAGCCACTATCGCCGCCTACGAGCATTTTCAGAGTGAGTGGAAAAAATCGCTCGCCGATTCAGAGGGCATAATCCCGAAAACCGGCAGCAAGGGGGAAGCATGAGCGTCGAGATTCGCGAAGTACGTACCAGGACTGAACTCAGGAAATTCGTCGCTTTTCCCGAGACACTCTACGCCGATGAGCGGAACTGGACTCCCTCCTTCCTCTTCGACGACATGAATACCCTGAATCCAAAGAAGAATCCCGCCTTCGAATTCTGCGAAGCCCAATGCTGGACCGCCTGGAAAGAGGGAAGGATGGCAGGCAGGATCGCTGGGATCATCAATCATCGTTTTGTGGAAAAATGGGGGAAGAAATTCGCCCGCTTCGGCTGGATCGACTTTATCGACGACTTCGAGGTCGCTTCAGTGCTGGTGAAGACGGTGGAAGATTGGGCTAGGGCTAAGGGCATGGAAGGGCTTCACGGCCCCTGGGGTTTTACCGATCTGGACAGGGAGGGGATGCTGGTCGAAGGCTTCGGCGAGCAGGCTACCTTCGCCACTATCTATAACTATCCGTATTATCCTTCATTCATGGAAAGGCTGGGCTACGCCAAGGAAGTTGACTGGGTGGAATTCAGGGTGACGACGCCCGAATCGATTCCCGAGAAGGTCTTGAGGGTCAACGAACTGCTCTCCAAGAGGGCGGGGGTGAGGATCTACGAGTGGAAGACCAGGAAGGAGCTTAAAACGAAATTCGGAGCCCAGGTCTTCGAGCTCATCGACGAAGCCTATGCGGGGCTCTATGGAACAACGCCCCTGAGCCCCAGGCAGGTCCAGGCCTATATCGACCAGTACCTCAATTTTGTCGATCCACGTTTTACCAAGATCATGGTGGATTCCCAGGAACGGCTGGCGGGATTCGCCATTACGATTCCTTCACTCTCCGACGCCCTATACAAGTCCAGAGGTAGGCTCTTCCCCTTTGGCTGGGCCCGTCTCCTGGCAGCCCTGCGCAATCCTAAAAGCATAGACATGATGCTCGTGGCGGTGCGCAAGGAATACCTGGCCCGGGGAGCCGTGGCGCTGCTTATGACAGCCCTTAACAAGAGCGCCATCGAGAATGGCATAAAGGAATCGGAGACCAATCCTGAGTTGGAGACAAATCTTGCCGTACAGGGGATATGGAAGGATTACCCGAAGCGACAGCACAAAAGGCGGCGCGTTTTCTTCAAGGCGCTCTAGCCTATCTCGGGCTCCCTGATGTAGAGGGGAGCCTCATCCTCCGCCGCGGCTCCCTGCTTCCGGTATTGCTTCGTGGCGAGCAGGGCCATGGCGGCTGCCAGTCGATCCGGTTCAAGGGTTTCGATGCTGAAGCCCGGCCGTTCCAGCACATAATCGATAAAAAAGTCGGCTCCCTGTCCCACAAAGATTGCTTCCGTGTCGGCATTCACCAAGGCCAGCAGGTTCTCGATAGAGATGTCCAGATACTCGCTTTCCCGGATGCCCTGCCGGTAGATTGCTGCGTAGAGCCGCTTTTTCCGGGCATCCAGTACAGGAATGACGGTTCCGCTTCTTTCCGCTGTCCGGTTGATATAAGGCCTAAGGTCAGAGGCAAGGCTGAAGGCGATGCAGTCCAAGGTGGGCAGGGATACCCAGGGCTTGCCCAGGGCGAGGGAGAGACCTTTGGCCGTGGATATGCCGATTCTTAAGCCCGTGAAGGAGCCCGGCCCTCCGGTGCAGGCGATGAGGTCCAGGGATGCCGCCGGGAGGGCAGCCTGCTCCAGACAGCGCCCGATCGATGGCAGAAGGAGTTCCGTGTGGCGGAACCCCTTTTCGGCCGAGATGAAAAGGCAGCCGTCGTTTCGCGCGAGTCCCACCGTCAGAAGATCGGAGGAGCAATCGAAGGCCAGGATGTTCATGGAATCAGAGCCTCCAGCCAGGCGCCGCTGAGGGTGATGCGCCGTTCTCCGTCGGAGCCCATTTTAATTTCAATAAATGCCGTTTCCACACCGATGCAGTCCTGCAGTTTTTCGCTCCATTCGATGAGGCTGATAGTTCCGGGTACTCCTAAGAGCTCTGGGCCGCCGATCTCTTCAAAGTCAGCATCCCCCCGCAGCCTGTAGGCATCCATGTGGCGCAACAGCAGACGGCCTGGGTACTCTGAAATGATAGTATAGGTAGGGGAGCTGATTTCCTCCTCGATGCCTAATCCCAATGCTATTCCCTTGCTCAGAGTGGTTTTACCCGCTCCTAGGCCTCCTCTGAAGGCTATGACCGCCCCCGAAGGCGCTGCCGCCCCTATGCATTTTCCCAAGGCTATGGTTTCTTCCCTGCTGTGGCTGATAAAGCTCTTCACGCATATCCCCTGCGGCCGGCGAATTCCTTTCGCCGCCACGGTCAAATCAAACTGCAGAAGTAAAACTGCGGACCAAGTATAGCCTCCCTGCCTGATCCGCGACCAGCACCCTGCAAACTTAATGTCTTCTTGCGCCGCTGACCTGCAGACCTTATACTAATATAATAAAAAATTCTCTCAAGCCTGGAGGAAGGCAGATGACAGAAAGTGGAATGTGGTTCACCGCATCGGACGGTAAAGCGCTGGCTTACAGGCGCAGCCTTCCTTCTTCAACCCCCAGGGCGGTGGTGTTGATCGGGCACGGGATGAACGATCACAGCGGTCGCTTCATCGCTCTGGCTGAAGCGCTCACCGAAACCGGCGCGGCGGTGTACCTTCCCGATCTACGCGGTCACGGGGATACGGATCCAGGAGAAAACAGAGGATACCTTGCCGACAAGGACGGCTTCAGGCGGGTATTGGACGATCTTGTGGAACTGGGAGACTTTGCCGCGAAGGAACAGAACGGAGTGCCGCTTTTCTATTTCGGGCATTCCTTTGGCGCTCTCCTGGGCATGGGGCTCTGTAGCATTTATGGAAAGTATCTGGACGGAGTGGTGCTATCGGCGCCGCCGGAAAAGCCTTCAACGGGATTGCGCCTGGCCGGCAGGCTGGTTGTCGCTATTGGCAGCAGGCTGCGCGGGGTTCACGCCCCGGCTAAACTACCCCGGAACATGACATTCGGAGGGTACAACAAGACAGTAGGGCAGGCGAGAACCGCTTCAGACTGGATCACCCGGGATCCTGAAGCCGTGGATGCCTACATCGCCGATCCAAAGTGCAATTTTGTCTGCAGTTACGGATTTTACGCCGATCTGATGGACGGCTTGGATTTAGTCTACGCCCCCGGGTTTCTAGAGAGCGTGCCGACTAGTCTGCCGATCTACCTCTTCTGCGGTTCCCAGGATCCGGTAATAGGCATGAGGAAAGGTTTCGATCGGCTGGTTCAATCGTTCAAGACCCTGAATATCGTCGATTTTGAGTCTCGCTGTTATGAAGGCGGAAGGCATGAGTCGATTAATGAATTGAACAGGGACGAAGTGATTTCCGATACAGTAGACTGGTATTCTCGGCATATTGCACAATAAAGGCCGATGATTGCATAATCGTTTAAAATTGAGGGTTTTGGCGTTTCCTTGTGACAGAGCTTTAATTAGTCATTCATCGATTTGCCGACGCCCCAGGTCGAACGAGTGAGGCTCCCGAAGTGTTCATCAGGTATTCGCGCGATAAAAAAGGCAATCTCGTCGAAAAAGCCTTCGTATATACTGAATCCGAGCATGGAATCCATAAATCAATGATTGACCCCGACGCCCTGCGCATCATCGAGCGTTTGAAATCCGAAGGACACCAGGCCTATATCGTGGGCGGCGCTGTGCGCGACCTTGTCCAGGGCAAGAGCCCTAAGGATTTCGACCTGGTCACCGACGCCCTCCCCAACAAAATAAAGCGACTGTTCCGCAACGCCCGGGTGAT
>DFYR01000032.1:4288-4757 GCA_002383375.1 Spirochaetaceae bacterium UBA4077
GACTTTACCTTCAATGCCCTGTACCTGGATCCCACCGACCTGAGCCTGGTGGATTTCGTGGGGGGCTACAAGGATCTGCGGGCTGGCAAGGTTAAACCGATTATACCCCTCGGCTTGATATTCAGGGAAGATCCGGTACGAATCGTCCGCTGCATCAAGTACGGGGTAGCGGCCGGCTTTGCAATTCCCTTCAGTGTCCGAAGGGCGATTCGCAGGGACTCCAGGCTTCTGGCCGATGTCAGTCCCTCACGAATGACCGAGGAATTCTTTAAGATATTGGCCAGCGGAAAGGCCGAAAAGGTATTCCGAGCCCTTGTGGAGTTCAGGATTCTCCAGTACTTCGTTCCATCGGTCTGGGCGAGGATGCGGGATGATATCGTGTATGCGAACAGGCTTTTCGCCGATCTCGACAGCCTTGATGCTATAAAACTGGAGCTTGAGGATGATTTAGGGGAAGAGGAAGGAGCGA
>DFYR01000035.1:0-17731 GCA_002383375.1 Spirochaetaceae bacterium UBA4077
GCCTTGAAAAAGGCGGTCTTTTTATTCGTGGAGGTGAGGAGAATTGAACTCCTGACCTCTTGAATGCCATTCAAGCGCTCTACCAACTGAGCTACACCCCCGAAAGCGAGGGGATACTACCCCGAAGCCCGCGGGAATGTCAATAACATATGAAGAAAACGAGCCCCGGGCACTTGTTTTCAAGCCCGCCTTTCCGTTGTGATGACCGATTAAGCCCCGATGATTCTGCTCAGCAGCATGTACAAGCCCGTTCCACCCAGAATGCTCACCAGCGGATTGCGCTTCCAGAGGTGCAGGCAAAGCACGACGATACCCGCCAATACTTCAGGAATCCCATAGGGCGCCTTGCTCCATCGAAGAGAAGCGTAAGGAGAGATCGCCAGCACGGCCATGGCCAGGGCGGGCATATAGGTTTCGATAAAGGAAAGGAATTTTGGAGTCTTAAGCCCTGAGAAAAAGAGAAAGGGCAGGGCTCGGCAGAAGAGAATGACCAGGGCCATCGCTATAGAGGCTATAAAAGCCTGGGAGGCGCTAAGCATTTGTTTTTCCCCCAGTACTCCCCTGGCGGACCTTATTGTAGACCGCAAGGCCCGCAATGGCCATGAGGAAGCCTAATGCAATGGCCCCGCTGCCCTCCACCAGCCTGTAGGCTAGAAAGATCGAAAGCCCCGCGATGACGAAGGGAACAGCCTTCTTCAGCCTCAAGGCCTGCTCCACCGCCAGCACGATAAACAGCGCATTGAGGGCGAAATCGAGCCCCTGGATCTGGGCGGGGATAAGGGAGCCGGCCAATGCCCCCAGGGCTGTTCCGAGTACCCAGTAGAACTGGTTCAGCGCGGATACTGTAAGTAGGAAGCGACCGTCGGTCTTTTCCTCAGGGGTGGAAGAGCTTAAAAGCGCATACGTCTCATCGGTAAGGGCGAAAATGAGGTAGGGCTTTATCTTTGGGTGAGCGCCGAAACTGGATATAAGGGAAAGGCCATAGGCGGCGTGGCGGATATTAGCCACCAAGGTGACGAGAATGATCTGGGCTACAGTCGCGCCTGCGGCAAAAAGGCTGATACCGATGTACTGAGCCGCTCCGGCAAATACAAAAATGCTCATAAACAGGGCTAGCCAGACAGGGTAGCCCTTGTTGACCGCAAGAAGGCCAAAGCCAAAACCAATGGTCACATAGCCTAATAGCACAGGAATGCTGGCTTTAAAGGCATGGGCGAAGGATTTGGAATTGGCTTTCTGCATAGGCATGGAGGAACAATAGAACCTCTGGCGGCCCCTGGTCAATCCGGATCGAGTCTGTTGCAAAGGCAGGCCATCCTTGTGTAAGTCGAGTTTCTTGTCCATACTTATGGCCATGGGAACAGCATTCAAGGGCATTGCCCTCTGCGCCGTAGGATTGGAGAAAATCACCGCCCAAGAGCTTATAAGGCTTGGGTTGAAACCGCTGGATCGCCGGCCGGGAAGGCTGAGCTTTGAGCTTTCCAGCGAAAAACTCGCCATTGATTTAGCCAGGGCTAATATCGGGCTTCGCACAGCCGAACGGGTGCTTTTAGAGCTTGGACGCTTTTCTGCCCCAGACTTCGACGCCTATTTCGAAGGCATGGCATCCCTACCCTGGGAACTCTGCTGTTTTAAAGATTCCAAACTCCATATCGAGCGGGTGCGCAGCAAGGATTCAAGGCTTGCATCTCAGGCCAGCCTCCAGGCTATGGGCCAAAAGGCCGCCTATTCCCGGCTCATGGAAAGCTTCGGTATGCGAAACATGCCCGAGACCGGAAATACGGTGGGCGTGCGGATTTATCTGGACAAAGACGAATGCTGGGTTGGCATCGATACTTCCGGAGACCCCCTGCATAAGCGCGGGTATAGAAAAAGAACCGTCCAGGCTCCGCTCAAAGAGACGATTGCCGCTTCACTTTTATTCTTTTCAGGCTGGAACAGAAAATACAGCCTCCTGGACCCCTTCTGCGGTTCGGGGAGCATAGCCATAGAAGCCGCACTCTACGCCCTGGACTTTGCCCCAGGACTTACCCGTCGATTCGCCTTCGAAGCCATGCCGGCTATGTCGCCTAAACAAGTTTACGCCGTGCGAGAAGAATTTGAAGCTCGTATACGGAACGACGTAGAAGTGGACATTAGGGCTTCAGATATAGATCCGAGTGCTATTGAGACTGCGAAGGCCAACGCAGCCGATGCTGGCGTCCAGGAGTGGATCGAGTTCAGCTGCAAAAAAGCCCAGGATCTGGAGCCCTTTGGCGAACGGGGGTATTTGCTCGCGAACCCTCCCTACGGCAAACGCCTGGGCAGCGAAGAGGAATCTCTTTTGCTCTACACCGATTTAGCCCCAATGAGAGACAGATTCAGAGAGGCCGGATGGAATATGGGCTTCATCACCGACAGGGAGGACTTCAGCGAAATCTTCGGTCTTGATCCCGCTTCTGTTCATCGTCTATTCAACGGGGCGGAGGAGCAGTGGTTCCACTGGTATCCAGGAAAGGAGGACGGGAATGCTGCAGCTAAGGAGTGAACAGTATCCTGTGTGTAGCCTGGACTCAGGCGGCTTTAGCCCCGAGGCGGCGGTCTTTGTGGTTTTCGGCGCCACAGGCGATCTATCCCACAGGAAAATCTTTCCGGCGCTCTTCGATCTTTTTTTAGAGGGAATCCTGCCCGAGGAACTTTTGATGATCGGCTTTGCGCGCAAGGATCTGGATCACAAGAAATTTCGGGAGGGGCTGCGCCAGGGCTGCGCTTCCTTTGCCAGGGCTGCGGCGTTTAATGAAGAGCAGTGGAAGAAATTTTCCTCCAGGATTTTTTACCTGCGTTCAGACCTAAACGAAGCCGAAGGCTATGTCAGGCTGGCTGATGTATTGTCCGGCCGGGAGAAAGGTTTTTTTAAGGGAATCGATGCCATACCAAAGAATATACTCTTCTATTTGGCGGTAGGTCCTGAGCATTTCGGCAGCATCTCGGACAGACTGGGCGAGGTCGGCTTGGGTTCCCGTCGCGACCGGGGAGGGCAGCGCGTTGCTGCGGGTGTAAAACCGGCTTCTAAACAGGGCTGGAGGCGCATGGTTGTGGAAAAACCCTACGGCCGGGATGGAGAAAGCGCCAAAGCCCTTACCGCAGTGCTGCAGCACAGCTTTTCGGAACGGGATATCTACCGGATCGACCACTACCTTGGCAAGGAAACGGTTCAAAACCTACTTTATCTCCGTTTCGCCAATTCGGTTTTCGAGCCAATCTGGAATAGGCATCATATAGAGGCAATCGACATCTCGGTATTCGAAACCGTGGGCATAGGCGACAGGGGAGGCTATTACGACTCCGCCGGCGCCGCCCGGGACATGTTGCAAAATCATCTCATTCAGCTCATGTGCCTGGCCACCATGGAACCTCCGGCAAACCTCGATCCAGAGAATATCCATAACGAAAAGGTCAAGGTGCTGCAGTCCATCGCATCCTACAACCCTGATTCTCTGTTAGGCCGATCTCTGCGCGGCCAGTATGTCAGAGGAGTCGATGCCCAAGGCCAGAGCCTTCCCGGCTATAGGGAAGAGACAAGGGTAAGACCCGATTCCAGCACTGAAACCTATGTGTCATTGACTCTTGAGCTGGATAATTGGCGCTTCGCCGGCGTGCCTATCCGCTTGAGGACAGGCAAGGCCTTCGCATCCAAGTTCAGCCAGATAGTTATTCATTTTAAAAAACCGCCGGCTGCTCTCTTTACTGCCCAGTGCGGCGAAAACCTCATCAATAACACACTGACAATCCAGATTCAGCCCAATGAAGGCGTCTGGCTGCGTTTCAACGCAAAGATACCCGGCATGTCCGCCATAAAGGCCAGCGAACTGCGCTTTTCCTTTAAAGAAGTGAGCGACTACCTCCCAGAGGCGTACGAGCGGCTGATTGCCGACGCCCTGGCTGGCGACTCCACCCTCTTCATCCGCGCCGACGAGTCCCAGCAAGCCTGGCGTATTGTGGATGCCCTGGAGTTAGCCTGGGCAAAAACCGATCCAGGTGCTCCGCTCGATAAGGGAGGCTTGCTCTTCTATCCCGCCGGTTCCCCAATACCAGAGATCCCTGCATGAGTCTCGAGGTTCTGCGTTTTTCTGACGAGGACTCATGGATAGACGCAAGCCTTGCAGAGCTGCGCGCTCTTCTTCGAAACGCTATCGGGCGTGGGCAGGGTAGGTTTCACATGAATCTTTCGGGTGGCAGCACTCCCGGAGCACTGTATAAGGCTCTGGCTGCCGATCAGGATTCTTCGGAACTATCAGATCGCCTGGAGATTCATTGCTGGGTTGGGGACGAAAGAGAAGTGCCTGCGGACAGTCCTCATCGCAACGGTCGGTTAGTTCAGACGATCCTGGGAGAGGGCTCCGAATGGAAAAATCCCCCCGTTTTGCACCTATGGCCGGAGGGTGACAGGAACAGTGCCAGCAGCGCCTATTCGGAAGAATTGCGCCGCTGTATGGGAGAGGCTCCTACCTTCGACCTCGCCATCCTGGGGATGGGCGAAGACGGTCATACGGCGGGGCTCTTTTCCCGAGAGGATACCCAAGAAAGAAAGCCCAATCCGCTCTGTATTCCAACCCTGGCGCCGTCAGAACCAAGGCTGCGAATGTCCATGAGCGCCCAGCTCCTAAGGGCGAGCCTATGCAGCATCGTCCTGCTTAAAGGCGAGAAAAAGGAAGCTGTCTTGAATACCGTGCTATCGTCAACTGCATGGCTTCCTATAAGAGAAGCTTTGAGCGATACAACGTTAGTCTTTTTATTGGTGTAAAGCGGCATGCAGACAGCCAGGGGGATTGTTTGAAAACATCGTTGGCCTTATTAGGCTTTTATTTCGCTATAGCGGCGGGGAGCGCCTTGGAAGCTCAGACAACCTTGTCGAGGCAGAGCATTAGTTTTTCCGGCAGGCAATGGACCGTCAGGCAAACCGTAAAACCCGAAGGACCGGGAAATAATACTTTCGGAGGCAAGGACCTCGGTGTCCTGCTCAATCAGGACGGTTCGGTCACCCTTCGGATTTTTCAAAAGGAAGGCACTTGGTACGCTGCCGAATTGACTACACAACAGCGGACAGGCTACGGAGAGTATATTTTTCGCGTGCGTACAGCGCCGAGAGAACTAGATCCTAACGTGGTGCTGGGACTCTTTACCTATTCCGGTGGGGCTGCCTACAATCATAGGGAGATAGATATTGAGTTTTCAGCCTGGGGAGTCAAGAATGCTCCTGTGCTGGGTCAATATGTGATCCAGCCCTATCAGAGTCCTGGCCAGCTTTTTGCTTTCGACATTTCCCAGATAAAGGAACCGGCGAGCTATAGTTTTACCTGGACAGAGGGGAAGATCGATTTCTTATCCTGGAAGGGCTACGGGCCGCGGCCCGAGGACGGCTCCACGGACATCATAGCCGCCTGGAGCTTCGCCGATCCCAAGGTAGTGCCGAAGCCCAGCCCCAACGTGCACATGAACCTCTATCTGGCCAAGGGGGATATGCCGCCCTCGGGCCGCGGCCTCACCGAGGTCACTATCGACTCCTTCGAGTTTATCCCTGGGAAAAAATAAAGCCGCCTGCAAAAATTCCGCAGGCGGCTTATATCTACCCTATGTCCGGTTGCCTGGCAGGCAGTATATTCAATTTTCTGCTATCAAGAGCGATTTTGTATCCAACTTGAGGTTAAGATCTCTGGGATTAAGCACATCGTGATCTTTGACCACCTTGAAGTGGATATAATCCCGTGCCGGCTCCATGACTATGAGCACCGAAATTAGGGGTAAAAGTTCTCTTAGCAGTATGGGCACATTGTTCTTGTCACAGAGTGGTTCCTCTCCCGAAAGGGTGCAGGAATACCAGGCTTCCAGTCCCATCTCGGACAAAAACGCCCTTACCTTCTGAAAGCGCTCTATCGTGCCCCGAGAGAAATCGAAACCGTCCACGATAACAGTCTTGGCGTCGAAGCCGCCCTCCACGATCATGGCCTTCAAGGATCTGGTTATCTGATCGACGCTCACACCTTCCTGGGTAAAGTTCATAATAACCCTATTGCGCACCAGCTGGTCCCTGAGGTCTCCCAGGTCTTCCAGGTTCCTACGTCGGGCAATCTCGTCAAAGATATTCTCGTACCAGGAAATGATGTAGCTAGTATGGGCATTGAAAGAAACGTGGATTACCTTTTGGCCTTGCATGAGCTTGTCCAAGGCTATCTGTACCAGCACCGATGTCTTGCCGATACCTTTGCGCGATGCTATGACGCCGAAATTGCCTTGTCCCAAGCCACCCTTTATGGAATTTTCTAGCGCTCGCACTGGACTCTTGGATATGAATTCTTCCTTCAGCATGGGCCCTCCTTCCTAAGTATACCCGCATAATCTCAGGCGGGCAAAAAAATTATTCTAAATTGAGCCAATTTCTAAATTCATTTGACGTCTGAAACGACTCGATCGTCTAGCGCTGAGCATCTTTCTTGCGCTTTTCCTGGTACTCTTTCTTAAGCTGGTCTGAGATCGAGGTGGGCACCTTGCCGTATTTCTCGAACTCCATGGTGAACTCAGCCTTGCCCTGGGTTAGGGAGCGGATGACTGTGGAATAGCCGAACATCTCGGCCAGGGGAACCTCCGCCTCGACCCGGCAGAAGGTGCCGTCCTCGGTGCTGGAGGTGATAACGCCGCGGCGCTGGTTCAGCGATGCGAAGATATTACCCTGGAATTCGTTGGGACCCTCCACCGAAACCTTCATGATTGGTTCGAGTATGGCGGGCTTGGCCTTGTCATAGGCTTCCCTGAATGCGCCGATGGCCGCCAGCTGGAAGGCGATATCGGATGAGTCCACGGGATGGCTCTGTCCGTCGTTGACCACGCAGCGCACATTCACGATGGGGAAGCCTATCAGGCTGCCCTTCTGCAGAGCCGCCCTGAAGCCCTTGTCGCAGGAGGGAATGTACTCGACGGGGATGGCGCCTCCCTTAACCATATCGACGAACTCGTAGTTTTCGGTTTCCAGGGGCTCCATGTAGCCCGCAACGCGACCATACTGTCCCGAACCGCCAGTCTGCTTCTTATGGGTGTAGTTGAAGTCGGCGCGCTGGGTGATAGCCTCGCGGTAGGCGACCTGAGGCCTACCTACCTCCACCTCGCACTTATACTCCCTTCGCATGCGCTCGATGTAGACTTCCAGGTGAAGCTCCCCCATTCCCTTGATAATGGTCTGATTGGATTCTTGGTCAACGTAGGTCTGGAAGGTGGGATCTTCCTTGGTAAAGCGATTTAGGGCCTTGCCCATCTGGTCCGAGGACTTCTTGTCCTTGGGTTCGATGGCCAGGGAGATGACAGGCTCGGGAATGAACATGCTGGTCATGGCATAGTTGAGATCGGGATGGCAGAAGGTGTCGCCGGAGGCGCATTCGACGCCGAAAAGCGCCACGATGTCACCGCAGTAACCTTCGGAGATGTCTTCCATGGAATCGGAGTGCATGCGCACCAGCCGACCCACTTTAAAGCGCTTGCGCGATCGGGTGTTTAAAAGCTCGTCGCCCTTCTTCAGCTCGCCCTGGTAGATGCGTACATAGGTGATCTGACCGTACTGTCCGTCTTCCAGCTTGAAGCCCAGGGCTACAGGCTTGGCTGCGGGATCAGGGACGAGCTCCACTTCCTTTTCTTCGTCGTCCAGGTTGAGGGCAAAGTTGTGCACCTCTGTCGGATCGGGAAGGTACGAGGTGACTCCGTCCAGAAGAAGCTGAACGCCCTTGTTCTTATATGCAGAACCGACAAATACAGGCACCAGTTTCTCGGCGATGCAGCCCTTTCGGATCGCGGCTACCAGCATTTCGTTTGTGTATTCGCCCTCTAGGTACGCTTCGGCCAGGTCGTCGGAGAACATGGCTGCGGCTTCGACCAGTTCCTCCCGGTAGCGCTCCGCGTCGGCTTGAAGATGGGCCGGAATTTCGGCGTAGCGCAGATCCTCTCCGGAAGGACCGTCGAAATACACGGCACGCATCTGTACCAGATCGACCACGCCTTCGAGTTTGTCCTCCAGGCCGATGGGAAGGGCTACAAAGACAGGGTTCAGTCCGAGCTTTTCCTGAAGCTGCGCCTTAACCTTGAAGGGATTGGCTCCGGTCCGGTCGCACTTGTTGATGAAGGCCAGGCGGGGCACATGGTAACGCTTTAATTGCCTGTCGACGGTTATGGACTGGGACTGGACGCCAGCCACCGCGCAGAGCACGAGAATGGCACCGTCCAGGACCCTCAACGAGCGCTCCACTTCGATGGTGAAGTCGACGTGTCCCGGCGTATCGATAAGGTTGATCGGGTGTCCTTTCCAGGTTACGTTGGTGGCAGCGGATTGGATGGTAATGCCGCGTTCGCGCTCCAGATCCATGGAATCCATATACGCGCCCGCGCCGTCCTTGCCCCGCACCTCGTGGATGGCGTGGATCTTCCTGCAGTAGAACAGTATGCGTTCAGAGAGGGTAGTCTTGCCCGAATCGATATGGGCGGAGATACCGATGTTTCGCATTGTGTGAATATCTATGGACATAGTCTCCATTCACCTCATTCCAATAGTATAGGCTGCGCCGAAAGGCGTCCTTTTGCTTAGCAAGCTGTACAACGGCAGCGCTGGTAATTTCATTGGGAAAAGTGTTGAAAGAATTGCGGTTTTATCCCGTTCGTTAGAAAATTAGCCACCGGGCGTGAGTATAATGGGGGAAAGGCTTTTTTTCAATAGTGCCACGAACCTTGTTGGAAAACGGAATTCGCAGAATCCCCTCCATCCCGGTGGCGCTGAATCAGGAACATCGTCAAGCGGATAAGTCAGCCCATTCCCTTTCCAATAAACTTCGAGGAACTAACTTCGTTCAAACATACTCGATAGCCCATTCGACTTTCGCCGCGTCCCTGAGCATCGCGTTTACGCCGCAGTACTTTTCTTGGGAGAGCTGGCAGGCTTTCTGGACATTGCTCGGATTGAGATTATCGCTCTTCTTGAATTGGTAGACGAGCTTTATCTCAGTATAACGCTTGGGGTGATCCTGGCTGCTCTCTGCGTCGATTTTCAGCTCAAACCAGGTACAGGGTTCTCTCATCTTTTTTAATATGGAGATAACGTCCATGCCAGAACAGCCTGTGAGTGCCGCCAAAAGCAAAGGCTTAGGTCTGGCGCCCGAATCCTGGCCGCCGTTGTCCTTGGCTGCATCCATACGTATCGTGTGACCGTCGAGATTCGCCTCAAATGCCATGTCACCCTTCCACGCCGTTTTCATGCTGTAACTCATATCCAACCTCCCTTGAATCCGGCTCGCTGGCCGAGCTTAGTTTAAAACATACCAAAATACCGTCCCGCTGCCAATGAGGAGGGTATTTGGAATGTCGACAATTTATGGTGGTCGGTCAGCCCGCGATGATGGAAAAGCTCAAATTGTCCGAGTAATCGCCTTCCACGGCTCGGAGTTCGCCGAAACTCAGCGCTACCGGAAAATCCGGACTGTTAGTTCCCGCCTTGCCGCTGAGGGCAAAATGGAAGCTCCCCTGCTGGGCGGCGCTGAGCCTGTCGCCGAGCATGAGTTTATAGGGAATCAGGATGTCGCCCTCTTCTGAAATGTTACGCAGGTATCCGCCGTTGGCAGAGAAGACGACGATTGAGTAGGAACCGGGAAGATTGGAGAAGAGCGAAGCATTGCCGATAGGTATAGTGGCGCTGGACATGATGTCGAAATCAGAGCGTCCCGCAGTGCTCTGCGAAAAACTCCGGGGGCTGCCGTTTGTAGAGGCTTCTTCTCCCCTGACCCTGCCGTTCAGCTGCAGGCTTCCGTCCCTGGAGAAGTCCAGGTCCAAGCGGAGCATCGGAGGTACATAGGCCACAATCTGTATGGTTATGGATTGGCTCATTTTTTTGCTTTGGGCTCGCACCGATTCCGGCGCAGTCCCGAACATGAGAAAGAGCAAAAAGCCTAAGGCCCATGCATGCTTAATTCTCATCCGCATAGTCAGCTGTAGTTTTTATTCTACCCGGACAGCGGCGGATGATTTTATTTCACGCTAGAGACTTCGATATTTATCAAAGAAAACGAACGGTAAAATGGATCGAAGAATGTTAAAACTCTCCAATCTCTCCAAACTGCGATCCAAATATCTGCCATTTCGATGAAATGTTAAAATTCTCCAATAGCTCCAAGTCTGGAAAGTTTAGAGAAAAAAAACTTATTTCTGTATTGCTGTGAGCTCCATCTCGAAAACCAAAAAGGCATCGGCAGGTATGACGCCGCTGATTCCTGAAGAACCATAGGCGAGTTCGGGAGGAATGATTGCGATGCGCTTTTCTCCCTTGCGCATCGATGAGACTACCTTGTCCCAGCCGTCGATTATTTCGCCCGTACCGATAGTGAAGGTGAGTGGACCTCCCGAAAGCGCCGACTGATCGAATACGGTACCGTTCAGGAGCATTCCCTTGTAGATGACCGATACGGTATTGCCCTTGGCCGGCACGTCGCCGAAGCCCTTGCGCACCACCTTCTGGAATATCCCGTACTCGTCTTCGATAGCCTCGGGCCAGGATTTCTGAATGGTTTCCCTGTCCGCCTGACGTTTGGCCTGGGCGGCGGCGCGCAGGGCCGCGTAGCCTGCGCTCAATCGCTCGTCCCATGCTTTTTGCGATGCATCGAAGTTCTTGGCCGCAGTGCCGACTCTTTCAATTTTTATACTCTTAACCTGATCGCCCGCGGTAATGGCGGAAGCGATTTCCTGTCCTTCCACCACCTTGCCGAAGACCGAGTGCTTGCCATCCAGCCAGGATGCTGCCCCCAGGGTGATGAAGAACTGGCTGCCGTTGGTATTGGGGCCTGCGTTGGCCATGGAGAGAATTCCAGCTCCGTCATGCTTGAGATCCGGAGAGAATTCATCGGGGAAGCGATAGCCCGGGCCGCCGGTCCCGTCGCCCTTGGGGTCGCCGCCCTGGATTACAAAACCCGGCTCCACCCGGTGAAAGACAGTTCCGTTATAGAAGGGCTTGCCTTTCGCGGCGTCCAGCTTGCCTTCGGCCAGTCCTACGAAATTGCCCACGGTCATGGGCGCTTTTTCGAATTCCAACGAAGCGACGATTTCTCCCTTGTCGGTTTCGAAAATAGCGTACATGCCTTCAGGTCGCTCCGCACTCTGGCAGGACGCCATGCCGACGACGATAAAAAACAGGGCCAAACCCATGGCAACTTTCTTGTAAGCTCTCACGCACGCCTCCGGAGAAAAACTGGGCTTACCATAGCAGAAAATCGCCTATCTGAAAAGTCCGAGAAGGCATTTAAACTTGACTATCAAGCTTCAAAAAGCCATCATTGCCCCATGAGTGAATCAGGATACCTGCGACCAAGCTGGGACGAATACTTCATGGAAGTCTGCAACGCCATCGCCAAGCGCGCCACCTGCGACCGGGGCCGCTCAGGCTGCGTCATAGCCAAGGATAATCAGATACTAGCCACGGGCTATGTTGGTGCTCCCAGCGGCCTGCCTCACTGCGACGAAGTGGGGCACCAGCTCAAGAAAATGCTCCACGAAGACGGTTCGGTTACCCAGCACTGCGTCAGGACAGTCCATGCGGAGCAGAATGCCATCTGTCAGGCGGCCAAGCGGGGCGCTGCCATCCAGGGCGCGACTCTCTACTGCCGGATGACGCCTTGCCGGGCCTGTGCCATGATGATCATCAACTGCGGCATCCTGCGGGTAGTCTGTGAACGGCGCTACCATGACGGCGCCGAGAGCGAGGCTATGTTTTCAGCCGCGGGCGTCGCCCTCGAGTACGTGTTCGACGAAGTCCAGCGCTATACTGATCAATAATTAAATCCGGGCTTTCATGGGCAGACCCGTCTTTAGTTCTGCTGCCTGCAGTCTCCACAAAAGCAGCTTCAACCGCCGAGACTGCAGCGTGAGTCGCCGCAGACACTGCACTAGCCGCATTGCCCAATAGACCTAATCTTCTGTACATTGTGGTCAATGAGTCTTTCTATAGTCTACATCGGCGAGATAACGGGCAAGGCCGGTGTCTTCGCCCTGAAAAGCGGGTTGCCGGAGCTGCGGAACCGCTATAAGCCTGATTTCATCGTCGCCTGCGCCGACTCCGCTACCGGCGGCGCGGGTTTAGGTGTCCAGCATGCGGTCTATCTGCGTAAACTCGGGGTGGATTGCCTTACTGTGGGTGATTGCGCCTATTACAAGCCCGACATGACAGAATTCTACCCCAAGGCGGCTTGGGTGATACGTCCGGCCAACTATCCTTACGACAATCCCGGAAGAGGCTGGAAATTCTTTAAAACTCCCCAGGGTAACCTCGCTGTGCTTTCGCTCCTCGGCCAGGCGAGCTTTGCCAGGGTTCATGCGGAGAATCCCTTCCTGACCGCCGATCGCCTGCTTGGCAAGCTGAAAAACGAATGCCAGACCATTCTGGTAGATTTCCACGCAGCCACCACGGCAGAAAAACTCACCATGGCCGCATATCTGGACGGCCGTGTTTCAGCGGTACTGGGAAGCCACGCTAAAGCCCTCACCGCTGATGCGCGGGTTAGCCCCGCGGGTACGGCCGCCATCACCGACTGCGGCCGCACCGGCAGCATACAGTCAGTAGGGGGCATGAATCCCGAAGCCAAGATCAAGGAATACATGACGACCCTTCGGGTATGGGCGCAGGACGGAAATCTAGGCCTGGAGATCCAGGGCTGTGCCCTGCGCATCGCCGATTCAGGCAGGGCAGAAGCTGTCGATAGCTTCCGAATTCCCTGCAAGGAGAGTATTGATGAGAGAAACGGGAACGATCAAAGCAATTGATGGAAGGATCGTCCGCGTCGCTATAGCTATGCACGATGGTTGCGAGTCCTGCATGAACGGGACATGCAAAGCCGGCCGCTCCGACCTCAAGGCTCTGAACGCTAAGAATATCCAGCTGGCCGAAGGTGACAGCGTCGAGATCGAAGTGTCCGGAACCGAACAGGCCAAGGGCGCTTTCTGGGTGCTCGGACTTCCTCTCCTGGCCTTGTTTATTGGTTATGGATTAGGAAGGATCCTTTTCCCTAGGACGAGCGAAGCCCCGGCGGTGGCTTCGGCTGGCACTCTCTTCCTGCTCACCCTGGCCGTCGGCGTCATGGTGCAGAAAGCCAGGGCTCAGGATTCACTGCCAGTAGTCATAAAGCGCTGCGACTAAGCGCTCGGCCTGATTAAAACGCTTCCTTCCTACTCGTTGCAGCCCAACCTCAGCCAGTTTTAAAGCGGCGCCTCACCACAAGCTGCTCCGGAGGAGCCTCGGCGATCTCTGCCAGGCGCTCTATCCGTTTATAGAGCAGTTCCTGGGCGTAGACATTTTTCTCACCTTCCTCGGCCTGGACAGGCTCCCAGCTTCCGTCCGATCTCATCCGGTACGAGTGTTCGTTGTCCTTGAAATAGATGGAAAAAATCTCTCTGCACGCCTTTGCCAAGGATTCGTCCAGAATGGGGAACATCAATTCCACCCGGCGCTCCAGGTTCCTTGGAAGGCAGTCGGCGCTGGAAAGATAGACCTCGTCCTGACCTCCGTTGCGGAAGTGCAGCATGCGGCTGTGTTCAAGATAGCGGCCAACGACGCTTCTGACTTCGATCATGTCGGAGACGCCTGGAAGACCCGGCAAAAGCGTGCATGCGCCCCGAACGTTGAGACGCACCCTCACCTTGGCCTTCGACGCCTTGTACAGGGCTTGGATTACCTCCCGGTCGGCAAGAGCGTTGAGCTTCATCTCGATAAGTCCCTGTGATTCGGGACTGCTCTTCTGGATTTCCCGCTCGATCAGGGCAAGGATCCTGCCCTTGAGGTCGAAGGGTCCCACGGCCAGGTGCTTCAGGCTCTGGATTGTTGAATAGCCGGTGAGCATGTTGAAAAGGGCCGAAGCCTCACTGCACAGCTCCTCATTGGCCGTGAACAAGGATAGGTCGGAATAGATCCTCGCCGTTTTGTCGT
Organism: Spirochaetaceae bacterium UBA4077; assembly: GCA_002383375.1. Lineage (GTDB taxonomy): Bacteria > Spirochaetota > Spirochaetia > Treponematales > Rectinemataceae > UBA2256. The sequence goes on from DFYR01000035.1 coordinate 13,973, forward strand.
TGTAGTTGCCGGTGGACAGGTGAAGATACCTGCGAATGGAACCGTCTTTAGCCCTGCGCAGCACCAGCGCCGCTTTGGCGTGCACCTTAAGCTTCGCCACGCCGTAGGTCACAATGGCGCCGGCCTGCTCCAGTGTCGAAGCCCAGCTAATGTTCCGTTCCTCGTCGAAGCGAGCCTTCAATTCCACTACCACGGCGACCTGCTTGCGGTTACGCGCGGCGCGGATCAACGCCTTGATCACGGGAGAATCGCCGGAGGTCCGATAGAGAGTCATCTTGATCGCCAGGACAGAAGGATCGTCCGCCGCCTCGTCCAGGAAACGCTGAATGGCATCGAAGGATTCATAGGGCAGGAAGAGCAGCCTGTCCCTGGTTTCGATTTCCTCCCAGATGCTCATGCCCTCTGCGCCGGGCAAGGCGATTGGCTTCCAGGGCTTGTCTCTGAGCCGAGAAGTCTTGCCGGCTCCTCCCTTTAACTCCAGGCTTACCAGCTCGTAAAAACCAGCCAGATCGATAGGACCGTCGAGTCGATAACAGTCGGTTTCGCCCAAGAGAAGCCTTTTTCGCAACAGAGTTGCAAGCTGCGTCGAGGAGCCTGAATAACTCAAGCGTACAGGGGTAGAATTCTGTCTTCCCGCCAGAATCTCTTCCATGGCGCTCAAAAAATCCTCCTGCCTGCTTTCGTCTACACCGGTATCGGCGTCCCTGGTAACCTTGAAAACCAGGGACCCTTCCACGGAGAAGCCAGGAAAAAGCTTGGAAGCAAAGCTGGTGATGAGGTCTTCCAGGAGGGCGAAGCGGAATTTTCTCTCCTGTTCGTCTTCCTCATCGGGAAGGAATATAAAACGCTTGGAATTTTTCGGCGCTTGGGCAAGGGCGTAATGCCGTTTTCCTTCCTTGTCGCTCAGTTCGAATGCGCAGTGAATCTGTAGGTTGCTTATAGTAGGCAGCTCTTCATCCTCGTCGAAGCGCACCGGGGTTATGAGCGGGAAAACCTGCTCTACAAAATAGGCTTCCAGATAGGATTTAAGACCCGGACTCCAGGAGGAGGGAGACAGGAGCTCCAAGCCTGCCTTAGCCAAGCCTGGCAGAACTTCTTGGGTCAAACAGGAATACTGTAGCGTCACGAGCTCCCGAACCCTGCCGGCCACTGCCTCCAGAACCCTTTGTGTGGGCTGAATCCTCTGGCTATTTGCAGGTAGGTCTCCGTTTCCCTCTTCGCCTAGGCTCAGCTCGTTCTTCAAGCCCGCCACCCGGACCATGAAAAATTCGTCGAAATTGGAAGAGACGATGCTCAGAAACTTCAATCGTTCCAGTAGGGGCACAAAGTCTTTTGTCGCTTCGTTCAGGATTCGCGCGTTGAACTCTATCCAGGCCAGTTCCCGGTTGATCATCGGATGGCTGCTCATGGTTTCCTCATACAATTATCGGCGGCAAGCCGAATACGTCCTCGAAAAGATCGCCCTTGTCGGCCAGTGACAGGCGTTCAAGAGAAAAATCAAGGTTGCGCGCCGAGCGTATTATCAAGCGATCGGCGTTCTTCTCAAATCGCGCATCGTACATTCTGCCCGTATGATTTCTGTCCAGCGCGTCGGCGACTCTCAGTATGGCGGACAACTTTATCACCGTAATTCTGTCTTCCCTTGGCAAGGAGATGTAATTGACATGGGTTGGCGAAGGCGGGGTCCTCCGATGATATCGCACAACGTTAGATATGATGTTGATGTCGCTCCTGTTGAGCCCGAAAATTTCCGAATTGGAGACAATATACTCACTGTGGCGGTGATGTCCCGATGACCTGATATAGGTGCCTATGTCGTGCAGTATCGCGGCTGTTTCCAGTAGCAGTCTTTCATGCTGCTTCATGCCGTGCTCGTCGCCTATTGAATCGAAGAGCCTCACGCTAAGGGAAGCGACGTTGTTCGCGTGCACTTCGTCATAATGGAATCGTTTTCCCAGAGCCTGGGCCGAGGCCACGATTTGGCGGTGCAACTCCTCCTCCACCGCTGGATCGAGCCCCCTCGAATCGGCCAGCAGAAGTCCTTCCCGTATGGACACCTTTGGAACGATAAGTTCCTCGGCGCCGGTCCTGGCGAGAAAAAGAGATTCTATCAAAAGCCCCGGCCCCAAACCTTCGGCCTCTGCCCAGGGCAGATGATAAGCGGCGATCAGTTCTTCCACCGACATCGATGCAGCCGCCTGCGCGAAGGCCATAAAACCAGCCCGATCCAACAGCGAGTAGCCTTCGTAGTTTTTGCTCGCCACGTAATAGGCCGCGAGTCTTGCGTCGGAACCGACAACGATAAAGGCTTTTATGCTTTCAAGCGGCATATCCTCGGTCATAAGGTCGCAGGCATTCTTGATATTGCTTTCCAGGTACTCCTGCAAATATTGCTTCGACGCGCCGGCATCCCGCATCTGCTCTTCCAGCCTTAAGGTCCCGATATGCAGACTGTGGCTGGACACCATCTTGCCGCGCCTTAACAGCATAATCTCTGTCGTGCCGCCGCCTACTTCTAGAATCATCGCATTACTGCGGGAGAGGAATTTCCGCTCGTCCTGCAAGGCCTGCTGCACCGCCAGATACATCAGATGGTTTTCTTCGATATCCTCCACAACCCTAATTTTAAATCCCGTCTGCAGCTGGATCCTGTCCAGGAAAGTGTCCCTGTTGGCTGCTTCCCTAAGGGCGCTGGTGGCGATCACCTTGGTCTTGTCAGGCTCGATGCCATAACCGTGCAAGAGCTCCCTGAACGAAAGCAGCACCGCTACGCTCTCTCGTATCGCCTCTCTTCCAATGCTTCCGGAGGTGAACACGTCGCGGCCGATGCGGCTGGGCTTGCCGGCCCTGTCAAGTACCTTAATCGAACCTGTTTCGTCGATCGAGGCTATTAGAAGCCGAATGCCGGTCGAGCCGATTTCTATCGCCGCGACTGGTTCGCTACTGCTGTTCTGCCCGTTGGCCTTCATAGGTTCTTCCTGCTCCTTCCTGCGGTCCAAACGTCAATGATACCATATCCCCGGGCATTTTCCAGGGTTCGGAGCTGCTCCAGAGCGACTCCGAAGCTGCGCCGGAGCTGTTCCGCCAGTCGTGCCTTTACCCCAGAGCGCTTCTAGGTGTACAATCCGCCGGAATGTACACTATTAAATATCCCGCCCGTAAAGGTTTGAAGCGAATTTCTGTCATCTTTTGCCTATTGCTGGCCGGCCTAAGCCTGTTCACTTCCTGCTCCTCCCGCATTGGCTGGGGACTGGTGCTCTGGTCGGTCAAGGGCACCGAGCTTAACTCGGGACTCGTCGTCCCTGTATACCTAAAGTCCAATATCACTAAGCAGTATGTCATTGGAGTGGAGGGTAAGGATGAGCGTTTCGAGCTGCCCCTGTGGCAGATCGAATACCATCGGAGCAAAAGAGGAGCTCTCGAAGCGGCCGAAAAGCTGGGCGACTTGGCTTCCGTTTATTTTATCGCCGAGCGGGACGGGCTTCCGGTGCGAGAGACTCCCTCGAATAACGCCAATGCCCGCAGGGTATATAGGATGAGGGAAGGGGAAATGGTAAAAGCCCTGGCCAAGGTCGAAGGTGAAGCGGTGTATACCGGCGGCGAAAAACTCCCCGGGGACTGGTACCAAGTCTTAGCCAAGGACGGAACAAGGGGATATGTTTTCAGCTATGCTCTATCCCGCTTCGATGAAGCCATGGATGAGACGCCTGTAATCGAAGACGAATCGAAGACCGAAGCCAGGACCGCAAATACTGTCTT
>DFYR01000035.1:17770-18571 GCA_002383375.1 Spirochaetaceae bacterium UBA4077
TTCAAATACAGCGCGATTGAGCAGGACGGAGACTGGCTCATATTCGTGGGTAGTGACTTGCGAATAAAACTTGAAGGAAGCACCAGCCTCCTAGCCACGTGGGGCTCGAGTCTTCCTTCCGAGGAGCCAGATGATGCCGCCGGCTGGTCGAGCTCCGATGCCTATGTTCGCTTCATCTTTGTGGAAAGCGAATCGATCAGGGATGCCATACGGCGAGAGGAAGCCAGGCGAAGCTCAGCGCTGAGGGAATTTTTCCAGGCAACAGAGATAGCCGGCGCCAGGTCCGATGCTGCGGGAGTGCTGCGTTTTTCGTCGCCCTTCGCCGGAACCATCGAGTTCTGGCCTAGCGGTGCCTATTCATGGAAAGACACACTCTTTTTGCCTGCGGGCTTTACCCCTTCTTCTAAAGAAAGTGAATCGGGACAAAAGGGGAGCGTGGCATTTGGCCTGAGACTCTCTAAAGAACTGGCAGTACAGTGGGATGGCGGCTTTTCGATGTATCCTGATGATACGGGACGCAGAAGCGATTATGCCTATGAGCTTCGAGGCGGCAGCCTGCAGCTGGCAGCCCTGGAATTATCGCCCCCGGGTAGCCCCTCAGGCCTGATCAAGACAAAACTCGGGACCACGAGTCTGGACATCAGGCCGGCGAACTAAAAGGAATGTTTTCTTAATGGCCTTCGTACAGCTGAGCAATATCAGCCTGTCCTTCGGCGACAGGGATTTAATCAAATCGGCCACGCTCAACCTCATGGAGGGCTCCCGGGCAGCCTTAGCCGGACCCAATGGAGCCGGCAAGAC
>DFYR01000035.1:18650-41260 GCA_002383375.1 Spirochaetaceae bacterium UBA4077
CCGTCTGCAGGATTCCGAGCTGGATGAACGGCAAACAATCCGATTCTTAGAGGAATTCGACGATATCGGCAGGGCAGTGGAGTCTGGAGGGTACTTCAGGAGGGAAGAGCGGATCTCCGAGGTTTTGCGGGGCCTTGGATTCAGGCCCGGGGATTTCCAGCGGCAGACCCAGGAGCTATCCGGCGGCTGGCAGATGCGTCTGGCTCTGGCCAAGATCCTCCTGGAAGACCCGGACATAATGCTCCTTGACGAACCCACCAACTACCTGGACCTGGAAGCCCGCGGATGGCTGGAAGCCTACCTCGCCGACTACAGGGGAGGGGTCCTGCTGGTCTCCCACGACCGTTTTTTCCTGGACGTCACCGTCAGAGAAGTCTACGAGCTTTTCAACGGCAAGCTTTCCCGCTATCCCGGCAGCTATAGCTCCTACGAGGAACGGCGCGCCAGGGAGCTGGAGGCCATCTTCGCCGCCTGGGAACGACAGCAGGAGGAAATCCAGCGGATCGAGGATTTCATTCGCCGCTTCCGCTATAAGGAGTCCAAGGCTCCCCAGGTGCAGAGCCGCATTAAGATGCTGGAAAAAATCGTTCCCATCGAAATACCCGAGGGGATGAAGCACATACACTTCAAATTTCCCCCTGCGCCCCGTTCGGGCAAGATTGCCCTACGCATCGAAAACCTGAAGAAGTCCTACGGCTCTCTCAAGGTAATCGACGACCTTTCGCTGGAGGTCGAGCGGGGCAGGAAAATCGCTTTTGTAGGCCCGAACGGGGCGGGTAAATCCACCCTCATGCGCATGATCGCCGGCGCAGACAAGGATTATTCCGGTTTCATCGTCCTCGGCACCGGCGTCGAGACAGCCTACTTCGCCCAGGATTCGGCGGAGAAAATGTCAAGCTCACTCACTGTGGAACAGGAGGCTGAAACCGTCTGCCCCAACGAACTCGTGCCCAGGCTCCGGAACCTATTGGGCGCTTTTCTCTTCAGGGGTGACGACGTGGAAAAATCCGTCTCGGTGCTCTCCGGCGGAGAGCGCTCCAGGCTCGCCCTTCTAAAAATGCTCCTCCATCCGGCTAACCTTTTAGTGCTGGACGAGCCGACAAACCACCTGGATCTCACCTCCAAGGATGTCCTTCTGGAAGCACTGAAAGCATTCGAAGGCACTGTGCTCTTTGTCTCCCACGACAGAGGCTTTATCGACGAGCTGGCGGATCTCGTGCTCGAACTGGAAGTCGGCACCACTCCCAGACTGTATTACGGCGGCTATTCCTACTACCTTGAAAAAAAGGCCAGCCTTGTGGAAGAAGCGCAGATCGACCCACCATCGGCTTCTGCTCACTCTGTCTCCCGTGACAGAGTAGCCCAGCAAGCAGGTGTCGGTATCGTTCCTCGATCCGAAGGGGAGAATAAAACCAGGGCAAGCCTCTCATGGGAAGAAGAAAAGGCTCAAAAGGCCCGCATCCGTAAACTAAAAAAACGGGAAGAGGAGATCCTTCGCAGGCTTGAGAACCTGGCCGAATGCAAGAAGGCGTTGGAACAGGAAATGGCCAGGCCTGAAGTCTATTCAGACGGCGAAAGGGTGAAGAAAGTCCTTGCCTCGTTGGCGGAGATCGAAGAGGAAACAGAGCTGCTTAATGAAGAATGGGTGGAAACAGCCGATGCCCTTTCATCGCAGGACCTGCAGATAGACTGAAGTAAATCACCCCAGGTACCGCAACCAGGCTCTCTGTAACCTTTTTTAAGCGATTCCGACTTAGCGGCTATGGAGCCAGGCTCGTAGTGGTCGTGCTCGGACTGGGGAGTTTCGCCATTACCTTCTCGGTGAGAATCTTCCAGGTCTGGGGAAGCGAGGCTCCTTCGGGTCTTTCATAGAGGGCGAGCACCTGCTCAAAGCCTGTTCTGGCGGCTTCGTTATGTCCCTGCTTGTATTCGATAAAAGCCAGCTCGTACATCGCCGTCGCCAGAAGGTTTGGGTCGTTCGAAAAGCGTTCCTGGAGCGTTTTGTAATAATATTGCGCCCCTTTCCAGTCGTAGATGTCGGATCGTTCCTGGGCCCGCTGGATTATCTCCGCCGAGCTGGCGTTCTCCGGCACCGGTTCCAGTCTGGTGGCGCAGGAGCTGAATGCCAGCAAAAGGGCGAGTAGTATCGTGCAGCCGAGTCCGGCCGTACCCTTAATCTTGGTCTTTGAGCCAACTATTGATCTGTGCTGCATAGACTCCCCTTATAAAAAGCGATTATGCTATACTTCCGCGGCTGGGGTCAATCGCAGGCTCTATGCCTGCAGTCTTGGTGGAAGGTGAACAATGATAGCAACGCTCATAAACGCTCTAGCCGTCGTGGTGGGTTCTCTTGTAGGCCTCTTCTTGCGCAAGGGTATTAAAGAACAGTATCAGAAGATTATTTTCGCGGCTTCGGGCATCACCTCCCTGGTGATTGGCATACAGATGGCCCTCACCACCCAGCATCTCTTAGCCTTCGCCTTGGCCCTTATCCTCGGCGGACTGGCAGGTACCGCCCTCAATATCGAGGGTTCAATCATGAAGTTCGGCGAAAGGCTGAAAAACCGCTTCGATCGGAGCGCCGAAGGAACCAGCTTCGCCCTGGGCTTTCTCAATGCCTCGGTGCTTTTCTGCTCAGGCGCCATGGCAATAGTCGGCTCATTCAAGGCCGGCACCGAAGGCGACTACTCCATTATTTTCACCAAGAGCATCCTGGACGGGTTCATGTCGATGATTTTTGCAGGGGCCTTGGGAAAGGGAGTGATTTTTTCCGCCGTTAGCGTGCTCGTCTACCAAGGAGCCCTGACGATTCTCTCGGTGTGGATCAAGCCCTTCATAACCGAAATCATGCTCTCCGAGCTGACTGCCATAGGCGGAGCCCTGGTGATCATGATTGGATTAGGCCTGTTGGACATAAAGAAAATCAAGACCGCCGACTTTATCCCTGCCCTGCTGGTCACGGTTCTCCTTATGCTTGCATTGCCCTTCGCTCCCTTCCTATAATTGAGCATGAACAAGAACAAAGCCCGCCAGTTCATCCAAACCAAGCGTGTGGACGAATCGGGCGCCTGGTACGGCCTGGACAACGCAGGCGTAATCATGCCCGCCGTCACCAATGCGATCAATACTGGCCTGTTCAGGTTCGAATTTCAGTTAGCTTCCGCCGTCGATCTGGACGTGTTGGGCCGGGCACTCACCGACTGCGCCAACCGTTTTCCCTACTTCAATGTAAACCTCAAACGCGGCTTCTTCTGGTATTACCTGGACCAGTGCAAGACCAGCCCCCGGGTTTACTCCGATCAGGGCAGTCCTTGTCAGGGATGGAACATCAATAAACGAGGCACAAGGATGTTTCGGATCAGGGTTCAGGGCGACAGGCTGGCCGGGGAGTTCTCCCACGCCCTCACCGATGGCTCAGGCGCCATATCCTTTATGAAAAGCCTTCTGGTCCGGTATTACGCCTTGCTGGGGATACAAGCCGGGACTGAGCTTGGCCAGGGTGAGTTTTCGGATATCCACCCCATCGACAGTCCCGTGGCGCCCGAAGAACATGAAGACGCGTACCAACGCTACTTCCCCGGCTCACTTCCCGCGCCCGAGGCTAATCCCAAGGCCTGGCACCTAAAAGGTGAGCGATTGCCCAAGGGTTCGTACCGGATCATCGTGGGAAAACTAAAGCTTTCGGAAATTCTCGGCGAGGTCAAGAAAAGAAATGTCTCTCTCACCGGCTTTTTAGGCGCCGTCTACCTCGACGCCCTCCAGAGCCTCTGGTTCTCCCAGACAAAAAAGCCTAAAGCGCGATTTGTTTCTGTAGAGATTCCGGTCAACCTGCGACAGTTCTTCGTTTCCAAGACAAATCGGAATTTTTCTCTTTTCTTTCTCCTGAAGGAAAACCTGGACCTGGGGGCCAGAAGCTTTGATGAGCTGGTTAAGCGCGCTCATCATAGAATGAAAATCGAAGGCGATCCGAAATCTCTCGCCATGCAGATAGCCCGCAACGCTGGCGGAACCAGGAATCCCATCGTGCGCGCAATCCCGCTTTTCATCAAAGATGTCGCCGGGAGGATCCTATTTTCCGCGCTAGGCGAATCAATGCTCAGCGGCTTTATCTCAAATCTTGGAGCCCTACGCCTTCCTCCGGGCATTGCCCCCCAGATAAAATCAGTTGTCTTTTCACCGGCTCCCAGCACGACAACCCTCACCAACGCCTCAGTGCTGTCCTGGAACGATGAGCTTATAATAAGCTTTGGGAGCCTGCTGCGTTCGAGGCAGCTCGAACAGCTATATTTCAAGCGTCTGCGCGACTTGGGTTTGAGTGTCAGCGTATACTGTCGTGCGGATGAGGAGTGAACCATGCCCTTTTGCCCCGATTGCGGCGTTGAAATAGGCGGAGCTAAGCGCTGTCCCCTCTGCGGTGCCGAAAATCCTCGATTTGCTGATATCGCTAGCTCAGGCGGAAAGCAGATCCTTCGACCCGAATGCGGCGAACAGAGTAGCGGCTTTGCTGGAAGCGATAGCGACGAAACACTGACCAAGATGGAAAAACAGAAAGCCGCATGGGAAATCCTATCTGTAGCCCTGGCGATCACCTCGGTCACTGTTCTACTCATCAATCTGCTGGTGGAGAAGAGGATTTCCTGGTCTCTCTACCCTCTAGCGTCTATTATGTTCATCTGGGCATGGGCTACGGCCTTCCTTGTTCTCGGCAGAATGCCCCGCCTCCAGGTCCTGCTCATCGCAGTCGCTCCTCCTGCCTTTCTCCTGGTTCTGGGCTTTTTTATAGGCAAAGACGCCTGGGCCTGGCGCCTGGCCTTGCCTATCTGCCTTCTGGCCGAAGGTATCGCCGCCATTATCAGCCTCCTTGCCCGCAACACCCGCCGAAAAGGGCTCAATATCCTGGCCTTTGTGTTAGCAGGTTGCGCCCTGCTCTGTCTCGGCATTGAACTCTTCATCGATATTTTTGTCGGAAACCCATTGCACCTGGGCTGGTCTTTCGTAACCGCCATCGCGCTCCTTCCGATAGCGGTTTTCCTTCTTTATATCCATCACAGGGTTGCCAAGAGCACTAACCTGCGCAGATTGTTCAAACTCTAGCGATCCTCCTCATCCATGTTCAGTCAGCAACGGAGCAGCGGCCCCCGGGATCAAGTCGACTCTACGGTAACCTTGTCGGCACTTCAACCCTCCACAGCTTTCCATCCCTTGACATTTTTTACAGTTTGATGTAAATTTTTCCGACACGACGCAGGGTAGAGCAGTTGGCAGCTCGTCGGGCTCATAACCCGGAGGTCGCAGGTTCGAGTCCTGCCCCTGCTATAGGTTTTTAAGGCTTCCACACGGAAGCCTTTTTTTGCATAAAGTCCTTTATATAAGCCTTATCGTTATATTCAATTATAATGAGCCCACCTGGTTAAGCAGAATAGAGTAAGAAATAAGATGGACCATCATAGGTTGGTTTTCTTACTTTAAAAGTGACCAGAAATTGGGGGACCTTCAAGTCCACGTTATTTCTTGCATTTACTGTCCTAATACTAAAGCTCATGCCCGGCGCTGCCGCTCTTATTCTATGAATAGAAGATCGGTAAATCGTTCTATCCTGTATTCTGTTTCCTCAATTTTTCCAAATCCGTAACTCGCATATACGAAAGGAATGCCCGCTTTCCTGCTCTCCCGAAAATCGCTCTGGGTATCCCCGACATACAGCGCGCTCCGCACGTTATAATCCTTGATCACCTTCCGTATGTTCTCATGCTTCGGCTTTCCGGTTCTCCCCGTCGATTCATATCCCGCGAAGTACTTTTCCAGCCTGGAGTGGTGAAAAAAGTTCTCGATATAGCCAACGAGGCAATTGCTGACGATGAACAGCTTCTTCGATCTAGCCATGGCTTTCACTACGTTTTCGACATCCGGATAGAGTACTCCTCCTCCTTTTCCCATTTCCTCCAATTCAATATTTTTATAGACCTCGAGAAACTCATGGGTTCCCCTTTTCCCCATGAAGGCGAATTTTTCATCCAGAATGACCTCAATTTCAATTCCCGTGAATGCCTGCAATTCCTTGACAGTGACAAGGTGATCCGTATACCCGCATTCAGTCAGCGCCCTGTTCCAGGCTTTTGCCGCTGAGCCGGAAGCGTCCCATAAGGTTCCGTCAAGATCGAAAATGACGCCGTCAACGCTCGCCAATTCCTGCAGCCGTCCCTGCGAGTTTGCCGGCTTCTTGACCAGGGAAAACATTAGAACGTTATTTCCTTCGATTTCGAGACCTTCATAAAGATCAGAAGAGAGATCACGGTGAGCGCGGTCAGGACGGTGGCCAGAGCCGCGGCATATCCGTAGTTGCCGCGGGTGACAAAAGTGTAGACCGCCAAGGTAAGGGTCACGGTCTTGGAGTTGTATAGAATGATCGCGGTAGAGAGTTCCGTGATGATAGTCACCCAGCTGAGAATGGCTCCTGAGATGATCCCGTTGGACATCATGGGAACCGTGATCTTGAAAAACGTCTTCATCTTGGATGCGCCGAGGCTGATCGCGGCCTCTTCGGTAGTCAGAGGTATCTGCTGAAGCGTCGCGACCGAGGAGCGTATCGTGTAGGGAAGACGACGTATGCAGAGGGCTATGACCATGATGCCGATGGTGCCTGTCAGGATGATCGGCTTTTTATTGAAAGCCATGACGAGTGCGATTCCCACCACCGATCCCGGGATGATATAGGGCAGCATGGACATGGTATCGATAGCCTGGGTAATTACGTTACTCCTGCGCACGACGAGGTATGAAATGAGAATGGCCAGGAATACCACGGCGACGAGAGCGATGCCGCCGATGATGAACGTGTTGGGTATGGAATCGCCCATCCGCTTGAGGGCGGTCTTGTAGCTGTCGAACGAATAGCCTGGCCTGAACAGTTTACCGGAAGTGTTCTGGAACGACTGGTAGACGATGTAAACCTGGGGTAGAAATGCCAAGCCGATGATAACATAGGTATAAAAGTACATGAAAAAGCCTTTTATGCCTTTGGCTTTCTTGCGTTCTATAGGGTTGAGGGCGTTCATCGTGAAAGCGAACCGGTTCGATAAAATCTTCTGGACGAGGAAAATGAAAGCCGTAATGACGATGGCGATCACGCTGATCGCGGCGGCGAAATTGTAATTCGTCCCGGTTTCGCCGAGAAACTGCGTGTATATCTCTACGGGAAAGACCCGGTACCCTTCTCCGATGAGTAGCGGCGTGCCGAAATCGGCGAATGCCCTCATGAAGACGAGGAGGGCGGCAGCCAGAATGGTCGGCATGCAGAGAGGTATGATCACCTTGAAGAAGCGCCGGATGCCTGTGCATCCCAGGTTGTCGGAAGCCTCGAGGAGCGAGTTGTCGATATTCTTAAGGGCGCCTGACACATAGAGGAACACCAGGGGGTAGAGCTGGAGCGTGAGCACCAGCAGTATGCCGTTGAAGCCGTAAATGTTGGGGATCGTGATGCCTAATCTCGATTGGAAGAACTTGGTGACGATGCCCGATCTGCCGAGGAGCTGAATCCATGCGTAGGCGCCGATGAAGGGAGCCGACATCGAGCAGAGGATTATGAGCACCTGGATGAGCGATCTTCCCTTGATCTCGTAAAGATTGTAAAAGTACGCGAGAGGAACGCCGATGACGAGGGAGAGAACTGTCGTGCACAGCGTCACGCTGAAACTGTGGATGAGGGTCTGGGAGTAATACTTCTGGCTGAAGAACTTCGCGAACCATTCAAGGCTCAATGTGCCGTTTTCGCCTATCACGGAGTTCTGCAGAATCGTATACATCGGGTATATCAGAAAGAGAAGGTAAGCGGCGAATATCGCAAGATAGACGATCGCCCACGCATCGAACAGTTTTTTTCGAGCCATGTCAGGCTTCTCCACCATTTGCGCTATCGTTGTTCACGCCTTTCACTATGTTGCGGCTGCCGTCTTCCGTGAACACGTTGATCTTTTCGGCCTTCACCTTCAGGTAAACCGTATGCTTCTCGGGTATGATCTCGTCGATCTTCGATTCCTGTATGATTTCCACCTCCTGCCCGGAGTCGAGGTGGACATAGTAATGGGTATTAAGACCCAGGAAGACGCTCGAATCGACGACCGCTCGCAGGCCTTCATCGCTGTTTTCCGAAATGATGAACTCTTCGGGACGTATCGATACAATGACCTTGCGGTCCTGCCGAAATTCGGGTTGGACATTGCTCAAGCTCACCGTAAAGCCATCCTTGAGATGGAGTGTCATCAATGAGCCATTTACGGTGGCATCAGCCTCAAGGATATTGGTCCTGCCGATGAAGCTCGACACGAAAAGGTTGGCCGGCCGCTGGTAGAGGTCCTTGGGCGTTCCGATGTGCTGGATGACGCCGTCCTTCATGACCGCGATGCGATCCGAAATGGCCATCGCCTCTTCCTGATCGTGCGTTACGTAGACGGTGGTAATTCCGACTCGTCTTTGTATTTCCCTGATCGTCTGCCGCATCTCGACGCGGAGCTTGGCGTCGAGATTGGAGAGCGGTTCGTCCATGAGGAGGACATCGGGCTGGATGACCAAGGCGCGGGCAAGCGCGACACGCTGCTGCTGACCGCCCGAAAGCCTGTTAGGCATTCTGTCCTTGTACTGGTCGATCTTCATGAGTTCGAGGAATTTCTGCGTCTCGGTCTCGATTTTATCCTTGGAGTATTTCCTGTTCTTGAGGCCGAACGCGACATTGTTCTTGACGGAAAGATGAGGGAAAATAGCGTAGTTCTGGAAGACCATGCCAATGTTGCGTTTGGCGGGGTCTATCATGTTGATCCTCTCATCGTTGAAGAAAAAATCGCCTCCCTCGATGAAATTGAAGCCGGCGATCATCCGCAGCAAGGTCGTCTTGCCGCATCCGGATGGGCCAAGGAGCGTGAAGAATTCTCCTTCTTTAATTACCAGAGAAAGTCCGGAGATGATCGTGCTCTTGCCATATCGCTTAACGGCGTTCTTTATCTTGATATTGACGCTCATGAATATCGGTTCCTCGTTGAAAATGCGGCTGTAATAGTCAACCGGCCCTGTCCGAGGTCGTTTTCCCGAACAGGGCCGGCGTTAGCAGACTAAAGAAAATCTAGTTGTTCTTAGCCCACAACTCAGACCATTTTTTCTGTATGGCCTTCTTGTTGGTCGCGGTATAGAGGATATCCTCATAGGCGACCTTGATCGACGAAATCGGCTGAAGATACTTGTTGGTGTTCGGGAACTTGGGATTGACCGGCCTATTGGTCAAACCGGCGATCGTCTTTTGGCATTCGTCGGATATGATATAGTCCATGAAGAGCTTGGCATTGTCGAGGTTCTTGGCACCGGCGACGATTGCCGAGGCGGCGGGAAGCCACACCGCGCCTTCTTTAGGATAGACAACCCTGACATTGGTGGCCCCATCAACCAGAAGAGCGACGGAGGGGTCTTCATAGGTAAGGCCTACGACATACTCACCCTGGTAGACACCCTTATACACGGCAGATGAGCCCGAAGTCAGCTTACCGCTAAGCTGTTTTATCAGCGACTCGACATAGGTCCAAGCCTGAGGACTCTCGTAGCCGCCTTCGACAAGGAGAATATTGCAGAGCTGAGCCCATGCGCTCGAGGAGGAAGTCGGGTCGGCCGAAGCGATCTTGCCTTTGAGAGCGGGGTTCAGAAGATCCGCATAGCTTGTGATCGTGATGCCGAGTTTCTTTTCCAGATCGGTGTTGACGAGAAGATTGCTCCCGGAGAGCAGGTAGTTGGTAAAGTATCCCGTCGTATTCTGGTAGCCCGCTGGAAGGATATCATTGCCTTTGGCGACATATTGCTGGAAGAGATCTTTTCCATTCAAATAGACGCCCATATTGACGCCGCCGAACATCACGTCGGCCTGAGGGTTGGCCTTTTCCGCCGTTATCTTTGAGACGCACTCGCCGGTGCCCATGGATTGAAGGCTGATCTTGATGTCGTACTTCTCGCCGAATGGATACAGGATCCCCTGGATCTCACCGTCCGAGTTCGGTGAGTATACGACCAGATTGCCTTTTGCGAATGCCGGTACCGAGAGTGCTAGCACTGCGATGGCGAGTACAGTGACTTTAACCACGCGCTTCATGAGAACCTCCTGCAGACTTGGAATGGAGCCTCTGGACACAAGAGCTGTCCCGATTGGCTGTCATTAACAACATGTAAGTATAGGAGCTAAAAATGCACGCGTCAATTATATACTAATGATCGGAGGACAACTCGCATCTGTAGTGCTCCCCTACTTTTCAGACCAGTTAAGCTGCTAATTTTTCCTGACCTCGGCCGGTGCAGCATAGAGTTCTGGACTCTGTTTCATATTAGTGACGAAGTATTGAGAAAAAGGAGTCAGGACCTTTTAAGCTGCGGATAATTTCAGGGGTTTTCCTATGCACGCGAGGTGCCGCTTTGCCCCCCCCGGGGGCTGAACTTTAGGGCAGCTTGACGTAATGCTTTGGTAGAACCGGGAACCTTGTTGATAGGTAATGAAAGATTTCTTCACTCCTTAAAAAACATGTAAGGGTTTTATCTGCGTAGTCCCAGCATAAAATCTTCTTTCATTTACCCATTCTGTGCCAATCCCATCTGCTCCAACCGCCATCGAGATCCTGATCCTCTCATGGTGCGAATGGACCGATAGAAAAGTACCAACACATGCAGCGATAGCGGGAATAGATGAGGAGAAGATCGATAAAGCCTGGATAAAGATATTTGTCAACAGGCCATTTCCATCCAGGGAACCATTTGTTTAAATGGACCGCTGTAATCTAAAAGAGAAGCTATCCAATGCCCTTGGAAGCAAACGCTGACTACGTGCTTACGTTCTGGCACATAGCTTGTCAACTTCAACAAGGTTCCCGGTACTAATTAATGAGTAAACTTCTCATTGTTCTTTGTGGAATCCTCGCATTAATCATTCTTCTGTTTATCGGTTTTATTGTAAAGCCTCCATCCTTCAAGCCAAAAGATCTGAAGGCGATGGAGACCCGAATGGTCCAGCTTCCCCAGAATTTGCCTTCTCCCGTGGAGCGTTATTATAAAACCTTCTTCGGATATTCTCCGACCGAGATTGAGACTGTCGTTCTGTCCGGTAGGGGAAGAATCAAGCCCTTCGGAATCTGGATGCCCTGCCGCTTTGTCTTTATCCACGAGGCGGGATGGAATTATCGGCATTACATCGAGGCCACATGGTTCGGCATTCCCATATTCAAGGTGAACGAGGGGATCCTTGATGGGAAGAGTTTTTTCGAAGCGCCCGTAGGAAGTCTGCACGATGATCCGAGCACCAACCAGGGCGCAAATCTTGCGCTCTGGGCGGAAGCGGGCTGGTTCCCCGCACTCTGGATCAGCGATCCGAGGGTCGAGTGGAAGGCTGTGGACGAGAGCAGCGCCCTCCTCTTTGTTCCCTATGGCGAGGAAAGGGAAAGCTTCGTTGTCCGCTTCGATCCGAAGACGGGCAGAGTGGATTTTCTCGAATCCATGCGCTACAGGGAAGCTGGAGAGGGCAAGAAAAAGATTCTCTGGATTACCAGAAACGAGAACAGTCCTGCGGGGAATTCTTCGGTTCTGGCCACCAGCTCTGCCATGTGGCTGGATCAGGGCAGCCCCTGGGCTTATTTCACCATCGAACATGCCCTCTACAACGTCGATGTGCAAAAGCTGCTGAGAGCCAGGGGATACTAGGAATTCTCCAGGTCCTGGACGATAATCTCGATTCAGGAGGGCAGCGAATGCGCCGGCGGAACGACCGATTCTGTCTTGTCCTTGCGGGGGGCGGTACCAAGGGGATTTACCACCTTGGGGTATGGAAGGCTCTGCTGGAGATGGGCATAGAGGTCGAGGCCTTTGTGGGTACTTCGATCGGGGCAGTTGTCGCGGGGCTCCTGGCCCAGGATGAACAGGACAGCTACGAATCCTTCGTGGATTCGATAAGCCTGGACTCTATCGTCGCCCTTCCACCAGGCTTTATCGAAAAGGGAAAGCTGTCGGTGGGTCGTGAAGCGATTCAGGACGCACCCCAACTATTCCGATCTCTTATCGCCCATCAAGGCCTCGACACCAGCCCTTTGCGGAAACTACTGGAAGCCCATATCGACGAATCGAAGATCCGGGCTTCCGGCAAAGATCTAGGCATAGTCACTGTAGATCTCTCCAGCCTGAAGCCCATAGAGATGTTCCTGGAGGACATGGAGGAGGGCAGGGTTCTGGACTATTTGATGGCCAGCGCTGCCTTCCCTGGTTTTAAGTCCCCTGTGATCGAAGGTAAAAAATACATGGACGGGGGAGTCTTCGAAAATATCCCCTACGAGATGGCCCGCAAGCGGGGCTACCACCGACTCATAGTCTCGGATATTGGGGGGCTGGGCAGAAACCGGAAGGTAGAAGTCGAGGGAAGTCTCACCGCATACATAAAAAGCTCCATCAGCATGGGCTGGATATTCGAGTTCGACAGGAATTTTCTTAAGGAATTCAGTCTATTGGGCTACCTCGACACTCTGCGAAGCTTTGGGCGACTTTCTGGCTATTCTTACTTTATAAAACCCGGCAAGATCCCGGAGTTTCCGATCGCCCCGCTTTCTGAAAACATGAGTTTCCCCAAGGAAATGGAACACGAACGAAGCCTGCTCCACAAGTATCTGGAGTGCGCTGCCTTGGTTTTAGAGATTCCCCGGATCAGGCTCTATGATTATAAAAGCTTATGCAATGCCATAAAAATAAAATTAGAAGAAGAAGAGGCAAAAATCGAGAACCTCATCAAAGGCGAAGAGGACAGAATCAAGGCAGCAGTGAATATCTTGCGGGAATCTGTGAAAACGGGAGTTTTTAAAGAGAGTCCCTATTACAACTACAGGATAATCGAAGAGGTATTGCCACCTTCAGCCTGGGAAGTGACAAAAAAAGCGCTTGCAAAGATTCATCCTGAACTTAGCGCCGGACTCTGCTTCCTTGAACGGCTGGTCGAACAAGGCTAACAAGCAGTATTCAGGCTGTTCATTCTTATAGGGTCTAAAAGCGCCCTTCACCGCATCAAGGTTTCGAGCTATCATAAGCGCATTCGGAGGAAGCCTGTGGATACGCCCTGCTGGTGGCGGGAAACCAATACCAAGAAAATCGCCGATTGCCGCATCTTCGACGTTTCAGAGAGCGATCGCGAAACCTGCGATGGACGTAAGCAGGGAGCTTTCTATCTGGTCAACGCTCCCGACTGGGCAGGCATTATCCCCGTGGTCGATACGCCCGAAGGTAGAAAATTTGTTATGATCCGCCAGTACCGGCACGGAACTGGCCGCGTATCGGTGGAATTTCCTGGGGGTATTATCGACAAAGGCGAGGATCCCGTCCTGGCCATAGCCAGAGAGCTGCTGGAAGAAACCGGCTACAGGGCTGAAATGATCCTTCCCCTGGGCGACCTTTCACCCAATCCCGCCTTCATGACAAACACTTTTCACGCCTTTATCGCCGAAGGCTGCTATCTGGAAGGCGACCAGGCTTTGGACGAGAACGAGGAAATCGAAATTCTCCTGGTTCCGGAGCGTGAAGCTATCGACATGATCGGGGCGGAGGACTACGGCCACGCGCTCATGACAGCCTCCCTTTTCTTCTACATGCGCTATCGGGGTTATTCGGACTGAATCCTGCCTGTCTTTAGTCAATGAAAACGACCAAGTCTCCGTAGCCAAAACCCTGGTGCTCACCCTGGGCTGCGATCACCGGAGCATCGACGGGGCCACAGGGGCAGCCTTCCTGGCTGATCTTGCCCTTACCGCACATAATCTTATCAGGGTGATTTTGTAGTTAAGGCTGAAAAATAGAGACAATTTCCGCATAGCAGCGTGATTTCTATTGAATAACATTGTATAATAAAAGCAACGACATGAAAGGAGTCATACAACATGCAGGAGAAGAGTGTTGATGTCGCCGTTTTAGGTTCAGGCCCGGGAGGTTATGTGGCAGCGATTCGGGCTGCTCAGCTGGGGCTTAAGGTTGCCATAATCGAGCGGGATAGACCGGGCGGGGTCTGCCTGAACCTAGGCTGCATCCCATCCAAATCCCTGATCAACAACGCCCATCTCTACTCCGATGGCCTGGCGCTTTTAAAGGCCGGCGGAGCCAGTGTTGATACCACAAGCTTCGACTTCCGCACGGTATGGAAAGCCTCGCGCCTGGCCGCCGAGCGGTTGTCCAAGGGCATTCAGTATCTGCTCAGGAAAAACAAGATTGAACTCGTACTCGGACAGGGAAGTCTGAAGGATTCCCGCAGCATCCTAGTGGAAAAAGACGGTGAACAGAGTCTCGTACAGGCAAAAGCTATCATCCTCGCCACCGGCTCGAGACCCCGGAATCTGCCAGGTTTCGCCATCGACGAGGAAAAAATACTGTCATCCACAGGTATGCTCCTCTCCGAAACCCTGCCCAAGAGCATCGCTATTCTCGGCGCCGGGGCTATTGGCATGGAGTTCGCCTACATACTTTCATCTTTCGGGACAAAGGTAACCGTGGTGGAACTCATGGACCAGGTCCTCCCCCTGGAGGATCCCGAATCGGCCACTGTGGTGGAAAAGGCATTTACCGACCGTGGCGTAACGATCCATTGCTCGGCCAAGGCCGAAAATGCCGAAGTGACCGATGCCGGAACAACGCTCCACGTGCAGCTCAAGGACGGAACCAAGACCGAGATAGTCTCGGACAAACTGCTAGTTTCCATCGGCAGGGCTCCCAACACGGATAATATCGGCCTGGAAGCCTTAGGTATTCGGATGAATCGGGGCTATATCGAAACCGGAGACTACTACGAAACATCCGTCGAGGGCATCTATGCGATCGGGGATATCTGTATCCATCCTCAGCTAGCCCATGTGGCTTCCAAGTCGGGCGAGATAGCGGCTGAGCGGATAGCCCAACTTCTTGCTGGAACCGAGGCTCCGGCGGAGACGAAGATCAATCCCTACACCATCCCCAGCGGCGTGTACTGCCACCCCGAAGTGGCATCCTTTGGCCTTTCCGAGAAGAAAGCCCAGGATCTAGGCGTCCGCTACAAGGTGGCTCGCTTCCCCTTCAGGGCAATCGGCAAGGCTATGGCCACCGAGGTGCCGGAAGGCCAGGTCAAGATTCTATTCGCACCCGATACGGGAGTAGTGCTGGGAGCTTCTGTGGTGGGAGCGGGAGCTACCGAACTCGTGCACGAGATCCTTTTGGCCAGCTTTGCGGAACTTACGCTGGAAGAACTTGCCCAAATGATCCACATCCATCCAACGCTGTCCGAGGGAGTAATGGAAGCCGCCAAGGCAGGTATGGGGAGGCCGATTCATATCTGAACCTGAAGAGGATATGGGAGAATCGTGAGCGTAAAAAGTGTAGGCTTTTACAAACGCCTCATACTGCTTGCCTTAGGCTTGATCATTCTGTGTTCCATTGGTTTCAACATAGTCCTCTTGATTAAAAACAGATCTCTTGAAGAAAGACTGGATTCGACACAATATCTTCCCGATGATGCGGTAACGGTGGGCGCCACGGAGCTGGAGCCTGCCGGCATCATTCGGGAAGCGCCTGTCCTGGACTATCAAATGCTCTACCCCGATTTTAAAGCCTCCTTCTACGGCTTCAGCACCGATCTGGTCAGCGACAAGACAGTCTTTCTCACCTTCGACGACGGTCCTTCCGAGGGCACCGCCGCCCTTCTGGATATTCTCAAGAAAAAAGGAGCAAAAGCCAGTTTTTTTATTAATGGAAAATCCAACCGGCTTTTAAGCAACCAGCTAAAGCGCATGACTGAAGAAGGCCATGCTGTGGGCATGCACAGCTATTCGCACCGCTACAATGTCATCTATGAGGATATCGAAACCCTCTTGGATGATTTTTACAGAAACTATCTGTACATCAAGGCCGAAACGGGAAAGGCGCCCTCAATCCTCCGCTTTCCAGGTGGTTCGATAAATATTTTCAACCTCGAAAAGTACCAGTCGATGGTGGCGGAAATTTTGAGGCGGGGATTTATCTATTACGATTGGAACGTAAGCGCCGGTGACGCCATTGCCGATGCCACCGCCCAGAGCATTATCGACAATGTGGTGAACGGTGTCAGGCTCTGCTGGGGCCCGGCATTCGTCATTTTCCACGATAACGATAAGGCGGTGCTCGGCGAAGCCCTTGGTTCTGTCATCGATATTCTCTCCAAGGAAGGATATGTCTTCAAAGCCTTGGACAATTCGGTCAAACCCCATGTTTATCTACCCTAACTGAAGAGTGCCCGGGACTGGGAGAATTCTTCAATTGGATAAAAGACAAAGACTTGCCCTGGCTGTGAGCATAGGGTAGGCTTTACCATCGACGACGATGAGGAGGATCAACGTGAAAAGACGCGGAAATTTTTCCAAGGCTGTTGAGGAACTCATAGGTCTGAAGCAGGACAATGACCAGGACAAAGACGAACAGACCGCTGCCGGCGCACAAGAAATGGAAGAACAGGATTCTCCCGGCGTTTTTACCCAGGGTTCCCAGGACTTTAGCGACCGTTTCGGTCTTTCGGGAGGAGTCCTCCCGGCTGTATGGAAACCCGAATCTTCGACACCTTTAGCGGTTATAACCCAGGATATGGTCATAAAAGGAAGCGTCCAATCCCAGGCCAATATTCTAATCGAAGGAACGGTGCAGGGCGATGTGCTCAGCGAAGGAGACGTTCTCCTGCGAGGCAAGATAGAGGGAAACCTCAATCTTCGTTCCCTTATGGTAGAAGGCGGCAGTATCGACGGTGACATCATCTCCAGTTCGGTGGTAGTCTTGGAAGCGAAATCCATGGTCCAAGGCAATATCAAGGCCGAGCGCGTGGAGATAGACGGCCGTGTCACAGGAAACCTGGAGTCGGCAACAAAGCTAGTGCTCAAATCCCAGGCTTTAATCGAAGGAAATATTAAAGCTAAGGAGCTGACTATTCAGGAAGGAGCCGAGCTTAAGGGCAACGTCAATGTTCATAAGGCTTGAGTTTTGACCCAGGGATGTAATGAAAAAAGGTGGCCGCGGAGCCGGAAAGGCTCCGCGGCCACCCTCATTTAGACCGATTCATCCCTTGTATTAGCCTTCGGTCTTACATAAGCAGCAGAAAGGGGTCCTCGATCAGCGCCTTAAAGCTTGCCATGAAGCGGGCTGCATAGGCTCCGTCCACGACCCTGTGGTCTGCAGTAATGCTATACTCGATAGCCCTGTAGGTTTCCAGTTCCTCTTCGCCCGGCACAAGCCTATCGCTGATGGCTCCCACCGCGATAATCGCCGTCTGGGGCGGATTGACGATGGCCCTGAAGCGCTTGATGCCGAACATCCCCAGGTTGGACAGAGTTATGGTACCGCCTTCGTAGTCTGCCGGGCTCAAGCTCTTGGACTTGGCCTTTTCCGCCAGTGCCTTCATAGCGGCGCCAAGAACCTTAAAACCCCTGCCTCCGCAATCCCGGAGCACAGGCACAACAAGCCCTTCGGGAGTATCCATGGCGATGTTGACATTGACCTTGGAATAGCTCATCACCTTACCATCGCCCAGCCAGGAGCCGTTCACCAAGGGGTAGGCCGCGGCTGCATGGGCGAGAAGCTTGGCCAGAATGACCGTCAGCGAGACAGGCTCTCCCTTCTGCTTGAACTCGGCTGCAAGTTCCAGAATTGCTTCGGCGTCAGCCTCGTCATAGAGGGTGAACTGAGGTATGGTTCTCCAGCTTTCGGATAGTCGTTCGGCTGATATCATCTGAATCTTCGAAAGCTTTACTACCTTACCTTCTTCAGATACAGGCTGGATCGTCTCGGACGCTGCCCTTTCGGGAGCCTTCGGTTTTTCGTATGCCGGCATGGAACCTAGTTCGGCCTTGGGCAGGTCTCTTCCTACAACCGCTCCTTCCGGCCCTGTTCCTCTCACCTCGGCTAGGTTTATACCCAGCGCCTCGGCAGTCTGCCGAGCTAATGGCGATGCAAGCACAAAGCCATCGGCCTGGGGCGCCTTCTGGCTGAGTGATGGGGTTTTAGCCGGGGATGGGGCTACAGCCTGAGCGCTCGGTTTTGCTTCGGGTGCTGTAGCCTTGGCTTCTGGCGGAGCAGAAGTGACCGATGCAGGCGCCTTAGCTGCTGTAGCCTCGACCTTTTCTCCGGCCGCGGCGATGACGCCCACCACAGTGCCCACTGGCACCGTCACCATCTCTTCGACATTTATGGCAGCCAGGACGCCTGAGCCCTGGGCTTCCACATCCACGGTGGCTTTATCATTCTCCACCGAAAAGATTACCTCGCCTTTGGATACTGGATCCCCAACCTTCTTTTTCCACTCGGCGATCAGTCCTTCCTTCATGGTAAGGCCGAGTTGGGGCATTTGGATATTGAGCGCCATCGCTTAGCCCTCCCTGTACAGAACGCTGCGCACAGCCCTCTTTATATCATCCTGGTTGGCCGCGATAAACTTCTCCAGCACCGAGCTGAAGGCTATGGGCAGATTCTTAGCGCCTACCCGCAGGACTGGGGCGTCCAGGTAGAAGAAGGCCTTTTCCTGAACCTGGGAAGCGATCTCCGCGCCTAGGCCGCCGGTCACTACCGCCTCGTGGGCTACTACGCAGCGATGGGTTTTCTTCACCGAATCGATGACGGTTTGGATATCGAAGGGCTTGAGGGTGAGGAGGTCAATCACTTCCACCGAGATGCCTTCCTTCTCCAACTCCATGGCTGCCTCTTCGCACTTCTGCACCATGATGGAATAAGTAACGATGGTGACGTCCTTGCCCGGCTTTCTCACCTCGGCCTTGCCGATGGGGGTCAGGTATTCCTCTTCTGGTACCGGCCCCTTCTGGGGATAGAGAACCTTGTGCTCGAAGTAGATCACAGGGTCGTTCTGGCGTATGGCTGACTTGAGCAGGCCCTTGGCCGTGGCCGGGCTGGAAGGGGCAACGATGATGAGGCCTGGAATGTTCTGCACCCAGCCTTCCACGCTCTGGCTGTGCTGGGCTGCGGCGGAATTTATGATGCCATCCGGTGCCCTGATGACGAGGGGAATATTTGCTTGGCCACCGAACATATAGCGGTTCTTGGCTATCTGGTTGGCGATCTCGTCGAAGGCTACGCCGATAAAGTCGGCAAAGTGCATGTCGGCCACCGGTCTGGTGCCTGTAAGCGCCGCGCCTAGGGCTGCGCCGACAATCATGGTCTCACTGATGGGCACATCCCGTACCCTGCCGGGGAATTCGTCGGGCAAGCCCCTGAACTGGCCGAAAATGCCACCCTGGCGCACGATGTCCTCGCCGTAGACGAAAACGGTGGGATCGCGCTGCATTTCTTCGCGCATGGCCTCGAGCGTGGCCTGGGAAAAAGTGATTGTCTTCATTTGACCACCTCCGGAAATTCACTGGGAGAGAAGGAGAAGAGATCGTTGTAAGCGTCCTCCTTCTCGGGCAGGGGGCTGTCTTCGGCGAACTTCTCGCCGTCGGCCACTTCCTTTTCCGCCTCGGCCCTCATGGTAGCCAGCGCTGCGTCGTCCAGCAGTCCCTTGCCCTTGAGCCAATCGGCATAGCGGGTGATCGGATCGTTCTCGATAAAGTGCTTCTGCACTTCTTCCTTGGTCCTGTACTTTTCCGGATCTCCCACGAAGTGCCCCTTGATGCGGTAGGTGAGGCATTCCAACAGGGCGGGGCCTTTACCCTTTCTGGCGGCTTCCACCAGGGCGGCTGCAGCGTTGTACACCTCAATCACGTTGTTGCCGTCCACCGTGTAGCCTTCCATGTTGTAACCCTTAGCCCTGTCGGCGATATGGACAGCCGAAGTGGCGTAGGATGTGGGCGTTGTGGAAGCCCACTGGTTGTTCTCATTGACGAAGATCACCGGCAGCTTCCACACCGAGGCGATGTTCATGGCCTCGTGGAAGGTACCTCTGTTGGAGGCTCCGTCGCCGAAGAAGCAGACGGCCACCTGGTCGGTTTTCTTGATCATGGAGGACATCCCGGCGCCTACGGCGATATTGTAGCCGCCGCCTACGACGCCGTTAGCTCCCAGCATGCCCACCGAAAAGTCGGCGATGTGCATGGAACCGCCCTTGCCTTTGCAGTAGCCCGTGGTCTTGCCGAAAAGTTCGGCCATCATCCTGTCTATATGGGCTCCCTTGGCGATCGCGTGGCCGTGGCCCCTATGGGTGGATGTTATCCAATCCTTCTTGGACAGATTAGCCATGACCCCCGATGCAATGGCTTCCTCGCCTATGTACAGGTGCACGAAGCCGGGGATTCTCCTGTTGAGGAAGAGCACCTCAACCCTTGTCTCGAAAGCGCGGATTCTCACCATAGTTCGCAAGAGACCTACTTTGTCTTCCTTGCTCAGTGCCGCGAATTTATCAGGGAATTCTCGTTTTTGAAACGGCATAGATTCCTCCCATTATTATCATGCAATAATCATGCCGAATGGACTAGCTCTTGCCCAAGAGACCGGACGCTCTGTCAAGGCAATTCTTTTTCTTTTATGGAAAGGGAATATATTAGTGTATTTCGCTCGGGGGCGGGGGGCCGGGGGAACAGTATCTTTGCAGAGTATTTAAATTCTTATAGTATCAGTGAGGTTTTAATTTGACTGTTCCAAAATATGACACTAGAATACAGAAAAATGTTCCGAAGTGAGGCAGTGTATGATCCCCTGGCTGAATAGCACGATAACCCTCGACGCGGAAAACGGGCCTGAGCTCTTTGGTGAAGGCAGCATTCTCGCCTTTGATACCCATCCGGTCCTCAAGGCCTTTATCGAGTCCGTTTCCACCGGAGTACTCATCCTGGACCCAAAGGGCATCGTGGTTCATCTTAATAGGATTGGAGCACAAATTCTCGGCCAGGACCCAATATCGGCCAAGGGCAAGCATGTGACGAAGATAGTCGATTTCCGCCCTGTCATCCTCGATGTCCTCGAGAGCGGCCGCGGGTATCTTGATAAGGAAGTATTGATCAAGAGTCCGAGCAGGGGCAGGCTCCGTTTTATTAAATCGGCTATCGTCATTAAAGACAAACGATCCAGACTTATCGGCGTCATCGATACCTTCAGGCTGGTGGAGACCATGAACAAGCTCCATCCGAAGGCATCCAAGGCCAAGGCGAAATATTCATTCTCGGACATAATCGGCAACCAGCCCGTGTTCTTGGAAGCCATAAATCTCTCCCGCGTTGCGGCGCAGAGCGACGCGCCCGTTCTCATCGAAGGTGAGAGCGGTACAGGCAAGGAGATGTTCGCCCACGCCATCCATCAGGCCAGTACCAGGGCATCGGGCCCCCTGGTCATAGTTAACTGTTCTAGCCTTCCGCACTCGCTCATCGAAAGCGAACTCTTCGGCTACGAATCCGGTTCCTTCACCGGTGCGAGAAAGGAAGGCTACCAGGGGAAGTTCGAACAGGCCGACGGAGGGACCATAGTCCTGGACGAGATTGGCGAAATGCCCCAGGACATGCAGGCCAAGCTGCTCAGGGTGCTTCAGGATTTGAGCTTCACCAGGATAGGAGGAAACAAGACAATCACCGTAGACGCCAGGGTCATCGCTTCCACCAATAAAAAACTGAGGGATGAAATCCAGAAGGGAGCCTTCAGGGAGGATTTGTATTACCGGCTCAACGTGCTTCGCATCCAGCCGCCCCCCTTGCGGGAGAGACTGGACGATATTCCCTTGCTGGTGTCCCATTTCGTCACGAAGAACTCGCTCCACCACGGCAGGGTCATTCCCGAGGTGGACAAGGAAGTAGTGGCAGCTTTCAAGGAGTATCCTTGGCCGGGCAATGTCCGGGAGCTGGAAAACGTCATCGAGCGGGCGATACTCATCTCCCGGGACAATCGAATCACCATGCGCGAGCTGCCGGACTATATCTATACGAGCATACAGGGAAGGCTGCAGGAAAAGAGCAAGCCCCAGGCCGACGCCGAGCCTGAGCCCCAGGTGCTGGATCTCGAGAGCGTGGAGAAGCGCCAGGTGGCTAAGGCGCTCAAGGAAGCCGAGGGCAATATATCTGCCTGCGCCAAGATGCTGGGAATAAGCCGCAACACCCTCTACCGGAAGATGAAACAGTATTCGCTCTAAAGCCAAAAACGATTCTTACTACTAAGGCGATCTCCCGAAGTCTATCTCCGGAGGTCGCAAAGTCGCCTAGGATTAAGTCGATAACTTGAAAAAAGGCTGTCCGCCTTTCTCGGACAGCCTTTTGAACAATTGGGGCTCCTGAATGGAGCTGTCTCCGCTCAGAATCGTGGCGTATAGAGCCCCGAGGCAACAGGCAGCCAGAGAGTGAGCTGGGGGAAGAGGGTTATCACCAGCAGTGCGAGTAGAGAGACAATCACCATCGGAATCACATATTTCACCATCTCGTTGCTGATATTGCTCTTTATGATATTGGCCGTCACATAGAGGTTGACTGCCACAGGGGGCGTGATCTGCCCGATGGCCAGGGCTACAACGAGCACGACGCCGAAGAAGAGCGGGTCGATCTGCAGCTTCAGCAAGACTGGCAGGATTATGGGCATAAAGACATAGGTTATTGAAATCGCGTCCAGGAACATGCCAGCTATCAACATCACCACGTTGATAAGCAGGAGGAATACCA